>VFJW01000103.1 GCA_009885845.1 Geobacter sp.
GCGGAGACCGGTATTGTGCTGCGGGAGCTGGGGGTTTGACATTCGATATTCGAATGTCAAATTTTGGATTTTGGATTTTGAATGCTGAATGCTGAATGCTGAATGCTGAATGCTGAATGCTGAATGCTGAATGCTGAATGCTGATAGCTGATTTGATCTTGACTGATTTGCGTGGAAAAAGTATTGTCCCGGAGTAAATATACATCATATTTTCAGGAGGAATTATGTCAGATACCAATCATTCTTTTGAGACTCTTACCCTTCATGCCGGCCAGACACCTGACCCGACTACTCTCTCGCGAGCCGTCCCTCTGTATCAGACGACCTCTTATGTATTCAAGAGTTCCGAGCATGCCGCCAATCTGTTCGGCCTGAAGGAATTCGGCAATATTTATACCCGGCTGATGAACCCGACGACCGATGTTCTTGAGCAGCGCCTTGCTGCTCTGGACGGCGGTGTTGCCGCGCTGGCGGTTGCTTCGGGGCAGGCGGCGATCACCTATGCGGTGCTTAATATCGCCAAGGCGGGTGACAATATCATTTCTACCAACTACCTCTACGGCGGTACCTATAACCTGTTCCATTATACGCTGCCGAAGCTTGGCATTACGGTGAAGTTTGTCGATACCTCCAATCCGGAAAATGTCCGGAGAGCGATCGACGGCAATACCCGGCTGGTGTACAGCGAGTCGGTCGGTAATCCGAAAAACAACGTCGATGATTTTGAAGCGATTGCGGCGGTTGCCCATGAGGCCGGACTCCCCTATGTGGTCGATAATACGGTTACCACCCCCTATCTGTTCAAGCCGCTTGAGCATGGCGCCGATATTGTCGTCTATTCGTTGACCAAATTTATCGGCGGCCACGGCACCAGTATTGGCGGCGCGGTTGTCGACGGCGGAAAATTCCCCTGGAACAACGGTAAATTCCCCGAGTTTACCGATCCGGATCCTTCCTATCACGGCCTGAAATACTGGGACGCTCTGGGGAATATCTCGTATATCATCAAGATGCGGGTATCCCTGCTTCGTGATATGGGCGCCTGTATCTCGCCGTTCAATTCACACCAGATCATCCTCGGCCTGGAGACCCTCCATGTGCGGATGGCGCGTCACGTTGAAAATGCCCGTACGGTAGCACGCTGGCTGGAAGCTCAGCCTGACGTTGTCTGGGTTAATTATCCGGGACTCGCCAGTCACAAGGATTACGCCCGGGCGCTCAGGTATCTTCCGAAAGGGGAGGGGGCCATCATCGGTTTCGGTATCAAGGGGGGAATGGAGGCCGGCAAGAAATTTATCGATAATGTCAAGCTGCTGTCGCATCTGGCCAATATCGGTGATGCCAAATCGCTTGTAATCCACCCCGCTTCGACCACTCATCAGCAGTTGAATGCTGAAGAGCAGATCGCCTCAGGTGTGACCGCCGATTTTATCCGGCTTTCGATCGGGATCGAATGTGTGGACGACATAATTGCCGATATCGAACAGGCTCTGAAGGCGTCACAGAGCTGAGCCGGAACCAGCACAGTGCAAAATTTTTTTAACAGGGATGAAGAGGATAAAAGGGATAACGTCAAGAAATAAAAAACAAAGCCTATTTGGGTTAAACCACAGAAAGTTTCGTGGTTTTAGGGTGTTATCCCTTTCATCCCTTGTATCCCTGTAAATTGCTTTTAGTTTTGGTCTGTTGTTTCGATAGAGCCGGGTAGTTACAAATTAAATCGTATATCCGACGGGCAACCCCTTGTGGTTGCCCATTTTTTTGTGTATTATCGTAAGATAGGTTAAATCCACTCATACCCGCTTAGAGGAGTTGTTCATAATGTTTTTGCTGACGATCCGCACCAGTTTTGCCGCTGCCCATAACTTGAAAAATTATCAGGGTGATTGCGAAAATCTCCATGGCCACAACTGGAAAGTCGATGTGGCGGTAACGGCTCGTGAATTGGATACGGCCGGCCTGGGTATTGATTTCAAGGTGTTAAAGCGTGAAGCGTGTGCGATAGTTAACGAACTTGATCACAAATATCTGAATGACAATCCGGCGTTCCGTGATATTTCGCCGTCGTCGGAGCATATTGCTAAATATCTGTATCAGCGCATCTCTGCACGCCTGAATAACGACAATATCACCGTTGATTCCATCACGGTCTGGGAATCAGACAATGCTTCAGCGCGCTATTATGAGTGATCCGGTATATATCAGTGAGCTGTTTTCGTCGATTCAGGGCGAAGGCATGCTGGCGGGGCGCCGGCAGATTTTCGTGCGTCTGATGGAATGCAATCTTGATTGCCGCTATTGCGACACCGATTTTGAAAAGTCAGATATCTGCCGGCTTGAATCAAAGCCCGGTTCGGGTGAGTTTATTACCTGTCCCCAGCCGGTGTCTCTGCATGCCATCTCCTCGATTCTGGAGGAGTGGCGACTGCTGCTGCCGGGGGTGCACCATTCAATCAGTTTTACGGGGGGAGAGCCGCTGCTGTACGCGGATGCTCTTGCAGAATGGTTTCCGGAAATCAGGAAAATCCTGCCGATTCATCTTGAAACAAACGGTACCATGCACATTGCTCTCCGGAAGGTAAAAGAGTTCGTTGATTTTGTCAGTATGGATATGAAGCTTCCTTCGACCGCCGGTTGTACGGAACATCTCTGGGATCTGCATGCCCTTTTTCTGCAAGAGGCGTTTGGAAGTAATGTTTCTGTAAAAATCGTCGTGGGCGAACAAACGACTGCCGGCGAAATTCAGCAGGTATGTGATGTGATAACTTCTGTCGATCTGTCTCTGCCGCTTTTTATACAGCCGGTGACGCTGCCGGACGGTACTGTCGGCATCAGTGCCGCACACCTTCTGCATCTTCAGGGGCTGGCCTCGTCCCGCCTGTCTGATGTCCGGGTAATACCGCAGATGCATAGACTGCTGGGCGCGCTTTGATAATTAATACGATTACTACCGATTCGGGACTCTGCGTGACGCTGGATGATCAGACCAGTCACTACTTCGGCGGTTATTTTCATGTTAAAGTCAAGGCCGGGTGCGATATCTCCTTGCTACCGGCCTATTTTGAGCATGCCGCCGAATTCAGCGCTGCCGTGGAAATGTTGGGAACGAGTGTACGCTTTGAAAAGGTTCTTGAAAAAATGGCGGTTCCCGAATACGAACTGGAATTGGTTCGCAGTCAGTTGATAGAGTCTTTTACAGAAACAACGAGAGCGTATCTCTCTTCCCCTGATTTTGCTCCCCGCTTTGTCCGCAACGAATATCGTACGTGTTTGAAAACCTCCCGCATGCGCAGTTTCCGGGAGTAAATGTGGCGTTACTGTGCGCAACAATTGATACGCTGGCTTTTGGCGGCAACGGTGTCTGCCGGATTGACGGCAAAGTATGTTTCGTGCCCTTCAGCTGTCCGGGCGATGAAGTCTCCCTGAGAATCACCGCGCAAAAAAAATCGTATTCCACGGCTGCTATAGTCGAAATTATTCAGCCTTCTCCTGTGCGGACCGTTCCTGTGTGCCCGGTTTTTGGCGAATGTGGCGGCTGTAACTGGCAGCATGTCAGCTATCCTGCCCAACTGGAGCACAAACACGCCATTCTGGCAGAAGCCCTTTGGCGCGGTGCGCGTGTTCCGGCAGAGCTGATCGGGAATGTTGTGCCCGCAGTGAATCAGTATGGTTATCGGAACCGGCTTCAGTTCAAGGTGTCTGCTGCCGATGGGACGCTTCGAATCGGCTTTTACCGGCAGGGTTCTCATCAGGTTGTTGATGCAAAGGGCGGATGTCCCATTGCGTCGCCGGTTATCAATCAAGTGCTGAACCGGTGCCGGGAAGTACTCCGGTCATATCCTGAAGCGGCATCTGTCTCGCAGCTTGGTATTGATGCCGGTGACAGCGGGGTGGTGGTCATTATACATCAAAGCGGAGCGGTCACTTCGCGTTGCAGGGACTATTTAATCGGCCGGAGGGCTGATTTCGGGCCATGTACGGGACTATTCCTTAAAACGGACCGGCAGTCGTCCGGTGAAAAGCTATGGGGCTGTTCTGAGCTGACCTATACGATGAACCGGGCGGACTCTGATCAGGAACCGGTGGATCTTGCCTTCCCGCCCGGTGGATTTGTACAGGTGCACCAACTGCAGAATATGTCCATGCTGTCCGTTATCAGGCACCTCGGGGCTTTTACTGCTTCCGATCATCTTCTGGATCTGTTTTGCGGCAACGGTAATTTTTCGATTCCCCTGGCTGCCGAAGTTGCTTCAGTCGTCGGAATTGAAGGGAATGAGGATTCAATCCGGGCCGCTCTCGGTAACAGTGAACGCAACATGGTTGCAAATATTCAGTTTTTTTGTGATAATGTCGCATCCGCTCTGCGTCGCCTCATTGATCAGGGGCGAAGGTTTACGGTCGTTTTGCTTGATCCGCCCCGCTCCGGTGCCGGAGATGCTGTTGCCGATATTGCTCGTCTGCAGCCGGATAGAATCATCTATGTTTCATGCGATCCTGCAACGCTTGCGCGGGATTGCGGATTACTGGCCGGGCACGGTTACCGCGTTGTCCGGTCCGTCCCGATCGACATGTTTCCGCAGACATATCATATTGAAAGCGTAACATTACTCAGCAAAATTTAAGTTAAAGGAGTTTTTTTGGGTTTTTTCAGCCGCTTGTTTTCAAAGACTCCAGCCGATTTATTGGCAAGGGGCGACAAATATATGGAGTCGGACAGTTTTTTCGATGCCCGGACCTGCTATGAGGACGGTTTACAGCTCTGCTCCGGCGAAGACGTTGACGGTTCTCTGAGGGTTATGTTCTCCGGGAGAATTGATGAGGCCAACCGAAAGCTTGCCGAGCGCAATCTTCACGAAGCCGGGTGTGTCTGGTTACGGGGGGATGTTGACAAGGCTATAGATCACCTTGAGCTAGTAAAAACACTGACTTATGATGCGATCTTACGGGAAAAGGCGGATACACTGCTGCTCGAATATTCCCGCTCGAACGATGTGTCGCCCCCGGGCAGACAACCCTCCGTTTCTTCATGCGCATCTTGTGCCGGTTCTTCCCACAGTGACTCCACTGAGAGTGTGTCTCCGGATGATTCCCTGCCGTCGCTTGAATATTATGAATTGCTAATCCAGCAACTGCCGGACGGTCAGTATCAGCGATATGCTGTATTAGGAGAGAGTTTTGCATGCGCGTACAACGCTGCCAGCCGGGATCTTCATCATGAAGCATTATCCGGCTTTGAAAGTTGTATCGGCACTCTGCCGCCGGATATCTATCAGTATGAAACGGGTAAAGTACTCCATCGTCTCGGGAATGATGATGAGGCGGAACAGCATCTTTGTACAGCAGTTCAGCTGAACCGCGGAAATTCGCTTGCCTGGATGAGCCTGGCGCTGCTGCAGCGGGAAGGTCTTCGTTTCCAGGATGCTTTGACGACAATCGAGACGATGGTTGCAGAACATATTCAGCCCGAACAGGCGCTGCTGCTACGAGCCGATATATTCGAAGCGACCGGGGATCACGAAGGCGCCGTTAATCAATATGTTGAGCTGCTGCATACTCCCTATGCACGCGCTGTCGCTGAAAAGTTGCATGGACTTCTTCTTGAGTGCGGTCGTCAGAATGATGCCGCGGTGATTTTTAAAAAATATCTTACCAAGTCCTGTCATTGATAGCTGCCTGGATATAGATTTTCTGTTTTCATTCGTTTTTTTATCAGCCAGTACGACTACGATTATGGAGGGGTTATGAACAAATCAGAACTTATTGAACAGTTGGCTCTGAAAAAAGATTTACCGGTCAAGCGGGCTGAAGAGCTTGTCAATCTGATTTTCTCTTCTATGGGCGAGGCTATGGTGATGGGCGATCGCATTGAAATTCGAGGTCTGGGCAGCTTTGTTATCAAAGAATACGGAACATATACCGGGCGTAATCCAAAAACAGGAGCGCCGATCAAGGTAAGGCCAAAAAAGCTTCCTTTTTTTAAAGTTGGTAAAGAACTGAAAGAAATGGTGCTCGGGTAATCAATATATGGATATATTTATTTTGCAGGTACAAACAGGTTTGCGGGGAACTTGGTGAACAATGTTATTATTGCACTCATCGTTCTGTGCCTGATTCCGGCCTGGGCCAATGCCAGTCCGGGTCAATCCGGTTCAAGCGGACTTCTCGCGGTTCCTTCCGCAGAGACTCTTGATGCCGGTAATATATGCGTCGGGACCTGGATGTGCTCTGCTCAGAACAGTAGTTTTTCACAAAAGAATTCTTTGATTATGCCCGTTGCAATTACTATGGGAATTGGTACGTTCTGGGAAGTATATGGAGCGTATCCCAATATTATATTTAATGGCGATGATGATGTGTCAGGCAGAGGTACAATGGACCTGGGAACAAAGCTGCGTTTTCTCGGCGGGCGTACGTCTGATTTCAAGATGGCTGTTGACCTGCTTTTTCAGCGGCATATCTCTGAAAGCAGAAAAATTGATGGTGCGACTGATACGTCTGCCAGATTGATAACATCCTATAACAAAAATGATTTCGGCATACATGTTTCCGCCGGTTATTTGCAGCCGGGCGCCGTTTCCGGGTTTAGCCTGGAATCGGAATATATTTTCGGCGGCGGTGTCGAGTACATGATCATGCCGCGCGTAAAGCTGCTCGGTGAAGTTACCGCCGGTACGAATAGGTATTCCATCGAAGATAGAGACAAGAGTAACTCCGCGACGCTCCCCTGGATATCGGCAGGTCACAGCCTGGAAGCCTCTGTCGGAGTCCAGTATTTTCTTACTCCCCACCTTACTTTGAATGCGTCTGTCGGAAAAGGTTTTGGTGCCAACGATGCTGATTCCAGATTCCTGTTCGGTATTAGTTCCTGCCAGGGAATCGGTACGTATGTCAAGCCGATTCCGACTGTCGGGCGGCGTGCTGCTGCAAAGGACAAAACCAGGGAAGCGCTGAAACCGTTAAAAATTATTCCGATTTCCAGCCTGCTGCTCAAGCCGTCGGCCCCTCTTATTGCACCTGTCAGCACACTTGAAGTTGAGGCGGATAATGAGGAAATACTTATAAAGCCGTATGGCCAGATAGCCATCTCCCCGCAGCAGGCTTCATCCAACCTCACATCACCGGTGATTCCGGTTGAAATCCAGGTGCAACCGAGTAATGAAGAAGTTACTCTGAAAACTGAGGATCGTGAGTCACGGGCCATTGAATATACGTTAAAGCGGATTAGCGGTATTACGCAGCTCTACCGGATTGATGTCAAGGCACCTCAGGTTGCTCTTCCTTCGGATGTGATTCCTGAGCGGCTGATGGTGTACCGGAAATTTTTATTTCCTGACGTTATTTTCGAGTTTAATCAATCGACTCTCTCAAGCGCCGGTAAAAAAATGTTTTCAGAGGTTGCGGAGAAAATCAGGAAAGATGCCAAGTGGCTCTATGTTAAAATTGACGGACATACCGACAATATTGGTTCCTCTGCGTACAATTTTGAGCTGTCGTTAAAACGTGCAATAGAGGCTGCCGGGTATCTTATAAGTCATGAAGGCATTGACCACACAAAAATTTTCATCGAGGGACGCGGGATGTCTGCACCGATAGCTGACAACGCTACTGCCGTCGGGCGACGCAGTAATCGTCGCACTGAAATTTTGCTTCTGGTCGCCAAGGAAGTGCAGTGATATGAAATTGCGCGGCTATTTGAATAGAATTATTACCGGATGTGCAATTCTTCTCTTGCATGGATATGCGCAGGCACGTGAACTGAAGCCTGATGTCGGTACAACCCTGGCTGTGGTTCCGGTTAAAAACGACACTATCGATCAAAAAGTGTATCGACAGTTTGATCGGCTTGTTCCCGCGTTGAGAAAAATCTCAAAAAATAAAATTGTAAAGCTTGAGTATCGGTGTTTTGGGGAAATTAACCGGCAGCAGGACGTTGAACGCGCGTATATGCTCGCTGCCAGGATAGGAAAATATTTGCGGGTACAGCATAAACTTGATCTGGACCTCTGGATTGCAATCAATATGCTTCCCCCGGCAAAAAAAACTTCGTCCGTACTGACGATGGCTGTTTTTCCTGACAAAATCAGAAAGCTTGACGCGGAACTTGTTCAGCCGTCATCGAATTAACATCAATTTATGCGTTGCCTGATATCCGGTATACGTGCGCTACGGAGGCAGTTATGAAGCAGAATCTCGTCCTGATGTCACTTGTCGCGTTGCTGCTTGCCGGTTGTTCTTCGGTAAAAATACTTCCTGAACTGGTCGCTAACGGTCGCATCAATGCCGCCGATAATTCCCAGACGATTACCTATAATGGTATCGAAATGACGGTACGGGTTGATGATACGGGAGTTAATTCATACAACCTTGAAACGGTGGTTATGTCATTTTTCATCAGCATCAGAAATACCACTGACCGCGAGATTTCTTTCAGCGATGAATCCTATCTACTGGTAGATGAAAGCGGTAAGCAATATTCAGTGCTTACTCCTGAACGTATTCGTGAAATGCTTAAAAAAGATTCCTATTATCTTGTCCCGTATCCGTATGTAGGTTTTTACTATCTTGAAGACTATGAAAAAGTCAACGCGTACAACCGCTTCAATTCCTCACTCCCCTATTATTATGAACTGTATCCTCAGGATATTTTTACCCGGGCATTGCAGGCATCAACGGTTATTCCCGGGATGAAAGCTGAAGGGCTGACCTATTTTAATATAGACCCCGCCGATCATTCGCACTTCAAGCTGCTGGTATTTCGTAAAGGCGCTTCAAAATCTTCTCCCCCGGACTTTTCTTTTCCCTTTAAAACTGTTAAATAGTTTCCGACCGGTTAATCAGGTATGAAACAGATGCACCTCTCTTCCCGTTACGGATGAGGGGTGCATTGCTGTAATCAGGGGACCCTTGCATGAATGATTATTGTGCCGCTATCGATTTTGGGACAAATACTGCACGGTTACTCATTGCCGGGCGTTCGTTGGCCGGAATTACTCCCGTACGGGTTGAGCGAGAGATCGTGCGGATCGGTGGTGGCTTTACCGACCGGTACGGCTTGTCTGTTGAGGCGATGGAACGCGGTTTGGCCTGTCTGCAGACATTTTCGGCTATTATCTCGGATTATGGAATAAAACAGGTTCGGGCGTCAGCAACAAGTGCGGTACGCGATGCTGTTAACGGACCTGAGTTTGTCGACAAAGTTTTTCAGGATACCGGCTTACGCCTTGTTGTTATCGATGGAAACGAAGAAGCCCGCTTGACGCTCGCGGGTGTGTTGTCCGCCCTTGATTCCGGGTCTGAAGCGCTTGCAGTGCTTGATGTCGGGGGCGGGAGTACTGAATTTACGGTGTCATCCCGTGGTATTCCTTTGTTTGTTACAAGTATGCCGATCGGAGTAGTTCGACTGACGGAAGGTTTTACTTCGACAGAAAGCATGACTGAACGTGTACGGATTGTGATAGACCAGCTTGAGAAAGATTTGTGTTCAGCGGGAATTGCCGTTTCCGGAGATTTCGAGCTGGTCGGTACGGCCGGTACGGCAACAACGATTGCTGCAATCAAGTTGGAGATGGAGGAGTACGACTACCGTTCGGTGAATAATTCCACGGTGAGCAGGGAGGAGATCGGCGGGATTTTTCAGCGTCTGTCTCAACTGACTCCGCATGAACGATTGGCGGTCAAAGGGCTTGAAAAAGGACGTGAAGACCTGATTATTGCCGGTCTGATTATCATTTCCGCCGTTATGGACAGATTCGGCTTCAAGCGGTTAAAGATCAGTGATTTCGGGCTGCTGGAAGGATTGGCGCTTTCCTGTGGTGAATCGTGACTACGGTTCAGCTTTTCGCCGCATCAGATGACAGAGACTTCGGGAGTCGATATGCTCAATAAGAGGGGTTGCGGTGTGCTGTTACACCCGACGTCATTGCCGGGACCGGGAGGGATCGGGACGCTCGGCAGGGATGCCCGGCGTTTCATCGATCTGCTGTCATCCATGGGGATGTCGTATTGGCAGGTTCTTCCACTGACGCCCCCGGCGTGCGGTGACTCTCCCTATTCGGCTTTTTCTGCTTTTGCCGGAAACCCGCTTCTGATTGATCTTGATCAAATCACTGCCGATGGCGATCTCGCTCCGGTACGCGGGAAAAAGAGTTCCAATGAAACACGTGTGGACTTTGAAGCGGTTTCAAAGAGGAAAATGAAGCTGCTGCAGTCGGCGGGCACCTCCTTTCTGGCGAATGAGGATGCACAATGCAAGCAGGAATTCTGGCATTTTTGCAACACGACCCCCTGGCTCCATACGTTTGCACTCTTTATGGCGCTGAAGCATCGATACAAAGGAAAATCGTGGAATGAGTGGCCGGTTGACCTGGCTACTCTGACGCCGGAACAATATGAAGCGGCTTCTATTGAACTTGGACCTGAGATCGGCATTCAAAAATATATTCAGTGGAAGTTTTTCAGGCAGTGGCGAGAATTGCGAGCATATGCAGCCGACAAAGGAATCGCTATTATTGGAGATATCCCTATTTTTGTCGGCTATGATTCTGCGGATGTGTGGAGTCATCGTGATCTGTTTCTTCTCGACTCGAAGGGAATTCCAACTGCGGTCGCAGGTGTCCCTCCCGATTATTTCAGTGCTACAGGTCAATTGTGGGGAAATCCTTTATATAACTGGGAAGTAATGGGTCAACTGAAGTATGCTTGGTGGATCGAGCGTTTTCAGTCACTCTTAGACCTTTTTGATATCGTTCGGATTGATCATTTCCGGGGATTTGAAGCTGCCTGGCATGTGCCTGCCGGAGAAACAACTGCCATTAACGGCTCCTGGGTCAAGGCTCCCGGAGCGATGCTGTTTGATGCACTTGTCGCTGCTCTTGGACCTTTACCGGTCATTGCCGAAGATTTGGGGATTATTACGCCGGAGGTCGTCGCCCTCCGTGATCGCTATGATTTCCCCGGAATGAAAATAGTGCAGTTTGCGTTCGATTCCGGCCCGTCCAATTCATATCTGCCGCATAATTATCAAAAAAATTCTGTTGTCTACTCCGGTACTCATGATAATGATACTACCGTCGGTTGGTATCATTCGCTGACTGCTGCCCAGCGCAGTCGCGTGATTCAGTATGCCGGAGGTAGAGGCAATGATACGGTGGAGTGCCTTCTGCGCATGATATGTATGTCAGTTGCGGATACGGCAATTATTCCTCTCCAGGATTTGATCCGACTGGGAAGCGAGGCCCGCATGAATGTTCCCGGCACCGCATTCGGTAACTGGGGATGGAGATTTACCTGGGATACGATACCCGGTGATCTTGTCGTTCGGGTTCGAGAGCAGTTGGAATGCTATGGCAGGTGCAATTAAAAAGTCAGCTGACCGTGTCAGTAAATAGCTTGACAATTCAGGCATATTCTCTATACTGACTTGCTTTAAATTTATTGAAGTACTTGTCTGTGGATGGTACCTGTGAAATTTGTCGTAGACCGTATAAAAGATATCCCGATAGCACTCCATATAGATGAACCGGTTGGTACGTTTCCTCTCCTGGTGGATATGCAGGATGACAGCAGCAGCTGTATTACGGGTAATATTCAAGGGGATGTCACAGTTGTCCGTGAATATGAAAATATACGGGTTACCGGCAGGGTGACAGCGCCTCTGGCTCTTTCCTGCTCCCGGTGTCTCGCAGAGTTCACTTCGTTTGTCGACACCAGCTTCACCATTTTTTTCCGCAAAGAGAGTGCTCTCACCTCTGCAACTGAAGATGAGCTGGAACTCGGTGAAATGGATCTGCTTTCTTCTGCGTTCTCCGGTGATGAAATTGATCTGACTCACGAAATTGAAGAACAGATTGCAATGGAGATTCCGTTGAAACCGCTCTGTAGTGACGCCTGCAAGGGACTGTGTCATGAGTGCGGCATCGATTTGAATACCTCCGGTTGTTCATGCAGTAAGGATCCGGTTCGGATTGCATTCAGTGTGCTGAAGGATTTTAAAGTAACCAGATAATTGAGCGGTGGCACGAAAACGTGTAACACCAGAAAAGGAGAATCACCATGGCTGTACCCAAGAAAAAAACATCCAAATCACGCAAGAATATGAGAAGGGCGCATGACTTTTTAACGACTCCCTCCCTGTCAATCTGTCCTCAGTGCAAAGCTGCAAAGCTGCCGCACCGCACCTGTCTTGCCTGCGGAACGTACAAGGGTAAAGAGGTTATTGACCTTTCCTCGGCACAAGCCTAGAAAGCTGACTCTGTGCCGCTTCCGAAACAGATGAGAATTGCTGTTGACGCAATGGGCGGCGACAATGCGCCTGCCGTTGAAGTTGAAGGTACAGTTGCGGCCTGTCGTGAATTCGGGCTGTCAGTTACGCTTGTCGGTGATCGTGCGCGTTTGGAGGCGGAACTCGCCAAACACTCTGTCAGCGGACTTGATATTGAAATCTTTCATGCAAGTGAAGTCGTCGGCATGCATGATTCGGCGTCAGATGCTATACGGAAGAAGCATGACTCATCCGTCCGTCAGGCTTTCGAGCTTGTCAAGGCCGGTAAGGCGTGTGCCGCTCTCAGTGCCGGAAACTCCGGTGCAACCATGGCATCCGGCATGTTTGTTCTGAAACGTATCAAGGGGATCGAGCGTCCGGCGATTGCCCAGCTGTTTCCTACCCAGAAAGGGCAGACACTGGTTCTTGATATAGGGGGCACGGTTGACTGCAAACCGCTGCATCTCGTCCAGTTCGCCATTATGGGGGAGGTGTATGCCCGTTATGCCATGGGAATACTCTCGCCGAAAGTCGGGCTGTTGTCGAATGGCGAAGAGGATTCAAAAGGGAATGAGCTGACCAGGGAAACGAACGCCATCTTGCGCCAGACATCTCTTAATTATTGCGGATATATTGAAGGTCGGGACATTTTTGCCGGCGCGGTTGATGTCGTCGTGTGTGATGGTTTTGTCGGAAATGTTGTACTGAAACTTTCCGAGGGATTACTTGAATCCGCCGGTAGCATGCTGAAAAAAGAGATTGTCAAGAGCTGGATCTCGAAGATCGGCTACCTGCTTGTGCGCAGTGCAATCAACCGTTTCAGGAAGATTGTCGACTATGCCGAATACGGTGGTGCTCCGCTGCTTGGAATCAACGGTGTCGGCATGATCTGTCATGGCGGTTCTAATGTCAAAGCGATTAAAAACGCGATTCGATTCGCTCACGAATACTCAAAAAATGGCGTATCAGAGCATGTTGCCGAGAAATTGTCTGAAAATAATTCGGCTTTTATACGAAGAGAAAGTCAGCTATCCCCCCCAGTAAAATAATGGAGATTCAATCGTGAATGTCAAAATTTCCGGGACTGGATCTTCTTTGCCCCATAAAATCCTTACCAATGCCGACCTCGAGCAGATGATCGATACCAGTGATGAATGGATCAGGACCAGGACCGGTATAACAGAGCGTCGTATTGCCGCCCCGGGCGAATACACTTCCACGTTTGCCGCCGAGGCGGCTCGTAATGCGCTGGCAATGGCCGGGGTACATCCGGAAGAACTTGATCTGATCATACTGAGCACGGTAACACCGGATTTCCCTTTCCCCTCCACTGCCTGTATTGTACAGGACATTCTCGGAGCGGTGAATGCCACCGCTTTTGATCTGTCTGCGGCGTGTTCCGGTTTTATCTACGGATTATCAGTCGCAGAAAAATATATTCGCTCGGGAGCTGCCAAAAAAATTCTTGTTATCGGTTCTGAAACGTTATCCCGTATTGTTGATTGGCAGGACCGGAATACCTGTGTCCTGTTTGGAGACGGTGCCGGTGCGGTTGTCCTTGAAGCTTCCTCGGAGAGCGATCACTCTCTTCTTTCCACCCACACATTCAGTAACGGTGCCCACTGGAACCTTCTGTACCAGCCGGGAAGCGGCAGTCGTAATCCTGCGTCCGCCAGCCGTACCATAGATGAGCGGCTTATTTATATTACAATGGAAGGCAATGAAGTTTTCAAGCATGCGGTGCGCGGCATGGAGGAGGCCGCGATAAAAGCTCTGGATTCAAACGGTCTGGCTCCGGCGGATATTTCTCTCCTGATTCCTCATCAAGCCAATCAGCGTATAATTTCCGCGACTGCGAAGAGACTGGAAATTGATCCCCCCCGGTTGTTCACCAATCTCCATCGCTATGGCAACACCTCCTCGGCATCAATTCCGATTGCTCTTGATGAGGCGAACCGACAGGGTCTCCTGAAACCTGACGGCAAAATTCTGCTGGTAGCTTTCGGCGGTGGTTTTACGTATGGTTCAGCACTTGTTAACTGGTAGTTGCAGGTATACTCTTACATGAGGCAGGGATAATCATGTCTAAAACAGCTTTTATTTTTCCGGGTCAGGGTTCCCAGTATTCCGGTATGGGCAAGGAACTGGCAGATACGTTTGCAGTTGCACGTCATCTGTTCGAAGAAGCAGACGATGCTCTCGGCTTTAAATTGTCTGCACTCTGTTTTGCGGGGAGTGATTCCGACCTCAGGCTTACCGCAAACACACAGCCGGCTATTCTGACAGCAAGTATTGCAATTCTGAAGGTTGCCATGCAGGAAACAGGTCTGAAAGCAGATTATCTGGCCGGCCATTCATTGGGTGAATATTCCGCGCTGGTCTGCTCAGGAGCATTCACATTCGCTGATGCAGTCAGAACCGTGCGTGCCCGTGGAACGTACATGCAGGAGGCAGTTCCGGTCGGCAGTGGAACAATGGCGGCAATTCTTGGTGTTGAACGTGATATTCTTGAAGACATTTGCCGGGAAGCCGCTGAAGGCGAGGTTGTTTCTCCCGCTAATTTTAATTCTCCCGGTCAGATTGTTATTGCCGGTTCCGCTACGGCTGTCGATCGTGCAATTGAAATTGCGAAAGCTCGCGGTTTCAGAAAAGCCATGCTGCTACCGGTCAGTGCCCCATTTCATTGTGCCTTGATGAAACCTGCTGCGGATCGACTGGCCGTTGTTCTGGATGCCATTACGTACAGCGATATGAACAATCCTGTTGTCAGCAATGTTGAAGCGACCGCCAACGGTGATAAGGGCAGGGTTCGCGATCTGCTGGTTTCCCAGGTTTGTTCGCCGGTACTCTGGGAACAATCCGTAGTTGCCATGGCGGCGCTGGAAACAACGCGGTTTATAGAGATCGGGCCGGGCAGGGTTCTGTCCGGATTGGTAAAACGCATCACAAAAGAAGTAACCACTGAAAATCTGGAAGATCTGGCTACATTGAAATTATTGGCGGCCTGATTCCGAATTTGCCATCATGCGGGTTAAAGCAGCCGATGAAACCGCTTTTTTACCACTATATCGAGTTATGTAAGGAGGTATCATGCCGAAAGGAAAAGTTGCAGTCATCACCGGAGCATCGCGAGGCATCGGCAGAAGTATTGCGCTGGAGCTGGCTGCCAGAGGAGCTGTTATCGTAGCGGTTGATATGGATCAGGTGTCTACTGATGCGGTTGTCGCAGAGTTGCAGGCGACCGGAGCGAAGGCGCTGGCGGTAGTCGGTAATGTGACCGTCACTGCAGACGTTGAGCGCATGTTTGAAACGGCTGTCGAGGCATTCGGACGTGTGGATATTCTGGTTAACAATGCCGGCATAACACGTGATGGCATGCTGATGCGTATGAAAGATGAAGATTGGGATGCAGTGTTGAGTGTCAACCTTAAAGGTGCTTTCCTCTGTACCCGTGCCGTTTTCAAGGTCATGAGCAAACAGCGCTCCGGCCGGATTATCAATATTGCTTCAGTCGTCGGCCAGATGGGCAATGCCGGTCAGGCGAACTACTGTGCAAGCAAGGCCGGACTGATCGGCCTTACCAAGTCGAATGCCCGCGAAATGGCAAAACGAAGCATTACTGTCAACGCTGTCGCCCCCGGTTTTATTGCTACAGCAATGACGGATGCGCTTTCGGACAAGGTTCGCGCCGAGTTGGCTGCCCAGATACCACTGGAACGGCTGGGGAGTGCCGACGACATTGCCAATGCGGTTGTTTTTCTGGCTTCGGAGTCTTCCGGATACATAACCGGTCATGTCCTTTCAGTCAATGGCGGTATGTATATGTAGCCTGAAGATGCCGGCCGGATTTCTGCGGTACATCGTCAAATTATGGTCAAAATATCGATTGACATTTAAGCATTTCATGCTTAATTAAGCACACAGCATTACACATGAAACCTGCAAGGGTTTAAAATCAAACGGAGGTGGAAGATGTCGGATATTGCAAAGCGGGTTAAGGAAATTGTTGCAGAGCAGCTCGGAGTTGAAGAAGCACAGGTGTTAACGGAATCATCTTTTATGGATGACCTTGGTGCCGATTCTCTCGATACCGTTGAGCTGGTTATGGCTCTGGAGGAAGAATTTGATATTGAAATTCCCGATGAAGATGCCGAAAAAATTCAGACCGTGAATGACGCTATCGAATACATCACCGAGCATAGCTGATACATTCAACCGGGGAGGGGCGAGAGCCCCTCTCTTTTCATTACACAAATGCCGCATTATCTGCATCTGGAGCATGAAATCATGAGAAGAGTAGTCATTACTGGTGTTGGAACTGTTTCGCCACTTGGATGCGGGAATGATACAAACTGGAATGCGCTGATTGCCGGTAAGTCAGGCATCGGCCTGATTACCCGTTTCGATACGAGCGATATGCCGGTCAAGATTGCCGGTGAAGTTCCCGATTTTGATGCGGAACGGTATATTGATAAAAAAGAGATCAAGAAGATGGATCTTTTTATACAGTATGCCCTGGCAGCAGCTCACTACGCAATGGAAGACTCCGGTCTGGAAATTACTGATGAAAATGCCGAGCGGGTCGGTGTCCTCGTCGGTGCCGGTCTTGGCGGTCTGCCGACTATTGAAAAGTATCATTCGATAGTTGTTGAAAGCGGCCCCAAGAAAATTTCACCGTTTTTTATCCCGATGCTGATCATCAATCTGGCCCCCGGCCACATCTCTATCAAGTACGGTGCAAAAGGTCCGAATCTTTCTTCCGTATCTGCGTGTGCTACCAGTACTCATTCGATAGGTGATGCCTATCACATTATCAAACGTGGCGATGCGGATGCCATGATTGCGGGTGGTACCGAGTCGGTCATTACTCCGCTTGGCATTGGCGGATTTGCCGCCATGAAAGCGCTTTCAGACAGAAATGACGATCCGGCAGCTGCGTCGCGCCCTTTTGATATAAACCGGGATGGTTTTGTTATGGGAGAGGGAGCCGGAATTGTTGTGCTTGAAGAGTATGAATCCGCCCGGGCGCGGGGAGCAAAGATATATGCTGAAGTTGTGGGATACGGAATGACGGGAGATGCGTATCATCTGACCTCACCGGCTCCTGGAGGAGAGGGGGGGGCGCGAAGCATGAAAATGGCACTTAAAAATGCCGGAGTTTCTCCCGAACAGGTTGCGTATATCAATGCGCACGGTACCTCTACTCCGTTGGGTGATATGTTTGAAACCATGGCGATCAAAAGTGTTTTTGGTGACCATGCCAAAAAAATGATGGTCTCATCGACAAAATCAATGACCGGACATCTTCTGGGTGCTGCTGGTGGTATAGAAACAGTATATACCCTGATGGCAATGGACAGAGGTATTGTTCCGCCGACAATCAATTACACCGATCCGGATCCGGAATGTGATCTTGATTATGTCCCGAATACCGCCCGGGAAGCAAAACTTGAATATGCCATGAGCAACAACTTCGGTTTTGGCGGTACAAACGCGACACTTCTTTTTAAGAAGCTGTAGGCGGAGACGGGTATGATTGTTATCGGAAGTGACCATGGAGGCTTACTCCTTAAAACCGCCCTGACCGGGTATCTGGAGCGCAGAGGTGTTGGCGTGACCGACGCGGGAACCAACGGAGATGCTTCAGTTGATTACCCCGATTTCGGCCGGAAAGTCGCCGAAAGCGTTATTTCGGGTGAGGCGGAAGCGGGTATTCTGATCTGTGGAACCGGGATCGGCATGTCGATTGCGGCTAACAAAATCCCCGGTATTCGCGCCGCTCTGGTGACGGATGTGTTTATGGCCCGCATGGCAAAAGAGCATAATAACGCAAATGTGCTGGTGCTTGGAGGCCGTGTTCTTGATGAACAGAAAGCGTGTGATCTCGTCGGTGCCTGGTTTGATGCGGCGTTCGAAGGCGGCCGGCATCAGGCGCGTCTGGACAAGATAACCGCCCTTGAGAAGAAATATTCCTGACGAAAAGTAAATGGAAACATACGCTCCCACAGGCGGGACCTGCTACGGCATGTGTCCCGTTTGCTGTTTTAATGTGAAACATGAAGAAATATTTGAGGAGAACCCATGACTGCCCTTTCCCAATTTGATCCCCAGGTAGCTGAAGCTATTCGTCGTGAAACCGAGCGCCAGGAATATAATCTTGAATTGATCGCTTCTGAAAATTTTGTTTCTGAAGCGGTCCTGGAAGCGCAAGGGTCAATTATGACCAACAAATACGCTGAAGGGTATCCCGGCAAGCGTTATTACGGCGGCTGCGAGCACGTTGACGTCGTTGAACAGCTTGCTATTGACCGGGCGAAAGAACTTTTTGGCGCAGAACACGCCAACGTACAACCGCATTCCGGTTCCCAGGCAAACATGGCGGTCTATTTTGCCGCCTGCAAGCCGGGAGACACAATTCTTGGGATGAATCTTTCGCATGGCGGGCATCTCACTCATGGCAGTCCGGTTAATTTTTCAGGACGTTTCTATACGATTGTTCCCTACGGAGTGTCGCCCGAAACTGAAACAATTGACTATGCCGAGGTTGAACGTCTGGCTCTTGAGCATAAACCTGCAATGATAGTAGTCGGAGCCAGTGCGTATCCGCGAACCCTTGATTTCCCGGCTTTCCGTGCGATAGCTGATAAAGTCGGGGCGAAAGTCATGGTCGATATGGCTCATATTGCCGGTCTGGTTGCTGCCGGCGTGCATCCCAGTCCGGTTCCCTATGCCGAGTTTGTGACGACGACGACCCATAAAACGCTGCGTGGCCCTCGCGGCGGCATGATCCTCTGCCGGGAGGAATTCGCCAAGTCGATAAATTCCCAGATTTTCCCCGGTATTCAGGGAGGACCGCTTATGCATGTTATCGCTGCCAAGGCGGTGGCATTTAAAGAGGCACTGCAGCCTGGATTCAAAGCCTATCAGCAACAGATTGTCAATAACGCCCGGGCTCTTTCTGCAGCCCTTATACAGCGTGGGTTTAAGCTGACGAGCGGCGGAACTGATAACCACCTTATGTTGATTAATTTTTCAGGTACCGAGATAACCGGTAAAGCTGCAGAAGAAGCTCTCGACAAGGCAGGTATCACGGTCAATAAAAACACCGTACCGTTTGAAACCCGTTCTCCGTTCGTTACCTCCGGAATCCGGATCGGAACGCCGGCCTGTACATCTCATGGTTTGAAAGAAGCTGAAATGGATCAGGTTGCCGGCTATATTGCCGATGCGGTGGCGAATATCGGCAATGACGCGAAGCTGGCAGCGATAAAGGGGCAGGTAAATTCTATGATGAAGAAATTTCCACTCTACGTCGACAGGCTTGCCTAATAGTAAAAAATCACGTAGTAACGAGACCCACCGGACATGTTCCGGCGGGTCTTTTTTATGAATGTGAAAACAGCTTATGTGGCAGGAGAAATAACGTATGCCGGAAACAGGCTCCATTACAACCGAACAATTGCGTACGTGGGATAAACGCCACGTCTGGCATCCGTTTACCCAGATGCAGGAATGGCAACGCGACGAGCAGATCATTATCGTAAAAGGGGAGGGGTGCTGGTTGATCGATACCGATGGCAATCGCTACCTCGATGGCGTGGCTTCCATGTGGACAAACGTTCACGGCCACTGCCGCCGGGAGCTGAATGATGCTCTGAAGGAGCAGGTTGACCGCCTTGAACACTCGACATTGCTGGGTCTTGCCAGTGAACAGAGTATCATTCTTGCGGCACGCCTGGCTCAAATTACACCTCTGGGGCTGGATCGGTTTTTCTACTCGGATAACGGTTCAACGGCCATGGAAGTTGCCGTCAAGATGGCATATCAGTATCAGGTTCATGCCGGGCATCCGGAACGGAGCCGGTTTATTACATTCCGGCACGCCTATCATGGTGATACCCTCGGTGCGGTGAGTGTCGGAGGAATCGGCATTTATCACACAACATTCAAGCCGCTCATGTTTGAGACGCTTCAATCTCCATCCCCTTACTGCTACCGGTGTGAGCTCGGCTGCAGCAGAGCCTCCTGCAACATGGAGTGTATTACCGCTCTCGAAGAGTTGATGACACAAAATGCCGGTCTTGTCGCCGGGCTTGTGATCGAGCCGCTTGTTCAAGGGGCCGGCGGGATGATTGTACAGCCGGCAGGTTTTTTAAAGCGGGTACGTGATCTGTGCGACCGCTATGATATATTGATGATTGTTGACGAAGTTGCGACCGGATTCGGCAGAACCGGCACCATGTTCGCCTGCCAGCATGAGGGTGTCGTGCCTGATATCATGGCTATTTCGAAGGGAATAGCTGCCGGATATCTGCCTCTGGCGGCGACCGTTACGGTTGACAAAGTCTACTCGGCATTTTTAGGTTCTTATTCAGAATTGAAAACATTTTTTCATGGCCATACTTTTACCGGGAATCCGTTAGCCTGTGCCGTCGCTCTGAAAAGTCTGGAACTCTTTCAAAAAGACAATCTGCTGGCAGAACTACAGCCAAAAATTGCACATCTGAAGCAGCGTCTTAATCATTTCAAAGCACTGCCGCATGTTGGCGATGTTCGGCAGTGTGGTCTGGCTGCCGGCATTGAACTGGTTGAAAACAAGGAAAGTGCTGCAGCGTATCCATGGGAGGAGAGGGTCGGTATCAGAGTTTGTCTTGAAGCGCGTGCGCGGGGAGTATTCTCCCGTCCTTTGGGAAATACGATCGTTATTTTCCCGCCGCTGGTTATCTCGAATGACGAGCTTGATTTTCTTTTGGATGTATTACATGAATCAATACGGGTTGTTACGGAATGACTGGCTGTTCGGGGATAGTTCATGAATGATATAATAAAAATCCTGGTGATTGATGATGATGACTCGGGACGCGAAGCACTCACCATGCTATTGTGTTCTGCGGGGTATGAAGTCAGTTCTGCAGCAACCGGTAAGAGTGCGCTGAATCTGATCGACCAGGAACAGTATCAGGTGGTTGTCTCCGATCTGTTTCTCCCCGATATAAGCGGACTTGATATTCTGCAGAATGTACAGAAAATCTCGCCCTCTACCGAAGTTATTGTCGTGACCGGTCACGCTTCGGCGCAAACAGCCGTCAGGGCGATGAAAGAGGGTGCATTTGATTATATCACCAAGCCGATTGATTTCGACGAACTGAAAATAGTTGTGTTAAATGCCCTGGAGAAACAGAATCTGAAGTCGGAAAATATATATCTTCGCAGGCAGCTCCAGGGGCGTTTTGAATTCAATAATATTATCGGCAGCTCTCCGGCAATGAACCTCGTGTTTGAACGCATGAATCGTATTGTAAAAACCGACTCGGCTATTCTGGTCAGTGGCGAATCAGGCACCGGTAAAGAGCTGGTAGCCAAGGCACTTCACTATAACGGTTCCCGCAAGGAACGCCCGTTTGTTGCGGTAAACTGCAGTGCCATTCCGGAATTGTTGCTTGAAAGCGAACTTTTTGGTCACGTTCGGGGTGCGTTTACCGGAGCTGTCAAGGATAAACCGGGGAAATTCGAGACTGCCAATCATGGCACCATTTTTCTTGATGAAATAGGCACACTCCCGCTTCACCTGCAGGCGAAATTACTGCGGGTTCTTCAGGAGCATGAAGTAGAACGTGTTGGTTCCAACAAAACGATTAAACTGCATGTCAGAGTTATTTCCGCTACCAACGCTGACCTTGAAAGCATGGTGCAGCGGGGTGAATTCCGGGAAGATCTGTATTACCGCTTGAACGTCATCCCTCTGCACCTCCCCCCGCTGCGTGAACGTCAACAGGATATTATACATCTGACCGCGTTTTTTCTTGAAAAACAGTGTCGTTTGATGGGGCGAGCGCCATGTACCATCAGCAGTCAGGCTCTTGAGGTATTGGAATCGTATTGCTGGCCGGGAAATGTGCGGGAGCTGGAAAATCTGATTGAAAGAATGATCGTTTTAACTGATGCCTCTGTTATAACACTCGATGATGTGCCGAGCAAAATCGTTGGTGAAAAACCGTCCGGAGACGCGGTTCATATTGCCATGCCGAGCGCGGGGCTGGACCTGGATGCGACGGTCTCCCGCATCGAACGCTCACTAATATCTCAGGCGCTGGTTTCTGCAGGTGGGGTCAAGGCAAAGGCGGCGGCTCTGTTGGGGATTAACCGGACAACTCTGGTTGAAAAGATACGAAGGATAAAAATGGACGAATGAAAAATCAGAAATCGTTTTGAAGTCTCCGCGGAGAGAATCGTACCGCAATAATCCTGATACAGGCGAGTGACAGAACCAGAGCAATAACCATGGCAACGCCCTGCCAATCCATGTCCCGATACCAGAACGCCATGACTTCGGTCAGAACGGTCACCATCACCGTATCTATAATGTAGGTGACCTTCACCCTCCCTTCAGTGAAATAGGCGAGAGCCGTCCTCAAAACCTCAACCACGGCAAGTACGGTCAGCATGTCCACCAGTATCGACTTGAACGCAGTATGATAATCGCCGTTCAGAACCAGTCGCAGGTCATACAGTGTACAACCGATACCGGCCAGTATTGCCAGCATGATCACGACAATCAGAAATGACAGCAGGACACGCGCCGAACTTTCGAAAAACCGGGTAATTTTCAGATCTATTGTTTCTTCTCTCCACATCTGCTCTCTCCTTATCCCTGGTTCCAGCACAACCCCGCTGCTATCGTGCTGCTAATGACAACTCCATTCATGTCCGGCAGATTCATCGGCTTGTGACAGGCACCGCAGGTGGTACCGTCCTGCAGTTTTGCCCAGAGCACCAGGTTTTCCGAGTCGCACCAGTCGCAACACCAGAAGTAATAGTCTTCGTTCATCCTTATTTTCATCGTTGTTTCCTCCCTCTGTTTTTCCTCAGTATATACAACCAGTATTACAATCACGTGAAGGTTAGATAAAATCTTTGTGAATTTTTAGTAAGTTACAAATTGATTTCTGCGGATTTTCGGCAGACAATAATTTGGCTAACGAACTATTCTGTTAATAAGGGCTTGACTCACACTCCGTCCGGATGCAAATTCTACAAAATCTTTATCTGCCTGTAACGTACCTGTAACAATTGTATGGTATTTACGTAGTGCGTATATTGAATGTGAACCAAGAGCAGGAGCATGACATGAAGAAAGTGCTGATTATCGAAGATGAAAAAGACCTGGCGGAACTACTGGCTTTCAATCTTGAGAAGGAAGGGTACGCCGCAACCTGCGTTCATGACGGCAAGCAGGGGTTGGAGAGGGCCGGTGCCGATCTGCCTGATCTGATCCTGCTGGATCTGATGCTGCCCGGGCTGCTGGGTACTGAAGTCTGCAAGGCGCTACGCAAGGACCCGCGTACCACCCGGATCCCGATTATCATGATAACGGCAAAAGGTGACGAAATTGATCGCGTCGTCGGATTTGAAGTCGGAGCCGACGATTACATTGTGAAACCGTTCTCCATGCGTGAGGTTGCTCTGCGGGTCAAGGCGGTCATGAGGCGCACGGAGCCTGATGCACAGGCTCCGTTGCCGGAACTGTTTTCTGTCGGAGATATCGTCATCGACAAACAGCGTCATACGGTGACCAGTGCCGGCTTCGATATTGAGCTGACCAGCACCGAATTCAAACTGCTGCTCCATCTGGCGGAGAACAAGGGTCGTGTGCACAGCCGTGAACAGTTGCTGCAGCGGGTCTGGGGCTACAATAATGCCGGTGACACCAGAACCGTTGATACTCATGTTACCCGTTTGCGCGGCAAACTGGGACTGCCTGGTGATATCATCAAGACCGTCCGTGGTTTCGGCTACAAGTTCGAGGAGTAACTCATGGGATTCCGAACCAAACTGGTACTTTCCTATATCTTCCTGATCTTGCTGATCACCGGAAGTTTCTATCTCTACTTCAGCCATTCCCTGCAGCAGGGGATGATCGATGAGAGTCGGGTCAATCTGGCCAGCCAGACACAGATGGCCCGTCTGCTGGTTATGAGAAGTAAACAGATAACGTCACCGCAGCAGCTTTCCGAATCGATCGGAACTGTCATCAAGGCCCGCGTCACGCTAATCGCCCCGAACGGCACGGTTATCGGTGATTCGGACATCGGACAGGCACGCCTGGCACAGGTGGAGAATCATCTGCAGCGCCCGGAGGTACAGGAGGCACTTAAGGGTGGTACCGGAAGTTCCCTGCGTTATTCGGATACGATACAGACCTCGATGCTGTATTCGGCGGCGACGTACGGCGGCGGGCGTGTTGATGGAATTGTTCGCCTGGCCCTGCCGCTGGAATACCTTACTTCCGCCCGAAGCAGTCTGCATGGTCTGGTGGGGGGAGCAGCAGCAGTAACGTTGCTGATCGCGCTCCTGTTCAGCTACGCCCTCTCCAATGTAACATCAAAACCGCTGCGGGACATGGCCGATGCCGCCGCCCGCATCGGCTACGGTGGCAGTAAAACCAGAATCCCGGTAACCTCCCGGGACGAGATCGGGATGCTGGCAACGGTGCTGAATGATATGTCGGATCGAATCGAGGATCAGGTGCAGCGTCTTTCCACAGAAAAACAGCGACTGGATACCATTCTGCGTAGTATGGGTGAGGGGGTTATGGTGACAACTCCCGATGGAGTCATAACCCTTGTTAATCCCGCCTTCCGCACACTCTTTTCGATTACCGGCGACGTTGAAGGGAAGCAGCTGGTAGAGATCTCACGCCACCCTGACCTGCTGGAGGCATTCAAGGACCTTGGCAAAGCGGATATACACGAGCTGGTACGGGAAATTTCCATTCAGCCTGATGATATGACCCTCCTGACGCATTGGGTCCCATTGAATGTTGACGGCTTCCGACAGGGGATCGTCGCGGTTTTCCACGACATCAGCGATCTTAAGAAGGCGGAAAACATGCGCCGGGATTTTGTTGCCAATGTTTCTCATGAACTCCGGACCCCGGTAACGATAATCAAAGGCTATGCCGAGACTCTGCTGGATGGCACTCTGGAATCTGACCCGGCCCGGGCAAAACGTTTTATTGAGATCATTTCCAGCCACTCGGAACGCCTGACCAATCTGATAAACGATATTCTGACGCTGTCGAGTCTTGAAACAAAAGAGGCTCTGATCGAACTCAACCCTCTGGATGTGTCGGGAACGATTGCCAAGGCCTGTATGCTGCTCCAGGAACGGGCTGTTCAAAAAAGCATCCCGATACTCAATGAATCAACGGGAGGGGCGCTGCCTCGCGTGATGGCCGATCAGGGGAGGCTCGAACAGGTCGTTGTCAACCTCCTGGAGAACGCTATCAAGTACACTTCCGCTGGCGGTACCGTCCGTCTGTTTGCGGAGGATGCGGGAGATTTTGTCAGGATATCGGTCGCGGATAGTGGCATCGGCATTCCCTTCAAGGATCTGCCGCGGATTTTCGAGCGTTTTTACCGGGTTGATGAAGCAAGGACCCGCGAACAGGGTGGGACCGGACTGGGATTGGCGATTGTAAAACATATTGTACAGCTTCATGGCGGGGTTGTTTCTGTTACAAGCGAGCCGGGCCAGGGATCGGTGTTCTCATTCACACTAAAAAAAGCGTGATAACTTCGTTGACGCACTTGATCCTGTTTACCAGGCCCAAAGAGCATAGATTTAACCAACCTTTATCCTTTCTGTAACACCACTGTAACAGTAGTCTGCTATGGTACACATACATCTGTAACAAAACTCAAAGGAGGAAATATTACATGTTAAAAAAATCAATTCTGACCGCTGCCCTGCTGGCGGTCACCGTCGTAGCGGCTCACGCAGAAAAGGTGACAGTAGACGCTAAAATCAAGAACTACACCCCCGCCGCCGGAGTGGCCGGCAACCTCGGCAGTATCGGTTCCGACAGTCTCAACAACCTGATGACCTACTGGGCTGAAGGATTCAAGAAAAAATACCCTAACGTCAACATCCAGATCGAAGGTAAAGGTTCCAGCACTGCACCTCCTGCCCTGATCGCCGGTACTGCCCAACTTGGCCCCATGTCCCGCGAAATGAAGGGTTCAGAGATCGAGGAGTTTGAAAAGAAATACGGCTACAAACCGACCAGAATCGGTGTGGCGCTCGATTCACTGGCGGTGTTTGTCAACAAGGACAATCCGATCAAGAGCCTGTCACTTGACAAGGTTGATGCCATCTTCTCCAAAACCCATAAACGGGGCGGCGCTGATGTCACCACCTGGGGACAACTGGGTGTAACCGGCAAACTTGCGGCCATGCCGATCAGCATCTACGGCCGTAACTCCGCTTCCGGCACCTACGGGTATTTCAAGGAGCACGCCTTGAGTAAAGGCGATTTCAAGAACACGGTCAAGGAACAGCCCGGCTCCGCTTCCGTTGTGGAAGGTGTTGCCAAGGATATCGGCGCCATTGGCTACTCAGGAATCGGCTACGCAACATCAGGTGTACGTGCGGTACCGCTTTCCGCCAAAGAAGGGGGCAAAGTTGCCGAAGCCACTTACGCAAACGTCCTGAACGGATCGTACCCTATGAGCCGCGTACTCTATATCTATGTTGCCAAGAAGCCGGGCCAGCCGTTGCCCAAAGTGGTTGAAGAGTTCCTTCGCTATGCGCTCTCAAAGGAAGGTCAGGAAGTCGTCATAAAAGATGGCTACGATCCGCTGACCGCCAAACTGGTTGAAGATCAGTTGAAAGCATTGAAGTAGGGGCGCTGCTTGCCGCGCCCCAGTTGTTAAAAACGCGCCCCAGTTGTTAAAAACGGGCACCCCTTGCCGCGCCCCAGTTGTTAAAAACGGGCACCCCTTGCCGCGCCCCAGTTGTTAAAAACGGGCGCAGCAAGCGGCGCCCCTACCATCCGGACTGTGACTATCCATGGCTCAATTTTTTATCGATAAATCCCGCCGCAATGACCGGATTGCCGAAGTTCTGATTCGTATCGGCGGAGTTCTGGTTATTGTTTCGGTGGTCTGGATCCTGGTAATGATCTCCCGGGTTGCTCTGCCGCTGTTCTACCCCGCTTCTGCCCGGATTGCCGCAACCTTCCGATTGCCGGCGGCCATTTCGGCCGGCAGGGTTCTTGCGGTCGGAGCGGAAGAGAATCAGAAGGGGGCCTTCATTCTTGATGAAAGCGGCACCTTCCATTTTCTGAAGGTTGCCGACGGTTCACTCTCCGCCAGCATCAGGGTGCCCTCCACACCGACGGGAGCCGCTCGGATTGTTTCAGCGGAATATATTGGAAAGTCGGCCTATAACCTGCTCTGGGATACAGGAGCGATCACTTCAGTCACCGTTGCGCTTGCTTCTGTCAAAGACCCTGACGGCACTGTTTCTCTCACCCATGAGGTCACCGCCCAGGAAGAGCTTTCTTTTGCAGCCTCAAACGGAATAGTACAGTCATTTGCCCGTCCGATAGAGGGTAAGGGAGCGGTGCGGATCGACCGTCTGGCAGGCGATCGTCTACGAATAAATCATCAGCTGATCGAAAAAGACCTGCTCGGCAATGAAAAGCGGAGCGATACCGGCGCCGAGATCACCGATCCGCTGCCCGGCCGCATCTCTGCTCTCGCTGTCGATTCGAAGGGACATTATCTGTACCTCGGCACCGATACCGGTTGGCTGCAGCGGTGGGATATCTCTGAACCGGGCCAGAACCGTCTCCTGGACAGCCTGCCCGCTTCAGAAGAACATAAAGCCATTACTTCTCTGACGCTGGTGCTGGGTGATGTGTCTATTGCGGTCGGAGATGCGGGGGGCAGGCTGACGACCTGGTTTCCGGTCAAGGTGGCCGGCAGCGGTGATGACCGTCGCCTGACACGCATTCATACTCTCCGCTCCACTATCGGTCCGGTATCCCGCATCATATCATCTCCGCGTGACAAAACCCTGTTCACGCTTGATGCCGGTGAAATCCATGTCGATCACATGACCTCCGAGCGCAACCTGCTGACGATCAAACCGGCAGTACCGGCCACCCATGTCGCCCTTTCGCCCAAGGGAAACACCCTTTCAGCACTTGATAATAATGGTGGCGTAACAATCTGGAAGATGGACATTCCGCACCCGGAGATTTCGTTCGGCACCCTGTTCGGCAAGGTCTGGTACGAAGGGTATGACCGGCCGGAATATGCCTGGCAGTCTTCCGCCGCCAATGATGACTTCGAACCGAAATTGAGCCTTGTGCCGCTGGTGTTCGGCACAATCAAGGCGACACTGTTCGCTATGCTTTTTGCCGTGCCGCTCGCGTTGCTGGCCGCTCTCTATACCAGCCAGTTCATGTCGCCGAAGTTGAAAGGGCGCGTCAAACCGGTAGTGGAAATCATGGCTGCAATTCCCTCGGTGGTGATCGGTTTTCTGGCAGGACTCTGGCTGGCTCCGCTGATCGATAAAAGCGTTTTGACGGTGTTTTTGAGTATCGTCATTGTGCCGCTGATGCTTCTGTTCACCATCTTCTTCTGGAAGCGGATCAGGACAGCCTCACTTCTGCAGAAAGTCACCCGGGGCCACGAATTCATCGCCATGATCCCGGTGGTGATTCTCGGCATTTACTGTGCTTTTCTGCTCAGCGGACTGGCAGAGATACACCTGTTTGCCGGTGACTTCAAACAATGGCTTTTCAGCACGCTGGGAGTCCGTTATGACCAGCGCAACAGTATCATAATCGCCATCGCACTCGGCTTTGCCGTAATTCCGATCATCTTTACCATTGCCGAAGATGCCATCTCCAATGTGCCGCGCAACCTGACTGCCGCATCTCTTGCCCTTGGAGCAAGCCGCTGGCAGACCGCCTGGCGGGTGGTGCTCCCCTCGGCACTGCCGGGTGTTTTTTCAGCGGTCATGATCGGCTTCGGCCGTGCCATTGGTGAGACGATGATCGTGCTGATGGCAACGGGAAATACCCCTATCATGAGTTGGAGCCTCTTTAACGGACTGCGTTCCCTGTCGGCCAACATTGCGGTCGAGATACCTGAAGCGCCGCTTGACGGTTCTCTCTACCGGGTACTGTTCCTGTCAGCTGTGCTGTTGTTCATCTTCACATTTATCATCAATTCCGGCGCAGAAGGTCTGCGCCAGCGGTTCCGTAAAAAATACGGACGGTATTAATGCCATGAGCAAAATTGGAATAACACAGAGACACAGCCAAAAGTAGGCGCCTCTAGGCGAGAACACAGAGAGAACCAAAATCAAATGCTTTACGTTTTTGGTTTAAACCATAAGTACTTTATTCTTTGACTTTCTCTGTGTCCTCTGCGCCTCCGTGTTTCAATGATTTTCAAGCTTGAAAGGCTTATTTAAGATGAAGATATTCTGGAAAACAGGTGAACCCTATGTGCTGGCCACCGGAGCCGCCCTGGCGATCATACTGGTCTTGAGTCTTACGCTGGTCGGAACCGTCATGACCAACGGACTCGGTTATTTCTGGCCGCGGGCACTTGTCCAGTTCGAACTGAAGGATGGTTCCCGTGCGCTCGGGCAGATTACGCAGCAGGAGAAAAACCCGATCAGCGGCGAACGGCGACTGCAGCTTAAAGTCGGCAACCGTGATGTATTCGGCCAGGATTTCCGCTGGATCGACGAGAAGGAAATCGTTTCCCGCACGACACCGGTTGACGCGGTATTGCTTGAGCGTCGCGAGCATGGCAACTATTTCGGCATGCTTCAGGGAGTTACGGCTGAGGGGATGTCACTGTCAGGCGGATCGCCGTATGAGAAACTGCATCAGGCCCGATCAGTGGTAGCGGGTAAGCTGGATGACACCCGAACAATAAAAAAGCAGATGTCAAGCCTGAATACAACTGTTGAGGGCCTCAGGCTGAAACTGCAGAAGCTTGAATACCGCGGGAAGGAAAAGAACTCCTCTGAAATTATTGAGTTAACCGCTCTCCGGGAAAAAACCATGGCGGAGTTTTCCCTTCTGAACGAGAAGGCCACTGCTACACAAACAGAAATCGGCCGTATTACCGCTCAATTCACCGATTCTGCCGGCGGCGGCAAGGATATCTCCCTGTTGGAAATTATTGCCCTGCAGCGCCCCAACAGCATGTCGTTCTTCGCCAAGTGCGGAGCGTATCTTGAACGTGTCCGAGAACTGCTGCTGGATGACCCACGGGAATCAAATACCGAAGGGGGGCTCTTCCCGGCTATCTTCGGTACGGTCATGATGGTACTGCTGATGAGTGTGTTCTCGCTTCCATTCGGAGTCGTTGCCGCTATCTATCTGCGGGAATATGCCCGGGACGGTCTGATGACCCGTATGGTCCGGATTGCCGTCAACAATCTGGCCGGTGTTCCCTCCATCGTCTACGGCGTTTTCGGTCTCGGTTTTTTCGTCTACGGTATCGGCGGCAGCATAGACAGCATCTTCTTTCCGGAGAGGTTGCCGACTCCGACCTTCGGTACCGGCGGCATCCTCTGGTCGAGCCTGACCCTGGCGCTCCTGACGGTGCCGGTGGTGATTGTCGCTACTGAGGAATCACTTGCCTCGATTCCGAAAGGGATCCGCGAGGGGTCACTGGCGCTGGGTGCCACTAAATTTCAGACACTGACAAAGATTCTGCTCCCTATGGCCACCCCGGGCATCATGACCGGCCTGATCCTCTCCATGGCACGGGCTGCGGGCGAAGTAGCGCCACTCATGATTGTCGGTGTGGTCAAGCTGGCACCGACACTCCCTTTTGACACGATTTACCCCTATTTCCATATGGACCGGAAATTCATGCACCTGGGCTTTCATATCTATGATGTCGGGTTTCAGTCCCCCAACGTGGAAGCTGCCAAACCGATGGTCTTTGTCACCACCATGCTGCTGCTGGCGATCGTCATTTTTGCCAGCAGTGCGGCCATTTACCTGCGCAACCGGATGCGGGGCAAATATACGACGTCGACGTTTTAAACCGAAACAACTACTGAAACACAGAGACACTGAGGACACGGAGAACACCAAGATTTTGAATAATACAAAAAGCATGATTACGGTTCATTTTGTTTTTATTTTACTCCTGACTTCAGCTTTTGACTTTCTCTGTGCTCTCTGTGCCTCAGTGTTTAGCTGTTTAGATTTCACGAATAACTAAGGGAAAATATATGGAACAAACAGGAACTGCCCCCATTCTCTCCGTCTCCGGCCTTAACCTCCACTATGGTCAGGCGCATGCCCTGAAAAATGTCACTCTTGACATGGCCCGCCATCAGGTGACCGCGTTTATCGGACCATCAGGGTGTGGCAAGTCAACTCTGCTGCGCTGTTTCAACCGGATGAACGATCTGGTGGAGAGCGCCCGTGTTGACGGGAGTATCCGTTTTAACGGCGCCGAGGTCAATGAGTCCTCCACCGATGTTATCGCTCTGCGCCGGCGGATCGGCATGGTTTTCCAGCAGTCCAATCCTTTCCCCAAGTCGATCTATGAAAACATTGTCTACGGTCTGCGAATTGCCGGCGTCAATGACAAGACAACACTGGATGAAGCGGTTGAGCGCAGCCTGAAGAGCGCTGCCATCTGGAATGAAGTCAAAGACCGACTGAATGATTCCGCTCTGGGGCTCTCGGGTGGCCAGGCGCAGCGAATCTGTATCGCCCGTGCTATTGCGGTCAATCCGGAGATAATTCTGATGGACGAACCCTGTTCGGCCCTTGATCCGATTTCAACACTCAAAATAGAAGAGTTGATAGAAGAGCTGAAAAGCAAGTATACTATCGTCATCGTCACTCATAACATGCAGCAGGCGGCACGCGTGTCCGACGTGACGGCATTCTTTTATCTCGGAGAGTTGATTGAAGCCGGGGGGACCCGCAAGATATTTACCAACCCGGAGAAGAAACAGACGGAAGATTATATCACCGGAAGGTTCGGCTGATACAATGTGTGAGAAAACAGTTAATGCCCGACATGACTCACGCAACGCCGCAGCGACGCAACGAAAATCTTTTAAACAAATCTTTAAATTCTTGTTTTTATAACGTTGCGTCGTCGCGTCGTTGCGTGAAATAATTTTTTTGGTCTGGTTATACGGATGAGGAGATACTTATGATTCACGAACATATCAGTAGAGCGTATGACAATGAGTTGAATGAACTGCGGCAGAGTATTCTGATTATGGGTGGCAAGGTGGAGTTGATGATTGCCAACTCGGTCAAGTCGCTTGTTGATAGGGATACGCCGCTGGCCGAACGGACTATTGCGCTGGATCATGAGGTCAATGCCGCCGAAGTAGCTATTGACGAGCGTTGTCTGGAGCTGCTGGCACTGCGTCAGCCGGCCGCACGGGATCTGCGCTTCATCACAATCGCTCTCAAGATTGTAACCGATCTGGAGCGAATCGGAGATCAGTGTGCCAACATCGCCAAGCGTACCCGCGAACTGAATGAAGAACCGCCTCTTAAGCCTTATATCGATATCCCTCGTATGGCTCATTGGGCTGAGGTGATGGTCAAGGAGGCTCTGGATGCTTTTGTCCGCGGCGATGCCGATCTTGCCGTCAAGGTCTGTAAGGATGACAGCTTCGTCGATGACCTGAACATCCAGATTCAGAGGGAGCTTCTAACCTATATGATAGAAGACCCGACGACGATCTCGCGTGCCATGAAACTCAACTATATTTCAAAATCTCTGGAGCGGGTTGCTGACCACGCCACTAACGTTGCAGAAATGGTCATTTTTATGGTCAAAGGGAAGGATATCCGTCACACAATAGCCTAAAGAGTGGCAAGGGGAGGGTGAATCCCGGTTCTGATGTACCTCGCAGGAACGTGATTGTCGAGACAGCTGCTGTACGGAATAAATAAAAAAGGTGCCATTTACTGGCACCTTTTTTTTGTGGCGGGGTTGACGGGGCTCGAACCCGCGACTTCCAGCGTGACAGGCTGGCACTCTAACCAACTGAGCTACAACCCCGTGGGTAATGGATAAATTAACTCTAAATAAATGCCATAATATGTAGTGCTTTGTCAAGTAACTTGAGTAAAAACAGTAAAAAAGATTATGCGCATTCCGAATATCCACACGCATGGCAGACTGAGCAGCCCCCTTCATGTTCGACAATACCTCCGCACTCAGGGCAGGCTCCTCGTTCATGACGGGTAGACTCGTTTTCGATATCAAATCCGCTGTCAACCAGGTGATTCTGAATTGCTTTACCAACTGCATCGGCGCAGGAAAGGACGCGGTTGTCACCGAAGCCGGATGGGCAGTGACAGGAGATCCCCTGAAGCTGTTTCACTACTTGGCGAGCCTGAACACCGCTGCGCCAGGCAAGTGATACCATGCGACCGATAGCTTCACTCTGTGAGGCTGCGCATCCTCCGGCTTTTCCCATTGTGGTGAAAAGCTCAAACAAGCCGTTTTTATCTTCGTTAATCGTAATGTAAAGCGGGCCGCATCCGGTCTGCATCTGATGCGTACATCCTTTCAGCGCCTTCGGGCGATCCCGTTTAACCGCTTTTTTCTCTTCTTCGACCGGAGTGGCGGCAACTGCTGCCTGTTCTTCTTTTTTTCCGGTCGAGAGGACCTGTTCGTCCCTGGAGCCATCCCGATATATGGTAACGCCTTTACAGCCGGTTTCGTACGCGAGCATGTACACTTTTTCCACATCCTCAATTGTGGCGGAATGTGAAAAATTGACCGTTTTTGAAACGGCATTGTCGGTGTAGAGCTGGAAAGCGGACTGCATCTGAATGTGATATTCAGGAGAAATTTCGTGAGAGGTTACAAACACATTGCGGATATCGGCCGGAATTTCGGTGATATCCGCTACGGTTCCATGTTCGGCTATCTTTTTCATCAGTTCTTCCGAGTAGAAACCACGCTCCTTTGCTATTTTTTCGAAAATAGGGTTGACCTCTATCAGAACGTTCTTGTCCATGACGGTGCGAATGTAGGAAACGGCAAAAAGCGGCTCTACACCGGAGGATGCGTTGGCAATGATCGAAATGGTCCCCGTTGGAGCAATCGTTGTGACAGTTGCGTTCCGTTGCGGAGCGGCTCCTTTTTTGTCAAATATCGAACCTTTGAAATTGGGGAACGAGCCACGTTTTTTGCCCAGCTCCTGTGATGCCAGATGCCCTTCATCATTGATGAATTTCATAATCTTCTTCCCGAGCTTCACCGCTTCTTCAGAGCAGTAGGGAATGCCGAGAAGAATCAGCATGTCGGCCCATCCCATGACACCCAGACCGATTTTACGATTAGCGTGTGTCATGTCATGAATCTGCTGAAGCGGGTAGTTGTTTGCTTCAATTACGTTATCAAGAAAGTGGACGGCGTTGTGAATCGTTTCCCTCAGTTTTTTCCACTCTACCGTACCGTCTTTTATAAAAACTCCCAGATTGATAGAGCCAAGGTTGCAGGATTCATAGGGAAGCAGCGGTTGTTCACCGCAGGGATTGGTAGACTCAATCTCGCCGACCAGCGGTGTCGGGTTGTCGCGATTCAGGCGATCGAGAAAAATAATTCCCGGCTCACCATTTTCCCATGCCTGCTTGACGATGCGCTGGAATACCTTTCGGGCGTTATGGCTACCGCAGACCTTTTTATCACGGGGATTGATAAGATTGTAATCTTCGTCCCGTTCGACGGCCTGCATGAATTTTTCGGTAAGACCGACTGATATGTTGAAATTGTTGAGCTGTTTCTGATCGGCCTTGCACATGATAAAATCAAGCACGTTAGGATGATCGACCCGCAAAATTGCCATATTTGCCCCGCGTCTGGTTCCCCCCTGCTTTATTGTTTCCGTGGCGACGTCAAATACGCGCATAAATGAGAGTGGGCCGCTGGAAATGCCAGTGGTGGTGCTGACGACGTCGTTGGCTGGCCTCAGACGGGAAAATGAAAACCCGGTACCTCCGCCCGATTTGTGAATCAGTGCGGTATATTTAACGGCATCGAAAATTTCTTCCATGGAATCGCCGACCGGCAGAACAAAGCAGGCAGAAAGCTGTCCCAGTGGACGACCTGCATTCATCAGCGTGGGAGAGTTAGGAAGAAACTCAAAGGTGGTCATCATGCGATAAAAGGTGTCGGATAAACTCTTTGTATCCGCTTTTTTGTCAAACGTTTTGTCGGCAGCCGCAATTGTGTCTGCGACACGACGAAACATGTCTGCCGGAGTTTCAAGAGCCTTGCCGGCTTCATCCCGGCGCAGATAGCGTTTTTCCAGTACAGTGGCAGCATTTTTTGTCAATCCGGGGATGGTGTCGGGCGAGGTGCTTTTTTTCATGATTATACTCCTTGCGTGGCATATAAAATGATGATTCTGAATGAATTGAATAGAGTTCGGCCGAAAACGGTAAACCACAATATTTTGTGGAAGGTGCTGAAATAAACCACAACATGTATGTGGTGTCAATAGTTATAATGTAAAAAAATATAATATCTTGAAACGACTTGAAATACTTGAATACCTGATCCTTTCATGTGATTCTTAATTAAAAAATAACATTGAATTTACAGTTTTTGTGAATCATGGTAATGATTCAGTATCTGGTTGTAAGGAGTTCCTGAGTGAAAACTTTTTTTACCATCTGTCTTTTGTTCTGCATGACAACAATCTCGTTTGCCGCAGAACCAGCCACAACGGTGTATGACGGAGCGGTGTTGACCGAAGATGTCACCTGGAGTGGTTCAATTCTTATTAATGGATCAGTGGTGGTGGCTCCTCAGGCAACCTTGCGTATTGACCCGGGAACGGTCGTTCGTTTTGCAGCGTCTGCTGCTCAAGGGCATCCAAATCTGGTTATTCAGGGCCGTCTTAATGCCGCAGGAAGTGCCGAAAGGCCTGTTGTGTTGACTTCTGACCGATCAAAGCCGGTGCGTGGCTCCTGGGGCGGCATCGTTTTTCTCTCGACAGAAAAACGCAATGTACTCGAACAGTGTCGCATTGAGTTCGCTGAAATCGCGATCGATGTCCGTTTTTCCACCGTTGCCCTGAAGGCGGTTACCATTATGCAGGCCCGGACTGCGTTGCTTTCCCATGACGGAATTGTACAAATGACCGGCAGTACGGTTTTGGATTCGGATACCGGCATTGAACTGTATGACAGTGAATTTGACGGCAGGGATACAACTGTTGATTCCTGCCAGCGTGGCGCGGTATTGTATAAATCTATGGTTGCGCTTTCTTCATTTACTTTCATGAATAATCAGCAGACCGGACTTGTATTGGATGAATGTCGAATGAAAATTTCCGGCGGGTATTTTTCCGGTAATACCGTTGGCGTACGAATCAAAGGTGGAGAAGGGCAGATTACGATGACCCGTTTTTTGCGTAATAAACAGACAGCGCTCCATCTTTCCAGATCGCGAATCAAAATTACGCGGTGCCTGTTTGCCGAAAACCTTCAGGAAGCACTGCGCATTGAAGATGGCCGGGCACTTGTATTGAATAATGCATTCATTTCAAATGGTGGCTTTAATCTTTTCAATGCCGGACGCGAAGTTGTCAGTGCACACCAGAACTGGTGGGGGACAAAAGATGCGTTGCTCATCAGACAAAAAATATCTGATGAGTCTCAAGATAAAAATACCGGGACCGTTCTCATTTTCCCCTGGCTGAATGAAAAGCCCCCGTTGATGCCATAAATTAAGGAATCTCTGTGTATCTTGATAATGCTGCTACTTCATACCCCAAGCCTGAGAGAGTGTACGAAGCCGTTCTTCATGCAATGCGCGAAGTCGGCGCTTCTCCCGGCCGGGGTGGATATCGCCGGTCTCTGGAAGCGGGGCGCATTCTGTTTCAGGCGCGTGAAGCCGTCGCGACTTTTTTTTCTGTTTCTGACTCTGCCCGGATTATTTTTACGCACAATGCCACCAGTGCACTAAACCTTGCCCTACAGGGCACCCTGGTTGCCGGCAACCATGTTATTACCACTTCCATGGAACATAATTCGCTGTTACGCCCGCTGTATGCGCTTCGAAACAGCGGCATAGAACTGTCTATAATACCGGCCGGTTCTGACGGGATGATTTCTGTTGATGATATTCGTGCTGCAGTGCGGGTAAATACACGAATGATCGCCGTCAGCCATGTTTCAAATGTCTGCGGAGCAATCCAGCCGATTCGACAGTTAGCCGGTCTCTGCCGCGAAGCCGGAGTACTGTTTTTGGTTGATGCGGCTCAGTCAGCCGGATATTTGCCAATTGACGCACCCGGGATCGGTATTGACCTGTTGGCAGTTCCCGGTCATAAAGGGCTGCTTGGCCCGTTCGGAACGGGACTGTTGTATGTAGCACCTCACGTGCCGCTCACACCGGTGATTCAGGGAGGAACCGGAAGTCATTCAACGGCTGAGGAACAGCCGCAGGTCATGCCTGACAGTTTTGAGGCCGGTACACACAATCTCCCCGGAATTGCCGGATTGCTGGCCGGCATAGACTTTATCCGTGATCAGGGACTTTCAACCATATTTCAACGTGAACATGTTCTGCTTACGCAGGCGGAGCTGTTACTGAGAGCTATTCCCGGTGTTACGATCTACGGCCCGGAGGATCCTTCCGCCCGTTGTTCAGTGCTCTCGTTTACCGTTTCCGGTGTTGATTCATCGCTGCTGGCTGCGGAGCTTGATCATGGTTTTGCTGTTTCCGTCCGGGCCGGGCTGCATTGTGCGCCACTGGCTCACCGTACACTGGGAACATTGCCGGGCGGAACCGTACGATTGAGCCCCGGGTGGTCAACTTCTTGCGAAGAGATTGCTTTCTTTTCTGATGCCGTTGTACAATGCGTCGATAAAATTCGAAAATCAGCATAAAAATACCCCTCTAGGAGTTCCGAAATGAAATGGTTGTCAGCATTGTTTCTGATTCTCTGTACATGCGCCGCCTGCTCTCTTCCACCTGAAAAACCGTTTACTAAAGAGCAGCTTTACAAGACCGGTATTTATACCTACTTCACTGTTGAGGACTCACCGGAAAGCGTGCTTTCAGCGATTAACAAAGACGGTGAGGTGGTGCTTAATGCCAAATACCGGAATCGGGACGTCTGGATCAAGCTGCTTGGCAAGCTTGAGGGTATAACCGTTCAGATTATTGAAAAATAAATTTCCTGTACCGGCTCCCTGCCGGAATCCTGCACAATCAGAAAGGAATTCATGAAGAACTTCATCCTCGATACGAACGTATTACTGCACGATCCTCAGTCGCTGTTCAAGTTTGAGGACAACAACATAATAATTCCGATTACCGTTATCGAAGAGGTTGATCGCTTCAAGAAGGATATGAACGAGACCGGACGAAATGCACGGATGGTGTCTCGGATTCTTGATGCAATGCGTGAAAAAGGTTCTCTTGCATCGGGCGTTGCCATGCCGGGCGGCGGAACGCTGCGGATTGAGATGTTTGCTGAAAAATACTTTAAAAATCTGCCGGTTGATCTGCGTGTGGACAACGGCGATAACCGGATTATTGCCGTTGCGCAGGATGTTCGTGATCGATTCCCTGACGCTGTAACTATTTTTGTGACCAAAGACTCCAATTTGCGGATCAAGTCTGATGTTATCGGATTGATAGCCGAAGATTATGAGAATGACAAAGTAGATATTCAGGATCTGTATTCCGGCACCCGATCGATTGAGGTGTCGCCGGAGGCTGTTGATCGATTCTATGGTCAGGGGTGGCTTGAAGTCCCGGCTGAGTTGGCACCAAATGAGTTCATCACGATTGTTGACAGTGCAAACCCGAATCATTCTGCCATCTGTCGCAACGATCCCGCGAACTCCCGTATTGTTCCTGTCCGTAAGGTGCCGAAAGAAGGTATCTGGAGCCTCTTTCCACGTAACCGGGAGCAATCTTTTGCCCTTGATGTGCTGATGGATGACAGCATCAAGCTGGTAACTCTGGTGGGCAAGGCGGGAACCGGCAAAACCCTTCTCGCAATCGCCGCCGGTCTGCACAAAACTGCTGAGGAAAATATCTATAATCGCCTGCTGGTTTCACGCCCTGTCTTTCCAATGGGGAAAGACCTTGGTTTCCTGCCGGGTGACATTGAAGAAAAACTGACCCCCTGGATGCAGCCGATTTTTGATAATGTCGAGCTGCTGATTTCCGGGCACGAGTCTGAAAAACGTCACAGCAAAGGATACAAGGAGCTGATGGCAATGGGACTTCTTGATATTGAACCTCTGACCTATATACGTGGGCGCTCTATTCCGAATCAGTATCTGATAGTTGATGAAGCCCAGAACCTGACTCCCCACGAGATCAAGACTATTGTCACCAGAGTCGGTGAAGGAACCAAGATCGTCCTGACCGGTGACCCGTACCAGATTGATAATCCGTATGTCGATTCCTCAAGCAACGGCCTGACCTACCTCGTTGAAAAATTCAAGGGGCAGCGGATTGCGGCCCACGTAACGCTGACTAAAGGTGAACGCTCTGAATTAGCCGAGTTGGCGGCGAATTTGTTGTAAAAGTCATGATTTTACTCTCTATCGAAACATCCTGTGATGAAACGGCCGCCGCCGTAGTGCGTGACGGCCGTGAAATCCTTTCCTCTGTCATTTCTTCCCAGGTTGACATTCATGCCGCGTACGGCGGCGTTGTTCCGGAAATTGCTTCACGAAAGCACATGGAATCATTGGCACCGGTGATCAGCCAGGCGCTTCAGGATGCTGCTGTCGGTATGGAAGCTGTTGAAGGGGTCGTTGTTACTCGCGGGCCCGGTTTGTCCGGAGCTCTTCTGGTCGGGTTTTCAGCTGCCAAGGCCATTGCCGTTGCTCGAAAAATCCCCTTTGTCGGTGTGCATCATATAGAAGGTCATCTGTTCGCGCCTTTTCTGGAACAACCGGTTGATTTTCCCTTTCTGGCACTGGTCGTTTCCGGTGGTCACACGCATCTCTACCATGTCGAAGGGTTTGGTCACTACACAACCCTTGGCAGAACTATTGATGACGCCGCCGGTGAAGCCTATGACAAATGCGCTAAAATTCTGGGGATGCCGTATCCCGGCGGGCATTTGATTGACCTGATGGCCCAGAGGGGCAACCCGGATGCGATTCGTTTACCAAGGCCGCTGCTTCGTGATGGCACACTTAACTTCAGTTTCAGTGGATTGAAGACTGCGGTACTGCAACTGAATATGAAGAGTCCTGTTTCAATTCCGGGTCAGGATGCCGATGACCTCTGTGCTTCTTTTCAGGAAGCGGTCTGTCATGTCCTCGCAGCAAAAACAGAGGCTGCCATCAGGCAGACCGGTGCTGCCCGTCTGGTGGTTGCCGGCGGGGTCGCCTGTAACAGCGGACTGCGCCTGCGTATGAAGGAGCTCTGCCAGCAACTTGGTGTTGAACTCTCAATTCCGCATCCTTCTCTGTGCGGTGACAACGCGGCCATGCTGGCGGTCCCCGGAGACTATTATCTTTCGCATGATATCGTTTCGCCAATGACGCTGGATGTTACCGCAAACTGGGATATGGATAGGATTACGGAGTCATCTCTTTGAGTGCCGCCCGCCGCCCTTTAAAATCACTTGGTCAGAACTTTCTGGTTGATGGAAATGTCATTGCCAGAATTATTCAGGCTGCCGATATCCAGCCGGATCAGCCCGTTCTTGAGATAGGACCGGGGCGGGGCGCTCTGACTGGGCATCTTGCCGGGCGTGCCGGGCGAATGATACTGATTGAGTTTGACCACGCGCTGGCCGCATGGCACCAGGATCAGCTTAAAGACAATCAACGGGTGAAGGTTATTGACGCAGATGTACTGAAGGTTGATCTTGCTGAAATTTTTTCAGAAACTCCTCGAAAATGGAATGTGGTTGCCAACCTTCCCTATAATATTTCTACCGAGGTTCTGTTCCGGCTGTATGATGTTCACGATAAGCTGGCGCGGATGACCCTGATGCTTCAAAAAGAGGTCGGAGACCGTCTGGCCGCCCCTCCTGACTGCTCCGCGTATGGTGTGACCACCGTATTGCTTGGACTCTGGTTTGACATCAGTCGCGTTTTTGTCGTGCATCCCGGTTCTTTCCATCCAAGCCCGAAAGTGGACTCAGTTGTATTGAATTTCATTCCGCTTTCAGAGCCTCGGGCTGATGTCGGTGATGAAAATGTGTTCCGGAGTGTCGTAAAGAGTGCCTTTTCCATGCGCCGCAAGACTCTCGCCAACTGTCTTAAATCCGCTGAATTCTCCAAGCAGGTTGACTGCGGGGAGCTGTTGGAGACCTGTCGGATTGATGGTCGCAGGAGAGGAGAAACGCTTTCTCTCGAAGAGTTTGCCGCTCTGTCGCGTCTCTTGACACAATACTTGCGCAAGGTGGCGACATGACGGATGTAATTGGATTCACAACTGTTCTGCTTCTTCTCGGCTGTTTTGGACTTCTCGCCGCGCTGTATGTGAGAAGTCGGCGCGACGCGGGTGAATCCGCAGATGTACAGAATAAAATTGATGGACTTGAAAAACTGCTGGAACGTCATGAGCGTCTGCTGCGGGAAGAGCTGGTTCGCAGTCGTGAGGAAGCTCATGCCGGATCCCGCCGTACGCGGGAAGAGATGACCGGCAGCATAACCGTACTGGGCGATTCTCTGTCAAAGCGGATGAGCGACATTGCCGGTCTGCAGAAAAACCAGCTTGAACTGTTTGCCGGCCAGTTGAAAGAACTGACTTCGAGTAATGAAGAGCGGCTTGATAAATTACGTGAAGGGGTTGATTCCCGTCTTAAGCTGATTCAGGAAGACAATGCCCTCAAGCTCGAACAGATGCGGGCTACTGTCGATGAAAAACTGCACGATACCCTTGAAAAGCGTCTGGGTGAATCATTCAAGCTGGTCAGTGAACGCCTCGAGCTCGTGCAGCGTGGTCTCGGTGAAATGCAGTCACTTGCTAACGGGGTTGGCGATCTGAAAAAGGTGCTGACAAATGTCAAGACGCGGGGAACATTTGGAGAAATTCAGCTCGCGAGTCTGCTTGAACAGATTCTGGCGCCCGGACAGTACGAATCAAATGTTGAAACCAGACACGGGAGCGGCCAGCGGGTTGAATTCGCCCTGAAACTGCCTGGGCGCGATGGTTCAACGGACGGCATGGTCTGGTTGCCTCTGGATGCTAAGTTCCCTCAGGAGGATTACCTGCGGCTGGTGGATGCTCAGGAAGCCGCCGATGTCACCGCAGCTGCTGATGCCCGAAAACAGCTTGATCGTTCTGTGCGGGAGATGGCGAAAACTATCCGCGACAAATATCTGGACCCTCCCCATACAACAGATTTCGGGGTCATGTTTCTGCCGACAGAAGGCCTGTATGCCGAAGTGTTGCGCCTGCCGGGGCTGTTTGAAGTATTGCAGCGTGATTTCAAGGTTATGGTCGCCGGTCCGACTACGCTGGCAGCGCTTCTTAACAGTCTTCAGATGGGTTTCCGGACGCTTGCTATTGAAAAACGTTCTGCCGAAGTCTGGAATCTGCTCGGGGCGGTGCGCACGGAATTTTCGAAATTCGGAGTAATTCTTGATAAAACCAGAAAAAAACTGGTGGAAGCGGGAAATCATATTGATCTGGCTGCTACCCGAACCAGAGCCATCGAGCGGAAACTGCGTGATGTACAGGATATCCCGCATCGGGAATCAGACGTAATTCTGGAAGAAGATTCCGAGGGTGACGAGAGCTCTGAATCTATGGATGAGATTCTGGATGTGGTTGAACCGCGCGTGATGCTGCCATGATACTGGAAATCAACCCCGATTATCCGCAGCCTCACCAGATCTCACGGGTTGCAGGAAGCCTGAAAGATGGCCGGGTAATCGCGTATCCGACCGATACGACGTATGGCATCGGCTGCTCGATTTTCAGCAAAAAAAGTATCGAACGTATTTATCTGATGAAGCAGCGGGACAGGCGCAAGCCGTTTTCGATTATCTGCTCGTCACTTTCTGAAATATCACGCTATGCACAGGTGAGTAACTCAGCTTTTAAAATAATCAAACGTCTTTTGCCGGGACCATACACGTTTGTTTTTGAAGCGACGCGTGAAGTTCCGGACCTTCTTCTGACACGACAAAAAACGGTCGGGATCCGAATTCCCGACAACAGAATATGCATAGATCTGGTGACTGAGCTGGGAAATCCGATTATAACAACCAGCGCAAATCTTTCTGGAGAAGAGCCGGAGGGGGATCCACGCACTATTGCAGAAACATTTGGTTCCCAGCTCGACTATGTCATTGACGGTGGTATTCTGACAACGGATGTCAGTTCAGTAGTGAGTCTTATCGGTGCAACTCCTGAGGTTTTGCGGGTGGGGCTTGGTGATATCTCGTGGTGTAACTAGGGGGATCCGTGCGCAAACAAACTGTCAGAAATGGCATGCGCCTGGTCATGGCGGCGTTAATTCTGATTATCATAGCCAGCTTTTATCATGCACAATTGTCCGACCTGTTCTCTTTGACTCCTTCAGGAGAAAGCAGAATCTACCGTCTCGGCATCTTCTGGGCTGCTGCAATAGGTGGGTATGGCGTTGTCTTAACCGCTTTTGGTCTTGTGCTGTCGCCACTGAAAAATGTTTCTCCGGTTCGTCTTCTGCCAATTTTTCTATCTGTTTCCGTGTTGATTTTTCTTTTCTTTTTTCTGCTTTCCTCATCGATTGACTCTCCTCCCGGCGATGAACAGAGGCGGGTACGTCCGGGTGAGACGATTACCATTTGACATTCGAGTAACGAATCATTACGAGGATTTCCATGACGAATTCTAACACACCTGATGTGTTGCTGACCGATTCTCCCGAAAAGTCGCGCGGTCTGAAAGGGCAGGTTTTTTCGATATTCCGGTTAATCTATTCGATTGCTTCCAATTTTTCCTACCACCAGGCTCCCTTGCGCGCCGCTGCTCTTACGTTTACCACGGTTTTGTCGCTTGTTCCGTTTCTGGCGATCGCGTTCTCTGTGCTCAAGGGACTCGGTGCCCAGAATGCGCTTGAGCCGATTCTGCAACAGCTTGCCGGTGATTCAGAGGAAACGATTTCCCGGCTGATCGCCTATGTTAACAACACTAATATGAAGTCGGTAGGGGCGATTGGTCTTTTAATGCTGATTGTAACTGTCGTTTCTCTGATGGGAAGTATAGAGGAGGCTTTCAATGCAGTCTGGGGTGTGCGTGAAACCCGTTCGCTGCAGCGGCGTTTCAGTGATTACCTGAGTGTCGTTGTTGTCGGGCCGATCCTTCTCATTGCAGCAACCAGTATGACCTCCTCCCTGCAGAGTCAATGGTTGCTGCAATGGTTGATCCAGAACACCTATCTCGGTGAAGCAATCTTGATGCTGTTTCGTTTGCTGCCGTATCTCAGCGTCTGGATCGCCATGATTTTTCTGTATATTTTCATACCGAATACCCGGGTCCGTTTTTCTTCTGCCGTTACGGGAGGGATTATAGCCGGCACCGCCTGGCAGATGGCGCAGTGGGGCTACTTTCACTTTCAAGTGGGTGTTGCAAACTACAATGCAATATACGGCACACTTGCCGCCCTTCCCGTTTTTCTTGTCTGGATATACACAAGCTGGCTCATCGTTCTCTTTGGACTTGAAATTGTGTTTGCTCATCAGCACCGCGATCATGGTTATTCCGGAGGCAGCACATTTCGTTTGACTCCCACGGCTCACGAAGAACTTGCCGTGGCTTTGCTGGTGCAGGTGAATCTCTGTTTTCAAGAGGGCCGGGTACCTCCGACGGCCCATCTTATGGCTGATGAACTGAATGTGCCGCTTATTCCGCTCGAGGTTGTTTTCGATGAGATGTTGCAACTGGGGTATCTGGTTACGACTTCCGGAAACGAGCCTGGCTGGGTGCCGGCTCGTGACCCGTCGGAAGTCCTGGTGAGCGATGTTCTCGGAGCGTTGCGTGGCGTATCATCTCGACAGGTAACATCTCCGGTACTTCAGCTGGCCGAAGACATTATACAGCAGGGGTGGGACGGCAGCAGGGATCGTCTTGACGGAGTGACTGTGCGCGATCTGCTGAAGAAATCAGTAACTCCAATTCCAAATAAAAGCGCTATCATCGTTGGCTCGTCCTCGGCACCTCAACGTACTGATCAGTACGCCTCTGCGCCTCAGTCCTCGCCGCCTTGATTTCATCTTTGATTTGGAATTGGTATATACGCAAGAATTTATGCCAGCACTAACGGAGATGCAATGATAGACAAAAGTTTTCTGTCCGGCATGTCCGGAGAAGGGTTTGATTCCCTTTACCGCCAGTGGCAGTATTCCGCTGATTCAGTGCCGGAAGAATGGCGGCGCTTCTTATCAGGTTTTGAACTTGGGCTGGATAGTGCCTTCAGCACTAACGATTGCTTTGACGAGCATGCGGCACTAAAACTGTCAGGCGTTCAGTCTCTTATCTATCGCTACCGGTCCCTTGGTCATCTTCTGGCATGTACCGACCCTCTCTCCCCCTGCCGGTTGTCTCATCCACTGCTTGAACTTTCCAACTTCGGACTTGATGACGGTGATCTTGATACCATCTTTGCGTGTCGTCGTTTTTTGAAGCCGCGCGCTTCTCTCCGTGAAGTTCTGGATGCCATGCGGGAGACGTATTGTCGGGAAACCGGTGTTGAATTCATGCATATTCAGGATCCTGATGAACGGCAGTGGCTGATCGACCGTATGGAGTCGTGCCGCAATCGCCCCGTTTTTTCGACTGCCGAAAAATTGCATATTCTGGAAAAACTTCATCAGGCTGCTCTGTTTGAGCAATTCATGCATCGCAGATTCGTCGGACAGAAGCGTTTTTCGCTTGAAGGGGGAGAAATTCTTATTCCGGTTCTGGATCGGATTGTTCATGGTTGTGCGGAAGCGGGAATAAGCGATGTCGTAATGGGGATGTCTCACCGTGGGAGATTAAATGTTCTGGCGCATATTCTGCGTAAACCGTATGAAACTCTTTTTGCAGAATTTAAAGAGAATATATCACTCGGTTTTTTGGGCGATGGTGATGTGAAATATCACAAGGGGCATTCATGTGATATTGACCTGAACGGTCATCGGGTACATGTGACTATAGCTGCGAATCCGAGCCATCTTGAAGCGGTAAATGCGGTAGTTGAGGGTAAATGTCGGGCAAGACAGGATCGATTTGGTGCCGAGGGTGCCGGCAAGGTACTTCCGGTACTGATCCACGGAGATGCAGCTTTTGCAGGACAGGGGAGCATAATGGAGGTTCTCAACATGTCGCAGCTTGATGGCTACGGCACCGGCGGAACAATTCATGTAGTGCTTAATAATCAGATCGGTTTTACGACGCTTCCTAAAGACTCCCGTTCCACCTGTTATGCCACCGATGTTGCCAAAATGCTTTCCTGCCCGATTTTTCATATTCAGGGAGAAGCTCCCGAGTCTGCACTGCACGCCGTTGATCTTGCCATGGAATATCGCCGGACATTTTGTCGGGATGTTGTTATTGAACTGATCTGTTATCGCCGTCACGGCCATAATGAAGGCGATGAACCGGCGTTCACCCAGCCGAAAATGTATCGGCAGATTGCTGCCCGTCCCCCGGTCAGCAGGATCTATGAGGCTCTTCTGGCAGAAGAAGCGATAGCAACGCCGGAAACGTTGGAACTGCTTGAACGGCACGTCAACGAAACATTGGAATCTTCTTTCAGCAAACCTCCGGTAATTGATCCTGCCGGTTTTTCTGACCGGTGGAGCGCCATCAGCTCTGAATACAGCGCTAAACCGGTCGAGACCGCTGTGTCAGTTGAAAAACTGGTAACACTTGCCCGGCGCTTGGCTGTTCTCCCTTCCGGTTTTATGCCGCATGCAAAAATCGGCACGTTGATTCAAAAACGTTTTGAGTCGGTACTGAAAGGGGAGGGGATCGATTGGGGGAACGCCGAAACACTTGCCTATGCGACTCTGCTCGACCAGGGATATTCCGTCCGGATATCCGGACAGGATTCAAGGCGTGGAACCTTTAATCATCGACATTGCGTCCTTATAGACAGTACTACCGAGCAGAATTATATGCCTCTGGAAACAGTCGTTCGCGATGGTGCCCGTTTTCAGGCATGGAACAGCTCCCTTTCCGAGTTCGGCGTTCTTGGCTTTGAATATGGCTATTCATTGGAATTGCCTCTCTGTCTCACGTTGTGGGAAGCCCAGTTTGGTGATTTTGCCAATGGGGCACAGGTTGTTATTGATCAGTTTATTGCGAGTGGAGAAACAAAATGGGATCGTGCCAGCGGGTTGGTAATGCTGCTTCCTCATGGGTATGAAGGACAGGGAGCCGAACATTCCAGTGCCCGAATTGAACGCTATTTGCAACTGTGCGCGTCAGACAATATGGTTGTGGCCTGTCCATCGACACCCGCGCAGATGTTCCATCTGCTCCGGCGCCAGATGCTGCAGTCATTTCGAAAACCATTGATCGTATTCACTCCCAAGAGCCTGCTTCGTCATCCGGTCTGCAGTTCTACAACCGCCGAATTCTGTGATGGCTCTTTCCAGGCATGTCTTATCCCCTCAGGCGGTTTTTCTGCAGCTCGGCAGGTTCTTTTCTGTAGCGGGAAAATATATTTTGAACTGGAAGAAGAGCGTATTCGTCTGCATAAGGACGATACGGTCATCGTTCGGATTGAACAGCTCTATCCTCTGGATAGAGCTGCCTTACAGAGTGTCATTGATCAGTGCGGTTCAGAGTGCCGACTGTATTGGGTTCAGGAGGAGCCGGAAAATATGGGCGCCTGGCACTATATGGATCGGCATTTCAGGGAGATGTCCGCTCTCGTCGGCTATATCGGTCGTCCGGCAGATTCCTGTCCGGCTGTCGGGTCGCATCATATTCATGCCGAACAGCAGGCGGAAATTTTAAGCAGGGTATTTTTGGAATGAGATAGGGAAGCCTGGTTTTACTGACCTGATACCGGGTAAGAGAACAGACACATCGGAGACACGTATTAATGGAAGGTAGATTGTAAATAGTCGGCCTTTCCTTCTAGAAGATTATTTTGATGGGATTCGTTGACAGGCGGGAGGTGCCGGAGTAATGTGAAACACTTTTTATGACCGGAGTAGAACCAATCTCCCGTTACGGCGATTTTATAATTCCCTCTCCATGAGGGAGAGGGCTAGGGTGAGGGGGGAAATGCATGATTTGTTGTACTTTTTCTCCCCCTCATCCGCCCTTCGGCCACCTTCTCCCTCAGGGAGAAGGAACGAGCGGGAGATCAGTGCTAATCAGATTTTATGATATGAATTGGGGATGATACGGATGGGAAAATCTGACAATAATAATAGCCGCTGAACCGGAAAGGATGCTGGTTGAGCGGTCGTTTTGTTTCATCGCAACAGAAATTAGACCTAGGGATTTAATCCAAGAATGAAATCCGAACATCACACCCGAAAAGAAATAATCGACAAGCAACTCCTGACAGCCGGGTGGAATGTCGCCGACCGCTCGCAGGTGATCGAGGAATTCGATATCTCGGTCGATTTACCTGAAGGGATACATGAGCCTCTAACACCCTATCAAGGCCACCAGTTCAGTGATTACGTTTTATTGGGCAAGGATGCCAAGCCGCTCGCTGTTGTAGAAGCAAAGAATACCGGCAAAGATGCCGCTGTAGGCCGCGAACAGGCCAAACAATACTGCTTCAACATTCACAAGCAAATGGGTGGCGAGCTCCCTTTTTGCTTCTACACCAATGGGCTGGAAACTTACTTCTGGGATCTGGACAACTACCCACCCCGCAAAGTCGTGGGTTTTCCGACCCGCGATGATCTTGAGCGTTTTCAATATATCCGCCGTAACCGTAAACCTCTTACTCAAGAGCTGATTAATACGAATATCGCAGGCCGTGACTACCAGATTCGCGCCATTCGTGCCGTGTTGGAAGCAATCGAACAAAAGAAACGCGACTTTCTGCTGGTAATGGCTACCGGCACCGGAAAAACCCGTACCTGCATTGCTATGGTAGATGCCCTTATGCGGGCAGCCCATGTGGAGAAAGTTCTTTTTCTTGTAGATCGTATCGCGCTCAGAGAACAGGCTTTGTCTGCCTTCAAAGAGTATCTTCCCAACGAACCACGCTGGCCCAATGTGGGTGAAAATCTCATCGCCAAGGACCGTCGCATTTATGTGGCCACCTATCCCACCATGCTCAATGTTATTCGGGATGAGACACAACAGCTCTCGCCACACTTCTTTGACTTGATCGTCATTGATGAAAGTCATCGTTCCATCTACAACACCTACGGTGAAATCCTCGACTATTTTAAGACCATCACCCTGGGACTCACGGCTACGCCAACCGACATCATTGACCACAACACTTTTCAGATCTTCCATTGCGAAGATGGTTTGCCGACCTTCGCCTATACCTACGAAGAAGCGGTCAACAACGTGCCTCCCTTCCTCAGCAGTTTTCAGGTAATGAAGATTCAGACCAAGTTCCAGATGGAGGGCATAAGCAAACGCACCATCTCACTGGAAGATCAGAAGAAGCTTTTGTTGGAAGGCAAGGAAATCGAAGAGATTAACTTCGAAGGGTCGCAACTTGAAAAGCAGGTCATCAACAAGGGGACCAACACCCTGATCGTCAGGGAGTACATGGAAGAATGCATCAAAGATCATAACGGTGTGCTCCCCGGCAAAACCATCTTTTTCTGTTCCACCAAGGCCCATGCCCGGCGCATGGAAGAGATCTTCGACAAGCTCTACCCCCAGTACAACGGGGAGCTGGCTAAGGTGATGGTATCAGACGACCCACGAGTCTACGGCAAAGGCGGCCTGCTCGATCAGTTCACCAACAACGATATGCCACGAATCGCTCTCAGTGTGGATATGCTCGATACCGGCATAGACATACGCGAAATCGTCAATCTCGTCTTTGCCAAGCCGGTCTACTCCTACACGAAGTTTTGGCAGATGATCGGCCGCGGCACCCGCCTTTTGGAAGCCGCCAAGGTCAAACCATGGTGCACCGAAAAAGATGTGTTTCTGATTCTGGATTGCTGGGACAACTTTGAATACTTCAAGCTCCAACCCAAGGGCAAAGAGCTGAAACCGCAACTCCCTTTGCCCGTGCGTCTGGTCGGACTACGCCTCGATAAGATCGAAAAGGCGCTAGACAGCGGTCACAGCGATATTGCCGAGCGCGAAATCGTCAAGCTGCGCAAACAAATCGCTGAACTGCCGCAATGTTCCGTGGTGATTATAGAAGCAGCGACCTCTCTTCACCGTCTTGAGGAAGAAAACTTCTGGATCACCCTCAGCCATCAGAAGCTGGAGTTTCTGCGCATCGAAATCAAGCCGCTGTTCCGTACCGTGTCCGAAGCAGACTTTAAAGCCATGCGATTCGAGCGCGATCTGCTGGAATTCTCACTTGCTCGCCTGAATGAAAACAAGGAACAGGCCGAAACCTTGAAAGATGGCATTGTCGAGCAGATCAGTGAACTACCGCTCAGCGTCAATTTTGTTAAAACTGAAGAGTCGCTGATCCGTGCAGCTCAAACCAACCACTACTGGTCCAAGGTGGATGAAGATGCTCTGGACGAACTGACTGCCAAACTTGGCCCCTTGATGAAGTTCCGTGAACAAAATACTACCGGCACCGGGCCAATGCACCTTAATCTGGTCGATACCCTGCACAATAAGGAAATGGTTGAATTCGGCCCGCAGCATGAAGCCGTCAGCATCAGTCGCTACCGGGAGATGGTCGAGGCGCTGATTACCGAGTTGACCGAGCACAATCCAATTCTGCAAAAGATCAAAAACGGGCAGGATGTCAACCCGATTGAGGCCAACGAGCTGGCAGACATGCTGCACTCTGAACATCCGCACATCACCGAGGACCTGCTTCGCCAAGCCTACAAAAACCGCAAAGCCCGCTTCATCCAGTTTATCCGCCATATTCTTGGCATCGAGATCCTGAAAAGCTTCCCGGAAACCGTGTCCGAAGCCTTCGAGCAGTTCATCCAGCAGCACACCAACCTCAGCAGCCGCCAACTGGAATTTCTGAACCTACTGAAGAATTTCCTTATTGAGCGAGAAAAGGTTGAAAAGAGAGACCTGATCAATGCACCTTTCACGGTAATACATCCGCAAGGCATTCGTGGCGTCTTCAGCCCTGACGAAATAGACGAAATCCTGCTTCTTACTGAAAGACTGGCAGCCTAAACACCATCACAAACACATAAACCAAGGAACCCAACCCATGCTGCAAAATAACTCAGAACTAAAATCCAAAATCAACCAGCTTTGGGACAAATTCTGGAGCGGCGGCATTTCCAATCCGCTCACCGCCATCGAACAGATTACCTACCTGCTATTCATGAAGCGTTTAGACTCGCAGGATCAAGAAAAACAGGCTGGTGCTGAGTTTGCTGGAGACAGTTACACCTCTAAATTCAGCGGCACCTGGATTCCGCCGGAATACCGTGACAAAGAAGATTCTGACAACTATGCCATTGAAAGGCGCACTTTGCGCTGGAGCGAATTCAAGCGGATGCAGGCCGAAGAGATGTTGCAGCATGTGCAAGGTAAAGTCTTTCCCTTCCTCAAGGACATGAATGGCTCAGAGTCCAACTTTACCCATCACATGAAGAACGCAGTGTTCATCATCCCCAAGCCAGCTCTGCTGGTGGAGGCGGTCAAGACCATCGATGAAATCTTCGACATTATGGAAAAGGACTCACGGGAAAACGGTCAGGCCTTTCAGGATATCCAGGGAGATGTCTACGAGATGTTGCTGTCGGAGATCGCCTCAGCCGGTAAGAACGGTCAGTTCCGCACTCCGCGTCACATAATCAAGTTGATGGCCGAACTGGTGCAGCCGCAACTTGGTCACCGCATCGCTGACCCGGCCTGCGGCACCGGCGGTTTTTTGTTGGGGGCTTATCAATACATTGTCACCCAGTTGGCGATCAAAGCCGGAACCAAGGATCTACAGCCAGACGAAGATGGCTTTGTTCGTACTTCGGTAGCAGCGAGCCTGACAGGAAAAGCCCAGGACATCCTGCAAAATACTCTGCGCGGTTATGACATTGACAGCACCATGGTGCGACTGGGGTTGATGAACTTGATGATGCACGGCATTAACGAACCGCAGATCGATTATAAGGACACCTTGAGCAAGAGTTTCACCGAAGAGGCTGAGTACAACATCATCATGGCCAACCCGCCCTTTACCGGCAGCATCGACAAAGGGGACATCAACGAAAACCTGTCTCTGGGCACCACCAAAACCGAGCTGCTCTTTGTGGAGAATATCTACCGCCTTCTGAGAACAGGGGGCACCGCTTGCGTGATTGTGCCGCAAGGAGTGTTATTTGGCTCCGGAAGCGCCTTCAAAAACCTGCGCCAGCTGCTGGTGGACCGCTGCGACCTGAAAGCCGTCATCACCATGCCGAGCGGCGTGTTCAAACCCTATGCTGGTGTCAGCACCGCTATTTTGCTTTTTACTAAGGTCTGGGGACCGAAAGACAAGGTCAGCAAGCCAGCAACCGAGCAGGTTTGGTTTTACGAGATGACTGCTGATGGATATTCGCTGGATGACAAGCGGAGCAAACTGGATGGCTATGGTGACCTATTGGATATTGTCGCCAGATTCCATGTTCGTAACCCGGAAACCGATACCGACCGTACCCAGAAATGCTTTGTGGTGCCCCGCGCCGAGATTGAAGTCGAAGGGTATGACCTGAGTTTGAGCCGTTACAAGGTGGATGTGTTTGAGGAAGTGGTGTATGAGAGCCCGGCGCTAATTCTGGGAAAGTTGCTCAAAGCCGAAGTTGGTGACGCCGGGGATGAGGCGTTGGCTGGCGTGCAGAGCGGGATTGTACGGGAGTTGCTGGAGTTGCGGGGGATGATTGGATGAGGCACGATAAACTCTCTGAGCTCTTGGATATCTCAATGGGGCGGACACCTTCAAGAAATGAATCAAAGTATTGGGGCGAAGGACATAAGTGGGTCTCCATTCGGGATCTAAACTCGAAAATCATAACGGAGACAAAAGAGCAGATCACGGACCTCGCCATCGAAGAGGCGCGATGCAAGGTGGTTCCCAGAGGCACCTTACTTTTTAGCTTCAAATTAACCATTGGCAAAATGGCTTTTGCCGGGTGCGATCTATTCACAAATGAAGCAATTGCTGCCTTTCCCATTAAAGACAAGAGAAAACTCAATTCAGAATATCTTTACTACGCATTGCTGTCCACTAAGTTTGCTGGCTCAAACCAGGCAGCAATGGGCAAAACGCTAAATTCTAAATCGCTGGCTGATATAGAAATCCCCCTTCCACCCCTCGACGACCAAATCCGAATTGCTCATCTGCTCGGCAAAGTGGAAGGGCTGATTGCCCAACGCAAAGAGAACCTGCAACAACTTGATGAACTGCTCAAAAGCGTTTTTCTGGAGATGTTTGGTAATCCCGCATTCAATCCTTATCATTGGGATGACGGAACTTTCAAAGATGCAATTGAATACATTGGTGATATCGGGTCAAACGGAAGTAATGCTGTTGTCGCAAAAAATCTTCAAATGTCAGACGAAGAAGATTACGCCTTAATGGTAAGAACAGTAAATCTAAATGCCAATGATTTTACTGATAATATTAAATACGTTTCAAAAAAGACTTATGATTTCTTCAAAAAATCCAAGGTTTTTGGTGGTGAGCTAATTATGAACAAGATCGGTAGCGCCGGTCTTTTTTGGATTATGCCAAATTTAAACAGACCAGTATCTCTTGGTCTAAATCAGCTTTTAATTAGGATAAAAAAAGAAATCCCCATAGCTTTTATATACCACTTTTATTCAACTCAATTCGGTAAAATTAAAATTGCAAATAGCATCAGAGGGGCTGCAACCAAATCTATCACAAAGACTGCTGTGAAAGAGCTGCCCTTACTGTTCCCTCCTAAAGACCTCCAAAACCAATTCGCTACAATCGTCGAAAAAGTCGAATCCCTCAAATCCCACTACCAGCAGAGCCTCACCGAACTGGAAAATCTCTATGGCGTGTTGAGTCAGAAGGCGTTCAAGGGGCAGTTGGACTTGGCGATGGTACCGTTTGAAGAAGAAGTCCACATAACACACAAAACTAAAATCATCGAAGCTTCGGCAGAGGCTGAGAAGTTTAGGTACGCAATATGAACAAGCTCAAAGTAAGCCTTAATAACTGCTACGGCATCCAATCTTTGGATCACGAATTCGATTTCGACTCATCTAGACAAAGGACCAAGGCCTATGCCGTCTATGCGCCAAATGGTCTGATGAAGACTTCTTTCTCAAGGACTTTTGAAGCACTTGCCAAAGGAGATGTACCAAAAGAAGAGCGTTACAACCGAATCTCAACACATACGGTTGAGGCTGATGGTAACGCTATCTTAAAAGAGACTGTCTATGTCCTCAAGTCGGAAATCGACATTAGCTCTGACAGTCCCGCTATCACAAACATCCTTGTCAATCCTGAGAACAAGGCCAGATATGATGAACTTCTTGTTGATCTCGACAAGCTGAAAAATAAACTCATCGGTTCCCTTCAGAAGTCATCAAAAGTCAAAAAAACCGATGTCGAAAAATCAGTCCTCCACGACTGGGATGATACAGATTTCCCCGCCTGCATTGGAACAATCAACACAACCACTATTGAAGACGATTTGAGCCCTTATGAATACGCGACCATTTTTGACCCCAAAGCCATCGAAGTTCTAAGAAGTCAGGAATTCATATCAAAGGCGAGCGAATTCAACGAACGCTACCAGGAACTTTTCAATCAGGCAGGAACGATTTACCAAAAGGGTGTCTTCAATCCCGCGAAGGCAGATACGTCGTTTACAACACTGGACAAGCAAGGGTTTTTTGCCGGCGGCCATCGCGTCCATCTGCGAGGCGAGTCAGATTCCATCGATAAAGCAACACTGGATCTGAAACTTCAAGCGATCCATGCCAAAATCGATGGCGATGAGGAACTCAAGAAACTACGCGACAGCCTAGCCAAAAACGCCCAAGCTCAGGCACTGACTGATCTCATTGAGAGCCTTTCATCGACACATGTTGAATTTCTTTTGGAGAAGCTCAAACCAGCGAATCAGGCTCAGTTTCGAAAAGATCTTTGGACCTACTGCATCCAGAACAACACGGATGCGACGGCTTACCTGGAGTCGCATGCCGCAAGCAAAGACGAAATCGAGCGCATTGAAGCGGATGCCGCTCAGGCCGCACCCAGATGGACCAAAGCTGTCGAGCTTTTCAATGACCGCTTCATGGATATGCCCTTTACACTCACTGTAGCCAATCAGGCACAGGCGGTACTAGGCAAAGATAAAGCCAAACTTAAGTTTACTTTCAAAGATGGCACCGATACGGTCGAATGGTCACGATCTGAAATCAAAACCCTCAGCCAAGGCGAAAAAAGAGCCCTCTACATTCTCAATTTCATTTTTGAAGTAGAAGCCCGAAAGTTGGCCAACCAAGAGACTCTTTTCATCATTGATGATGTTGCTGATTCCTTCGACTATAAGAACAAGCATGCCATTGTCCAATATTTGGATGACCTTAGCAAAATCGGAAATTTCCACCAGGTCATTCTGACCCACAATTTCGACTTCTTCAGGACGCTCGCCAACAACTTTGTCCACCGCGACAGATGTCTCATGGCCAACCGAAACGGTGGCGCCATCACACTCGAAAAAGCAGAGGGAATCAAGAACTACTTCATCGGAAAATGGAAAAGTAATGTCGACAGCGATGATTGCATTCTTTGCGCCACCATCCCATTCACCCGTAACCTGATTGAATACACAAAAGGCGAGACAGATTCTGATTATCTGAAGCTCACCAGCCTGCTGCACTGGAAAGACGACACAGATCAAATCACAGTTGGGAACTATTTTGGTATTTACAACCGACTCTTCGGGACAAGCTACAGCACTGGCGATACACGCCCCGTGAAGGGCTTGCTCTTCGACAAGGCAAATGAAATCTGCGCTCACACCACGCATGACGGCTTGATTCTGGAAGACAAGGTTCTGCTGTCCATGGCGATACGCCTGCAAGCTGAGGTCTTCTTAACCAACGCACTTCGTCGCATCAAGGGCGATGAAAACTACTGGTGCCAATCCAAGAAACAGTTTCGCAGTCTTATGAAAGAATATTCATCCTTAGCTCCATCAGCACCCGAGATGGGCACCCTGGGAAAGATCAGTATCACGGTCAGCTCGAACATCCACCTCAACTCGTTTATGTATGAGCCGATTCTTGACCTGACAATTGACCACCTCATCTACCTTTACAATGAAGTCTGCGGCCTGAATACGGGATCTGCCGGTGCCAGCTAAGGTGATTAGGATCCCTGCTTAGCTTAGCCAGTTATTTATAGAAAAACGCATCATCCGTGAGGTATGAATAATGACCGTAGATCGTTCAAACGACTATTATCTGGGAGTTCTGCAGGAACTGCGCAAGCTGCCTGCTGAAACCGAATGGTTCGAATACAAGCATAACAACGACAATCCGGAAGAGATCGGCGAATACCTTTCCGCTTTGGCAAACTCAGCCGCATTTACCGGCAAGACGAATGCCTATCTGGTGTGGGGAGTTGATAACCTGACCCATGAAATCATTGGCACCACTTTCCGCCCCACTCTCTACAAAATAGGGAACGAAGAGCTGGAAAGCTGGCTGCTGCGCCAGCTTGCGCCCAAGATCAATTTTCGTTTCCACGAAATAGTGGCTGGAGAATGTACGGTCGTTCTTCTGGAGATCGGCGCGGCGTTCCGCCATCCGGTACAGTTCAGGAATACAGAATACATCCGGGTTGGCTCTTACAAAAAGAAGCTCAAGGATTTTCCGGAAAAAGAGCGGGAGTTGTGGAGGATTTTTGACCTAATGCCTTTTGAACGTGGCATAGCAGCTGAACATGTTCCCAGCGACGAGGTATTCAGATTGCTCGATTACCCCGCTTATTTTGATCTGCTGGAATTACCTTTGCCGGATGGAAGGGCTGCTATCCTGAACGCTTTGAAAGAAGACTGTCTTCTCCAGCCTTGTGCATCGGGGATTTGGGACATAACCAACCTTGGCGCAGTTCTGTTCGCAAAAAAGCTTGATGATTTTCCCGGCCTGAAGCGCAAGGCCGTCCGGGTTGTTCATTACAAAGGCAAAGGCAGGGTTGAAACTCTTCGTGAGCAGATCAGCAACAAAGGCTATGTAAGCGGCTTTGAAGGGTTGATAGCCTTTATTATGGCTCTGGTCCCGGCAAACGAAATCATCGAGCAGGCTTTACGTAAATCAGTTCCCATGTTTCCTGAGCTTGCTGTCCGGGAGCTGGTTGCCAATGCTCTAATCCACCAGGATTTTTTTGTATCTGGTTCTGGGCCAATGGTGGAAATCTTCGATGACCGGATTGAGATTACCAACCCGGGGGAACCCTTGGTTGATACGCAAAGGTTTGTTGATACGCCGCCAAAATCACGCAATGAGACCTTGGCTTCACTGATGCGCCGTTTTAGAATATGCGAGGAACGTGGCAGCGGCATCGATAAGGTCATTTCACAGATTGAACTTTTTCAGCTCCCCGCACCTCTTTTTGAAGTCCCAACAGGTTTTACACGGACTGTCCTCTTTGCACATAAGCCCCTTAATAATATGGACAAGGTTGATCGGGTGCGGGCCTGCTATCTGCATGCCTGCCTGAAATGGGTTATGCGTGAACAGCTGACTAACTCATCTCTACGGGAGCGCTTTGGGGTTGACGAGAAGAATAAGGCAGCAGTTTCTCGCTACATCAGAGAAGCTGTGGAGGATGCTATGATCAAGCCGCTTGATGACACCGCCGCTCGAAAAATGATGAAGTATGTTCCATTTTGGGCCTGATTTTGATTGATGGGTAATTGATAGATATGGCTTTTTATTGATGCATAGACAGCCAATTGTTCATGTTTTCAATATGTTGTCAGTAAGAGTTTGATTGATAGTTGTTTGATGGATGATTGATTATGAGCCGGTAGTTGGGGGTATGCATCCCCCCGATATATGAACAGCGCACCGCGACCGTATTCCTGTCGCCGGGTTGGCCCTGTATCCAGCTTGTTCCAGACCTTCAGCACCCATTCCGCCCTGCTCATGACAAACGACCTGATCTCTTTGAGCTGAGTCCGCATCGGCACCCGTACCGATACTGACCTGTCGGGGCGAACCGTTATGCCAAGAGTTCTGCGGCGTGAACGGCACCAACCGTAGGCAATGGTCATGCCTGCCCACTCGACAGAATCTTGCCTGGTCTCATCGCCTGTTTCTTTGATGCGGGGCCTGCTCTTCGGGATCATGCCGACATTATGGCGACGGGCGTACCGTCTGTGCAAGCCCGAACTTACTGCAATTCCCATACAACCGCCCGCAACCCGCATTTATGGTGATTTATGCAAAGAAATCCTGAACAGAGAGTTTTCGGAATAAGATTAGGATGGACGGTTTTACGATTCAACAAGTACGTCGAGTCTGCATATAATAACCGTTCAGCATAAAAATAAGCTTGCATTCCTGACATCAGCATGGTAGGTAGAAACACAATTTATGTTCACTCAGTACGTGAGCTCGCAAGGCTCACTTTTTTTTGTCCAATCGGGTAAGGTTATGGCCACGCAAAAAGAAGATACATGTACCGTTGTCAGCAGTATTGCACTGCCAATACTTGAATCTATGGGTCTTGAGCTGGTTGATATTGAGTTTGGAAGAGTCGGTCCGGATGCCGTGCTGCGCCTGTTTATTGACAAAGAGGGCGGTGTGATGCTTGACGACTGTGCCGGGCTCAGTCGAGAGTTGTCAATGATCCTTGATGTTGAGGATGTTATTGCCTGTAACTATACCCTGGAAGTTTCGTCACCGGGTCTTGATCGTCCGCTTAAAAAGCAGGCTGATTATGACCGCTTTGCCGGGCGACTTATTAAAGTCCGTACCTATCAGCCTTTCCTGGATGATAGCGGCAATAAACGTAAGACTTTTCTTGGAAAACTTGAAGGACTTGTCGGTGGTATTGTCAAAATGACCCTTTCTGAAGGGCAGACCGCCTCCATCCCGATAGAGCGTGTTGCCAAAGCTAATCTTGAATTCGAACTTTGATCTGAAATACCCATATATGCCAGCAAGGAGAAGTAATCGTGGATACAACTATTAATCTCAAACATGCAATTGACCAACTGGTAAAAGAAAAAGGCATTGATCGTCAGGTAGTTCTTGAAGCCATGGAACAAGCGGTTTTGACGGCTGCCAATAAAAAATATCGCAATACCCGCGAACTTGAGGCTCATTACAATCACGAAACCGGTGAGGTTGAACTTTTTGAATTTGTCACGGTTGTGGAAGAGGTAGAGGATTCCTATAAAGAAATCGGACTGGATGAAGCTCACGAGATAGATCCTGAGGCCGAAATTGGCGATTCACTTGGTGAAAAGCTTGATGCCAGTGGCTTCAGTCGTATTGCCGCCCAGACAGCAAAGCAGGTCATTATCCAGAAAGTTCGCGATGCCGAGCGTGAAACAATTTATAATGAGTATCGGGATCGTGTCTGGGAAGTTATTACCGGAATGGTGAGGCGCTTTGAAAAAGGAGAGCTGCTCATTGACCTGGGGCGTGCCGAGGCTGTTCTGCCTGCCAAGGAACAGATGCCGCGTGAGGTATATCGTCCCGGAGATCGTATCCGTGCGATCATTACCGATATCCGCATGACCACTAAAGGCCCCCAGATTATGCTTTCCCGCACTCATCCCAGCATGCTTGCCAAGTTGTTTGAAGCTGAAGTGCCTGAAATTGCGGAAGGCATCGTTGAAATCAATGCCATTGTACGTGATGCCGGCAGCCGTGCCAAAATTGCAGTTTCTTCAAATGATCGTGATGTTGATCCGGTCGGTGCCTGTGTCGGTATGCGCGGCTCCCGTGTACAAAATGTTGTTTCAGAGCTTCGTGGAGAAAAAATCGATATTATTCCATGGTCCGAGGATATAGCCCGTTTTGCCTGTAATGCTCTCTCTCCGGCACAGGTCTCTAAAGTGTTTGTTGACGAGGAAAAACGTGCTCTTGAAATCATCGTAGCAGATGATCAGCTCTCGCTTGCTATCGGGAAGCGTGGACAGAATGTAAGCCTTGCGGCTCGTCTGACCGGATGCCGGATCGATATCAAGAGCGAGTCAAAAGTTGCCGAGCCACAACAGACACAGGAATTTTCCTCTTTCGATGGCACTGACGCTGACGAAGAGCCCGTTCAGGATCAGGAAGCCGCTGCCGACACTGATAATAGTACAGAAACGGTAGCCGAGTAATACGGAATATGACCCACAAAGGGAGAGCAGAAACTCCGCAACGAAGTTGCCTTGGGTGCAGGACAAGCAAAGACAAGAACCTGCTGATCCGGTTTGTCCAGACGCCTGAAATGGAAATTCTCCCTGATCTGGAGAGTCGACTTCCCGGCAGAGGTGCTTACACCTGTATTGATAAACGTTGTCTGGCTGCAGCAATTGATCTGCGGCAATTCAGACGCTCATTCAAGCATGATGTGTCAGTTATGCCGAAAGAGAAGTTTATTGAATATATCCGTCAGCAATTACACGGCCGCATTATCGGACTGATCGGTCTGGCTAACAAAGCCGGGTTGGTAACCGGTGGCGGTTCCATGGTAATTGATGTGTTGCGTGGCAGGAATAAGCCGGGACTTGTTATCGTTGCTACAGATGTTTCCGAGGCTATCGGTGGGAAAATAATTCATGCTGCGGTGACACATCACGTTCAACATCGAACTGTCGTAACAAAAGATGATTTCGGAGCAATTTTGGGTAAAGCGCCAAGAAGCGCGATTGCCGTGGCATCAGGCGGTTTTGTGGTGCAGTTGATAAAGGCTATTGAAAGATACAGAAACTTCCTGGGGGAGGTATAAAGAATATGGGTAAAATCAGTGTGGGTAGCTTGGCAAAAACGTTGGGCGTAGAGCCTAAGGATGCTATTGCCAGACTCAAAGAAATTGGTGTTGACGCAAAAACGGCTACATCGCAGGTCGATGAGGGTGTCGTAGCGCGCTTGACAGCCCCCCAGCCGAAAGACACCGGTTCAAACGAGGTTCGGGTCGCATCCAATGTCATTCGCCGCAGGGCCAAAGTCGTTCCGGTTGATGAAATTACCGAAACAGGTGTTGTCGCGGTAGTGCAGCCTGATCAAACATCTGTAACTCTGCTTTCTGAAGGGGCTCCGACTGCAGCACTACCTGCTGCAACAGCCGGTAGTTCGAAAGATATTTCCAATGTCGCTGCTGATGATGTGACAGTTATTGAGCAACGGGTTCCTGGAGAAACGGCAAAACCAGGGCCTAATCAGGCCAGAATTCTTGGCATGGTAGAGATTCACGGGGTTACTAATCGTGCCACCCGTGTTGTAACAAAAGAAACTCCCGTAACGCCTCGCACCGCTCCCCAGCGCCCCGCTCAGGATCCGGCACAACAGCGAAGGCCGGCACCGCCTGCCGGGGCAGATCAGAGAAGGCCCGCCCCGGGAGCCGATACACGGCGTCCTGTAGCCGGATATGAACAAAAACGTCCTGTTTCGACGGTACCGTCTGCCCCCGCGACTGAACTTGACCGCTCGCGCATGAAACAGGTTCAGCTTGCTCCTGCCGCGCTTCCCGGTGGTGACAATCGGCGTGGTGGAAGAAAAGAAGGCCCTGGTTACGGAGATGCCGGCAAAGGTGCCAAGAAGGGTGCTCCACCAGCCAAGAAGAAGGAACAGCCACGCAAGAATGAAATTATTGAAAAACGCGAGCGTGCTTTTGATCCGGCGTATAAGGGTCCAAAGAAACGCGGTGGCAAAGCGCAGGTTTCAAATGCCAATAAAACTGAAATCACTGTGCCGAAAGCGATCAAGCGAATCATAAAAATATCGGAAAGCATTTCGGTCGGAGAACTTGCAAAACGTCTCGGCATCAAAGCAAACGACCTCATAAAATCCCTGATGAAGATGGGTATGATGGTTACCATCAATCATGCCCTTGATTTCGATACCGCAGTTATTCTGGCATCCGAGTATGAATATGAGGTTGAAAACGTAGCGGTTGACCTTGATGAAATTCTCGAATCAACGGTTGATGCACCGGAAACCCTCGTAACAAGGCCCCCGGTCGTTACAATCATGGGTCATGTCGATCATGGTAAGACGTCTCTGCTTGATGCTATCCGTGAAGCCAACGTTATAGCGGGAGAGGCCGGTGGAATCACTCAGCATATCGGTGCGTACGACGTCGAATTGAACGGCCGTAAAATAACCTTTCTCGATACTCCCGGTCATGAAGCGTTTACCGCCATGCGTGCCCGAGGCGCCAAAGTCACCGACATCGTTGTTCTCGTTGTGGCTGCTGATGACGGCGTTATGCCGCAGACCAAAGAAGCTATCAATCACTCAAAAGCTGCTGAAGTACCTATCATCGTTGCTATCAACAAAATTGACAAGCCGGGTGCAAAACCTGAGAAGGTCAAGCAGGAATTGACAGAACAGGGCATTGTTTCTTCGGAATGGGGTGGAGACGTCACGATGGTGGAAGTCTCAGCCAAACAACGCCTGAATCTGGAAGGTCTGCTCGAAATGATTCTGCTGCAGGCCGATCTGATGGAGTTAACGGCAAATCCGAACAAGCTGGCCAAAGGAACCGTTGTCGAAGGAAAGCTCGACAAGGGTCGCGGTCCGGTTGCCACCGTTCTGGTGCAGGAAGGAACACTGAGGACCGGTGACTATTGTGTAGTCGGCGTTCATTCCGGGCGTGTCAGGGCGATGCAGAACGATCGTGGCGAAAAGATTACCGAAGCTGGCCCTTCCATGCCGGTTGAGCTGGTTGGTCTGTCCGGCGTGCCGAATGCGGGTGATATCTTTGTTTCCATGAAGGACGAGAAACAGGCCAAGGAAATTGCCACGCTGCGTCAGATCAAAATGCGTGAAGTCGAGTTTGCCAAGCATACCAAACTGTCACTGGACGATCTCTATAAGCGGATTCAGAGCGGCGAAGTCAAAGATCTCAACGTTGTTGTCAAAGGCGATGTTCAGGGCTCTGTTGAAGCCGTCAGCGAAACTTTGCGGAAGCTTTCAACCGATGCTGTCCGTTTGAACGTTATTCACTCTGCTGTCGGTGCGATCACCGAAACTGACGTTAATCTTGCTGCGGCGTCGAATGCCGTCATTATCGGCTTTAATGTCCGCCCTGAAGTCAAGGCGCAGGGTCATGCCGAGCGTGAAGGGGTCGATATCAGGCTCTACAGCATTATTTATGATGCAGTTGAAGATGTAAAAAAAGCTATGGAAGGGTTGCTGGATCCGACCTTTAAAGAAAAATTCCTTGGTCGCGTTGAGATCAGGGACGTATTTACTGTGCCTAAATTCGGTAATGTTGCCGGATGCTATGTTACTGACGGAAAGATGGTCCGTAACGCCCAGGTCCGCCTGTTGCGGGATAACGTGGTTGTCTACGAAGGTAAAATGTCATCGCTGCGTCGCTTCAAGGACGATGTCAAAGACGTAGCGACCGGCTACGAATGTGGTATCGGACTTGAAAACTATAATGACATCAAACTTGGTGACATTATCGAAGCGTTCGAGATGGAAAAAATTGCCACCAAACTCTAACGGACAGGTTAAGGTTAAGGTTAAGGGTATTACTTAACCTTGGTCTCGACCTCAACCTGGGGTATTATCTATGCACAAGCGTTCGGAAAAAGTAGCTGAAACTATTCAGGAAATAATCTGTACGATCCTTTCCCGGGGTCTTAACGATCCTCGCATCGGTTTTGTCACCATTACCGGCGTAGAGGTAACAGATGATCTGAGTCTGGCGCGCATTTTTTTCACGGTTATCGGTGACGAGAAAGTTAAAAAAGATACGGAAGCTGGTTTGAACAGCGCAAAAGGGTTTATCCGCCGCGATATCGGCAAGAAACTGACGATCCGGCATACACCGGAACTTGTTTTCAAATATGATACCTCTCTCGATTACGGCAGCAGGATAGAATCTCTTCTCAAGGAGATAAAGACCGGGCATGACGGAAACAATTCTACAGATCATTGAAGTCATACGTTCCAACTCAACTTTTCTCATAACCACACATGAAGGACCGGATGGAGATGCAATCGGCTCATCTCTCGCGCTGGCGTCTTTTCTCCGTAAAATCGGTAAAGATGTAACCGTACATTATCAGGATGCTGTTCCTGATCTGTATGCTTTTCTTCCCGGTACTGATACCGTACTCCCGCATATTCCCGACCACCATTTTGATGTCTCATTCGTGCTTGATATCGGCGAGCGGAAACGCGCCGGTAAAGAATTCTGCGATTTTACACGGGTAACGACAACGGTAAATCTTGATCATCATCTCTCCTGCGACAACTTTGCCGACTATAACCTCATAGACTCTCAGGCAGCGGCAACCGGTATCCTTGTGTTCCGGATAGTCACTGCGTACGGTTATGTACTTGATCGTGATACCGCTCTCTGTATTTATACCGCAGTTATTACCGATACCGGCTCGTTTCGCTATTCCAATGCCAACCGCGAGGCCTTCACTGTTGCCGGCGAAATGATTGAATGCGGTGTTAATGCCTGGGATGTAGCAGAACAGCTCTATGAAAATCAGCCGCGAAAGCGTCTTGAATTGTTAGCTCAATGCCTTCCCACTCTGGATGTTTTTAAAGACGGGCAGGCAGCCTCCGTTACGGTGACGTGTGACATGTATGCCGCCTGCGGAGCAGACGCCGAATTGACCGACGGTTTTGTCAATTATCCCCGCTCAATCCGTGGCGTTGAAGTAGCGGTCTTTTTCCGCCAGTTGGATGATAAAAAATTCAAGGTAGGCTTTCGCTCGAAGGGTAAGGTAAACGTCGCCGCATTTTCTGCCGCACTCGGAGGTGGCGGGCATCATAATGCCGCCGGATGCACTGTTGAGGGCACACTGGAAGAGGTAAAAGCTCAAGTGTACGCCATTATTGAAAAATCCCTTTGATTACTCCCTTTGATTATAACCACGCTCTCAATCACACTTTACCTTTCAATCTAAAACGGCAGTTCATGAACCACAGAGCAACTGCCAAAAGTAGGCGCCTCCAGGCGAGCAACAGAGAAATTAAACATTTACACCTACAACAGGCATAACCAAAATGGTGAGTGATTTTTTTGATTTTAACCTGAATTCTTCTTTGTTTTTGCTCAGTTGCTCCGTTGCTCTGTGTTTCAAATGCTTTTTCTGGGTTCAATTATTTTCTCCGTGTCTCCGTGTCTCCGTGACTCCGTGACTCCGTGGTGAGATTATTGGTGGTTATATGAATGGTTTCGTCGTTATCGACAAACCGGCCGGCATTACGTCTCATGATGTTGTCAGTCGTGTCCGCCGCATACTGGGAACTCGAAAGGTCGGCCA
>VFJW01000097.1 GCA_009885845.1 Geobacter sp.
AAGCCACTGTGTGGACAGGCACGGGAAGGCTTCAACTGCTGTACATTGATTACGTTCGGGCGTTTTCCATTTCAATATCCCGGTCTTTCATGCAACTTTTGACACTATCTACGGCTGGGTTGCAAACTTCAAAAACATACGTATCTATACCGTGGGGGGTGAGGCAGCCCGGCCCGTTTTTTGGCCAGCCGTTTTTCGACTGTTGGAAACGTGTCTTTCCGGAATTTTCTCTCGCTCGTCACAAACGGAGGTTTGATCCTTAGAGGTCACATCAGCGGAGGCCGATTTTGCTGAAAAGGATGCCGAGGAACCGGTTCACGGGGTTATTGCGGGGCAGAGACGTAATAACGGGCGGCTTTCTCACGCCGATTTCATCGAGTATTCTCTGAATTTCTTCGTGACGTCCTCTCGACATCCCCTCACGGAATATTCTGAGTGCTTCCAACTTGTTTCCGGAGAGAAAGTGGATTTTCCCCAGGTTGAGGTAGTGAGCCGGTTCATCCCGTTCCAGCTCCAGCGAGCTCAGACAGAGTTCTATACCATTCCTTATCTGGCCGCGCTGTTTGGCTATGCAGTATCCAAGATAAGAATACCAGGAAGGGTTGTCTCGCAATTTCAGCGCCTTCTCCAGGTGGGCCAACGCATCCAGGGTATGACCTGCTGCAAGAGATTCCCGGGCCTGCTCGAATTCCACGACGGCCTCGACTTCCGGATGCAATTTCATGTACTACTCCTCTTCCTGAACAAGGACCTGGTTGCATTGGGTGAGTCGTAACAATACCTAAGCACGTCCCCCAAAGCCTCCAATTGCATTGCGTGGTGCCGTTACAGGATATCACTGTAGGCTTTACATGACACGTAAAAGTGACAATTATTATTTTCATGGTGGTGTTATATAGAAAGACGAATACGATTTTCACCGCAAAGCTCGATAAAACTCCGCGGCATTACCATACAACACCGCCCGTGCCGCTTCTTCCCCCAACGTCTCCGCCACCAGCAGAAAATCACTGGCCTCATAGGGGCGCGGGGCGCGGGTGGAGGGAAGATCGGTGCCGAACATCAGGGCATGAGGATTGGCTGCGTACAGCGCACGCAGGGCGGACGGCACGTCAAAATCAACCCGTCCAAAGCCGGTTGCTTTGACCCGCACACCCCGCTCCGCCAACTTCAGCAACGTGTCAAAGCCCTTCTGCGCCAGCCCCAGATGATCTATGCTGACGGCCGGAAGAGCGACCAGTGTATCAAACAGGCCATCGAGTTCCCGCGAATCGACATACAATTCCACATGCCAGCCTGCAAGATCGAACACCCGCCGCGCCATGGCATCTAGATGGCGCACGTCCTCCGAACCGCCACGCTTGAGATTGAAGCGCACCGCCCGTACACCGGCACTGTCAAGGTCTATGATTTCCTGATCGGAGACGCTTGCCGGCAGTTGCGTCACGCCGACAAAGAGCGGGCCGAGTGTGTGCAGGGCATTCAGCAGATAACTCTGATCAAATGCCTGGAATGAACCGGAAACAATCGCGCCGCCCCGCAGATCATACGCGGAGGTTTGCGACCGGTAATTGTCGCAGGTCAGATCGGCCGGCAGGTAGCCGTTGTTGGGTGTCAACGGAAAGCGATGGTCGATGATATGGAAATGGCTGTCGAAAAGCGGGAAACTATTGAGTCGGGCGGTATCAGACATCAGAGGCTGCTCCTCCTGAGTTTCGGGATGGAAATTACCTGGAATATAGTCGCCGCATTATACCCGCCGCTCTCACATTGGCAATCGGTATTGTGTTATTGAGCGCTTCCCGCTATTGTGTATAGGTGCTATTACAATTATGCACGTATCCTGAATGACAGGGCGTGGAGGATCAGTATGGTTACGTTTGACGAGGCCCGCTCGATAATTCTGGAATCTGTACAGCCGGTCGGCACAGAACGGATTCATCTTCTGGAGGCGACCGGAAGAGTCCTCGCCGAAGATGTGGCTGCGCCGTGGGATATGCCTCTGTGGGACAATTCTGCCATGGACGGTTATGCGGTGCGGGCTGAGGACTGTCTGAGCACACCCTGCCGCTTGCGGGTGACCGGTTTTCTTCCGGCCGGTGCCAGAGCCGACGGGATTGCCGTTGAAGCGGGTTGTGCAGTGCGGATTATGACCGGCGCACCGACACCTGACGGCTGCGATGCCGTTGTTCCGGTGGAGGAGACCGATGATGGTCAGCAGGAAGTAACCCTCTTGGAGCCGGTCAAAAAAGGCCAGCATCTCCGCCTGCGTGCGGAAGATGTGGCTGCCGGGACGGTTTTTGTTAGAAGCGGGACGCGTATCCGGCCGCCGGAAGTCAATATGCTGGCCGGATTCGGCATGGCATTGGTGCCGGTGTTTCGCCGGCCGGTTGTGGCGATTCTTTCTACCGGCGACGAGCTGGTGGAACTGGGTCGGACACCGGGACCGGGAGAGATTATCAACAGCAATACCCTTTCATTGTCATCTGCAGTGCTGGAAGCCGGCTGTATCCCCCGCATCATAGGGATTGCCCGGGATACCCGGGAAAGCCACCTCGAAAAACTGCGTGAAGGGGTGAAAGCGGATGTTTTGATTACTTCGGCCGGCGTGTCGGCCGGTGACTGCGATCTGGTACGGGACATTCTGGAGGAACTGGGTGCGAAACAGAAGTTCTGGAAAGTGGGGATAAAGCCGGGCGGACCGACCGCGTTTGCCATGTACGGATCGACACCGGTCTTTTCTCTGCCGGGAAATCCGGTTTCAACCATGATAACATTTGAGGAGTTTGTACGCCCGGCGCTGCTTAAAATGCTGGGTAATACGGGTGTTCTGAGGTCACTGTTTACGGCACTGCTGCGGGAGCCACTGAAGAAAAAACCGGGCAAGGTGCAGATCGTACGAGTGCGGCTGGAAAAAGAAAACGGTTGCTGGTATGCGACCTCCGCCGGAAACCAGCAGACGGCTATCCTCAGGACAATGGTTGATGCGCAGGCAATTGCGCTGCTCCCCGCTGAGAGCTGCGGTGCTGCCGCCGGTGACGAGGTGCTCGTCCACTATTACGGAAATCATATCGAACTGGAGCCGCAATGAAAGATTATCTTGGTGCACACATGTCCATCTCCGGTGGGCTGCATCTGGCGATAGACCGGGCTGTTGCTTCCGGCTGCAATGTAGTGCAGATTTTTACCCGCAATTCCAATCAGTGGCGGGGGAAGCCGGTCAGTGATGCCGATGTGGCGCTGTTCCGCAATAAATTTGCAGCCTCCGGACTGCATGAAGTGGTTTCCCACGATATCTATCTGATTAACCTCGCTTCTCCGCCCGGTGAAACGCGGGACAAAAGTCTCGCGGCCTTCCGTGACGAACTGGAAACCTGTGTCCGCCTCGGTATCAATAAAATCGTCATGCATCCGGGTTCACATCTGGCGGACTCCCCCCAAACCGGATTGGCGCGGGTAATTGAAGCGTTTGACCAGCTTTTCAGCGAGGTGCCACAGTTTGAAGGAAGGGTGCTGATAGAGACAACAGCCGGTCAGGGAAGCAATCTCGGGAGGACGTTTGAAGAACTGGGAGCTATTATCAGCGGCTCACACTTCCCGGAGAAGTTCGGCGTCTGTTTCGATACCTGTCATACCTTTGCAGCCGGGTATGATACCGCCAGCGAGGAAGGGTACCGCGATACAATGGCGCAGTTCGACCGCCTGATCGGTCTGGAGCGGCTCCACTGCTTTCACCTCAACGACTCGAAGAAAGGGCTTGGCTCACGGGTTGACCGGCATGAACATATAGGGCAGGGAACACTGGGATTGAGCCCGTTTCGCTTCATCCTGAACGATCCCCGTTTCGCGACCGTGCCGAAAATCCTGGAAACCCCCAAAGGAGACAATGACGAGATGGATGCAGTTAATCTTCAGCTGTTGCGGGGATTGGTCGTTTGATAGTTATAGTTTTTCGAACAGATATTCCAGGCCGTTGACCTTGATTTCATAGACAGTTCGCAGCATATCCCCCAGTTTTCCCGGCGGGAAGCCCTCCTGCGCAAACCAGACCACATAGCGCTCCGGCAGATCAACCAGGCGGTGCCCCTGATACCTGCCGAACGGCATGCGCATGGCAGCCAGCTCCAGCAGTCTGGCATGGTCAAAGGGGGCATCCTGATTGACCGAATCCTCTGCCGGATTGAACTCATCCCCTGAAGCGTTCATCATAGCATCTTCCTCAAATATTGCCCGGTATATGACCTCGTAACCTTCGCCACCTGCTCCGGTGTGCCGGTTGCCACAATTTCTCCTCCCCGGTCTCCCCCTTCCGGGCCAAGGTCGATGACCCAGTCGGCGGTCTTGATCACATCCAGATTGTGTTCGATAATCACAATCGTATTGCCGGCTTCGACGAGGCGTTGAATGACCTCCAGCAGTTTGGCAATATCGTGAAAATGGAGTCCGGTGGTTGGCTCATCCAGAATGTAGATCGTTCGCCCGGTGGCGCGTTTGGAAAGTTCCTTGGCCAGTTTAACCCGTTGTGCCTCGCCCCCTGAAAGTGTAGTTGCCGCCTGCCCCAGCTTGATGTAGCCGAGACCGACCTCGTCCAGCGTACCCAGTTTGTTCCTGATGCGCGGGATGGCTCCCATGAATTCCAGTGCCTGCGAAACGGTCATATCGAGAACGTCGGCAATGGATTTTCCCTTGAAATGCACCTCCAGCGTTTCACGGTTGTAGCGAGCCCCTTTGCAGACTTCACACTCGACATACACATCCGGCAGAAAGTGCATCTCGATCTTGATGATGCCGTCTCCGGAGCATGCTTCGCAGCGCCCCCCCTTGACATTAAACGAGTACCGGCCGGGTTTGTAACCGCGCAGTTTTGATTCGGGAAGATTGGAGAAGAGGTCGCGGATATCGCTGAAAACGGCGGTGTACGTGGCCGGATTGGAACGCGGTGTGCGCCCGATCGGTGACTGGTCGATGTTGATGACCTTGTCGAGATGTTCCAGTCCAAGGATGTCCCGGACTGCGCCTGCTTTCTCGCGGCTGCGGTAGAGTCGCTGACCCAGCACTTTATGCAGGGTGTCGATGATCAGAGTCGATTTGCCGGAGCCGGAAACACCGGTTACACAGGTCATGACACCAAGCGGGATTTCGACGGTGACATCTTTCAGATTATTCTCCGAGGCACCGATAATGCGCAGCGATTTGTCGCACGGTCGTCGCTTCTTCGGCACCGCGATAGAGAGCTCCCCCGAAAGATAGCGCCCGGTCAGCGACGCAGGATTTGCCATGACGGCGGCCGGTGTACCCTGGGCTACGACTTCGCCGCCATGCACCCCGGCTCCCGGCCCCATATCGATCAGATGATCTGCCTCAAGAATGGTTTCTTCATCATGCTCAACCACCAGCACGGTGTTGCCCAGATCGCGTAATCGTTTGAGAGTGCCGAGCAGGCGGGCATTGTCACGCTGATGCAGGCCGATGGAAGGTTCGTCCAGAATATAGAGCACGCCGACCAGGCTGGAGCCTATCTGGGTTGCCAGACGAATGCGCTGCCCCTCTCCCCCCGAAAGGGTGCCGGAGGTGCGATCCAGCGACAGGTAGTCGAGGCCGACGTTGACGAGAAAGGAGAGCCGTTCGCGAATCTCCTTCAGAATCCGGCGGGCGATCTCCTGCTCTTTTCCGGTCAGCGTCAGCTCTTCGAAGAAGCGGAGGCAGTCCCGGATCGAGAGCGCCGTCACGTCACGAATGGTGACTCCTCCCACCAGCACATGCAGTGCTTCAGGGCGCAGACGGGCACCCTGGCAGGTCGGGCAGGGCATGATATTCATATATTTTTCCAGCTCTTCCCGCGACGAATCCGATTCGGTTTCGCGCCAGCGCCGCTGCAGATTGTTCAGTACTCCCTCGAACTCTTTCCGGTAGGTATGGCGGCGTTCACCATCCTCCTCCCACCAGAACTCGATCTTCTCCCCCTTGGAACCGTTCAGGATGACGTCCCGGACCTGCTCGGGCAGTTTTTTAAAAGGGGTGCGGATGTCAAACGAATATGCCTTTGCCAGTGCATCCAGTATCAGATGAAACCAGCCGGAAAGACGTTTTTCCCACGGTGCGATGGCCCCTTCACGCAGTGAGAGCTCCGGATTGGGGATGACCAGATCGGAGTCAAAGTACATGCGGGTACCGAGGCCGGTGCACTCCGGGCAGGCACCGTGCGGATTGTTGAAAGAGAACAGTCGCGGTGTGATCTCCTGATAAGAAAGACCGCAATCGACGCAGGCGAGTTTTTCGGAGAAGAGCATCTGTACCGGTTTGGGTGGTTTTTTATTTTTTACCTCTGCAGGCTCATCTGAGGCCAGAATCGGTGCGACCGCTTCCACCTTGACGACCCCCTCGGCATGGTGCAGCGCCGTTTCCAGCGAATCGGCCAGACGTCGCTGAACCCCCTCTTTAACAACTATCCGGTCAACGACGATGTCGATGTCGTGTTTTTTCTTCTTGTCCATCTCTATGTCATCGGCCAGTTCCCGGATCGTTCCGTCGACGACAACCCGGGTAAAACCCTCTTTACGCAGTTGACCCAGCTCTTTTTTGTATTCGCCTTTGCGACCGCGGATCATCGGGGCAAGCAGAGTCAGTTTCGTGCCGACTGCAAGAAGCATGATCTGGTCCACCATCTGAGAAACGGTTTGCGAGGTGATTTCTTTATTACAGGAGGTGCAGTGCGGACGACCGACCCGGGCAAACAGCAACCGGAGGTAGTCATAGATTTCGGTGACGGTGCCGACCGTTGAGCGCGGATTTTTACTGGTGGTTTTCTGCTCAATGGAGATGGCGGGGGAGAGCCCTTCTATTGACTCCACGTCCGGCTTTTCCATCTGCTCCAAAAACTGGCGGGCATAGGATGAAAGTGATTCGACATAGCGACGTTGTCCCTCGGCGTAGATTGTATCAAACGCCAGGGTGGATTTGCCGGAACCGGAGAGACCGGTGATCACGACCAACCGGTCGCGGGGGATTTCGACGTCGATGCACTTGAGATTGTGTTCGCATGCGCCTTTGACAATAATGCTGGTGTGGGCCATGAATATACCTGTCCATTTTAGTGTGACGTTGATATATATCACAAAACGGTTTCAGTTTGAAGCGACTTTGCAAACCGGATGTTAGGATTCCGATAGCCTGAACTCCGGATTATTGGTGATAATCAATACGGATTTCCTTTCAAGCTGTTTTGTGCTATATACTACAGGGAAGGTATCCGGACAACAGGCAGGCTGGGAGGCCAGTGTGACTAACAACAGTGCATATCCGGAGGGCGAACTGCTTCTCCGCACTTCTCCGATGTCAAGTGACACAAACGCGAACGGCGACATATTCGGAGGCTGGATCATGTCGCAAATGGACATTGCCGGCGGCATGATGGCCATCGAACTCAGTGGCGGTCGAACCGTCACCATAGCGGTAGATGCCATGAAATTCATCAAGCCGGTAAAGGTGGGTGATGTTGTCTGCTGTTACGGCATCGTTACGAAAATCGGGAACACATCCATCACTATCAAGCTCGAGGTTTGGGTGAAACCGGGTTTCCGGGATTTGAACAGCACTAAAGAAAACTCAATGTTCAAGGTTACGGAAGCATCATACACCTATGTGGCTGTTGACCATGAAGGGCGAAAACGGCTATTTCCAAAAGTTTAAGGCTCTGATTTTTGGCGATAGCTTACTCATAACGTGCAACCAGCTCCTTCATCACCGCAACAATACCAATCCCTGTAGGACAGACTGCGTCACAACGGCCGCAGAGGAAGCAGCTGATCTCACCCCATTTTTCAGGATCTGCCGCAAGTTTGTGATGGATGCGTCGCCGGCTGCGTTCTCCTTCGCTTCCGAGCGGGTTGTGCCCTCCCGCTTCACGCATGAAGCCGTCCAGTTGGCAGGAGTCCCACATCCGGCTCCGTTCGACCTGTCTGGTGGAGCGCCAGTCCTGAACGCCGAAGCAGGTACACGTCGGACATGCCAGGTTACAGCCGGTGCAGGCAATGCAGCGGTCTCCGATTTCGCTCCAGAAGTAATCAGGCACGCGGTTGGCTCGCAGCAGCTCTGACGCCCGGAGAAGCAGGGTTTCGTTTTCGTCCGGCAGTTGTACTGATGCCTGTCGGAACCGTTCTCTTGCTTCCGGCGAAGCAAAATCCGCCACCTTCGCAGCAATCTCAATTCCCGCCTCGCTGTAGGGAATAACCAGCCAGTTGCTACCATCCCGAAAAAACTCCAGATCGCAGTTGCCACCGGCAGGCCGAATCAAAGAACCACCCGGACCGCAGTAACCGGAGAGTCCTGCCACTACGGCACCATCCCGCTGGCGGAAGTAGATGTCGTCCCGCCAGCCGTCAGCGAAAAAACGGTCGATGAAGCGGAGACAGGCGAGGTCACGGGGGGTGAAGCCAAGCACGAAAAGCGGCCGCTCCGGAGCTTTTGGCTCCCGCAGTTCTCCTTCACTGGATGCGAAAACAGTACCGAGTTGAGGGAAAAAGGCCGCAGTCGGCTTGCCTGAAACTGCACCGCCTTGCAGGGCAAGGGGGCCATCGTCCGGTGAGCCGATGACCCGGGTGCCATCCGGGAGCAGGATCGTCAGGCGCAGTTCCCACGAGGTTGAAAGAACCGCTAAAAGCTGTTCTAACTGTCCGGCCGTCAGGGTCTTCATGGCAGCTTCTCCACCCGCACGGCACAGACCTTGAATTCCGGAATGGACGACTCGGGATCGAGGACGTTGTTGGTGAGGGCGTTGGCTGCCCCTTCGGCAAAGTGGAACGGCATGAACAGGACTCCGGGGATGACCATGTCAGTTACCCGTGCTTCTGTCTGAACTCCTCCGCGACGGCTGGACACCAGCAGTCGGTCGCGATGCCTGATCCCGAGACGGGCGGCATCGTCAGGATGCAGTTCGATAAAGGAGCAGGGTTCCTCGCGATCGAGCAGATGAGTGCGACGGGTCATGCTGCCGGTATGCCAGTGAAAATAGGTGCGCCCGGTAGTCAGAACCATGGGGTACTGTTCGTCGGGAAGTTCGGCCGGCAACCGGTGAACGACCGGACTGAAGTGTCCCGGTCCACGGGTGAAACGATCCACATGCAGCAGCGGTGTGCCGGGGTGGTCCCGGTCGGGACAGGGCCATTGCAGGCCGTGCGGGTCGAGGCGGTCATGGGTGATGCCGCCGTAGATCGGAGTGAGTCCGGCGATCTCGTCCATAACCTCTGATGGACCGCTATAGTGCATCCCCTCATACCCGGCTTGTCCTGCCAGATCACAGATGATCTCCCAGTCGGCGCGGGCCGCTCCCGGCGGTTCCACCGCCTTGCGCAGCCGCTGTACACGGCGTTCGGTATTGGTAAAGGTTCCTTCCTTCTCGGCGTAACAGGCGGCAGGCAGCACAATGTCAGCCAGAAGGGCGGTCTCGGTGAGGAATATATCCTGGACCACCAGCAGTTCGAGATTCTGCAGGGTCGTGCGGGCGTGATTCTGGTCAGGATCGGAGAGCATCGGGTTCTCGCCCATGATAAACATCCCCTGCAGCAGTCCCTCCGATGCGGCGTTCATCGCCCGCGTCAGTGGAAGCCCCGGTTCTGAGGGGAGTGATGGCACCCCCCAGGCACGTGCAAATTTCTCCCGCAGCTGCGAATCGGACACCTTCTGGTAGCCGCTGAACAGGTCGGGGAGAGCGCCCATGTCGCAGCCGCCCTGCACGTTGTTCTGGCCGCGCAGCGGATTGACTCCGGTACCGGTTTTACCCACGTTGCCGGTCAGCATCGCCAGTGAGGCGATACAGCGGACATTGTCGACGCCATGGCTATGCTGAGTGATCCCCATCGAATAGACAATCATGCCCCGTTCCCCCCCGGCGAACATGCGTGCCGCCGAGACAATATCTCCCGCATCCAGTCCGGTGGCGGCAGCGCTCCGCTCCGGCGTCCAGTCCGCTACTGATTCGGCCAGCGCGGCATAATTCTCGGTGCGGGTCGCGATAAACTTCCGGTCTTCCAACCCTTCGGCAATGATCACGTGCATGATCCCGTTCAGCAGGGCGACGTCTCTGCCGTTACGGTGGCGCAGATGCAGGTCGGCGTGCCGGGCCAGGCGAATCCGGCGGTTGTCTGCCACAATCAGACGTGTCCCGTTTTTGACCGCATTGAGGATGCGGCTGCCGATCAGAGGGTGCTGTTCGGTGGTGTTGGAGCCGATAACAAGGATGACGTCGGTCTGATCGAAGCAGGAAATAGAGTTGGTCATCGCTCCGGAACCGAACGTTTCGGCCAGTCCGGTTACGGTTGAGGAGTGGCAGAGGCGGGCACAATGGTCGATATTGTTGGTGCCGAATACCGCCCGGGCAAGTTTCATCAGCAGGTAATTTTCCTCGTTGGTTGCCTTGGCTGAGGAAGCAAACATGATCGCATCTGTACCGTGTTTTGCCTGGACAGCCCGTAACCCATCAACGGTCAGCTCCAGCGCTTCGTCCCAGGTGGCCGGCTTCAGTTCGCCATTGCGGCGCACCAGCGGAGTAGTGAGACGGTCGGGATGATGGACAAAGGCGAAGGCGTTCCACCCCTTGACGCAGAGACCGCCGCGGCTGACCGGATGGGTCGTGCTCGGTTCAATTCCGACGAGACGGCCGCCGTCGCTGACGAGGTAGAACATGCAGCCGACGCCGCAGTAGGGGCACACCGTGAGGGTCCTCCTCATATCGCGCCCCGCAGATGTTCAATTTCATTGAGCCAGAACACCGGTCCATCCTGACAGCAGTACAGGTGTTCGATCGTACAATGGCCGCATTTGCCGACCCCGCAGCGCATTTGCCGTTCCAGTGACACAACGATCCGGTCGGAAGAGAGACCTTTCTTGTGCAATTCGTCGATGACCGCACGGTACATGGCGGGAGGGCCGACAACGACGGCAACAGTTCTGTCGGGAATACAGTGAAGCGGGGGGATGAGGGCGGTAATGAGGCCGACGCTGCCGCTGAAACAATCTCCTCCGGAGATGCTGTCGACGGCGAAGCTGCAGGCAAAGCGGGCAGATCGTTCCCAGGCAGCGAGTTCATCTTTGAAGAGCCGGTCAGCCGGGTTCCTGGCCCCGTAGAGAATGGTGATCATGCCGAACTCGGCTGGGCGGTCTTCACAGTATTGAATAAGCGAGCGCATCGGTGCGAGGCCGCAGCCGCCGGAGATCAGCAGCAGATCCTGACCCTGCAGTCGCGGCAGGTCAAAAGGGCGGCCAAAGGGGCCGCGGATGCCGAACGTGTCCCCTGCTTTCAACGTGTGCATGGCACCGGTGAGAGTTCCGGCGCGGCGTACGCCGAGTTCAAAAAAACCTTCTCTGGTCGGTGATGATGCCACAGAAATCGGCGCTTCCCCCCAGCCGAGCAGGGATACCTGCACAAATTGTCCGGGGAGATGACTGAGCGGTACGCCGTCGCTTCGTCTGACCCGGAACAGCTTCTCACCGGAGGTAAGGTCGATGACGGAGATGATTTCACATTCAATCGGCAGGTACAGAGAGTTATGGCGGGGGGTATCGATCACGGTTTCTTTTTGAGACGCCAGCCTTCCTTGTTGATCTGCGGAACCCGTGAGAGAGCCAGAGAATCAGGCGGAACATCGATGGTGACAGTCGTACCGGCAGCCACGAGAGAGTTGCGGCCGACGCTGACCGGTGCCACCAGCTGCACATCGCTGCCGATGAAGACATCATCACCGATAACGGTGCGATGCTTGTTGATGCCGTCATAGTTGCAGGTGATCGTGCCGCAACCGATATTGACGTTGCGGCCGATTTCGGCATCACCAAGATAGGTCAGATGCGATGCTTTGGATCCGTATCCCATAACAATTTTCTTCGTTTCTACGAAGTTGCCTATTTTGACTTTGTTCCCAAGGATCGTGCCGGGTCGCAAGTGTGCCATCGGGCCGACCGCTACATCTTCACCCAATTCTGAATCTTCCAGTACTGACGACGCTTTGATATGGCAATCATCGCCGATCCGGCAGCCGGTGATGCTGACATTCTGTTCAATGTCGCAGCAGGAGCCGATAACGGTGGCTTCGCCGATCCGGCAGCCGGCGTGGATGACCGTGTCGGCGCCGATGGTAACGCCATGATCGATATAGGTGTTATCCGGGTCGATGATGGTGACGCCGTTCAACATATGATCGCGGTTGATACGGCCGCGAAGAACCCGGCCGGCTCTCGCAAGCTGAACGCGGTCGTTTACTCCCATGATTTCATCGGCATCGGCGGTTTGAAGAGCCAGACAGGTCAATCCCTTTCTGACGGCAATCGCCAGCAGATCGGTCAGATAATATTCTCCCTGGGCATTGTCATTGCCGATCCCTTTGATATTATCGAACAGAAAAGCGGAATCCATGCAGTAAATACCGCTGTTGATCTCACGGATTTCCTGCTCCCCGGTGTCGGCATCCTTCTGTTCGACAATGCGTGAGACTCCTCCGGATGAATTCCGGACGATTCGGCCATAGCCGTATGGATCATCCATCAGTGCCGTCAGCACCGTTATGGCAGCCCGGTTTTCCTGATGATACGTCAGCATGGTTTTCAAAGTTTCTGATCGAAGAAGCGGTGTATCTCCGCACAGGATCAGCACCGTGCCGCGGAAGCCGGCCAGTGCATCCAGAGCGCAGGCGACCGCATGTCCGGTGCCGAGTTGTTCCTCCTGCATGGCGCAGCGAATATCAGCAGCACCCCGAAATGCTCCCTGTACCGCATTGGCCTGATGTCCGATCACCAGTACAATTGTTTCGGAACCGGCGTCGCGGGTGGCTGCAACCGGCCAGGCGATCATCGGCAACCCGGCAACCGGATGAAGTACTTTGATCAGGGACGACTTCATGCGGGTACCCTTTCCGGCGGCGAGTACAATTGCGGCAAGTGAATCCATACCAATCAACTCCATTCAAATAAATGTGGAAATCAGGTCCGGTTACTTTATGCGATTGATGGTTAAAGCGTCAAGAGATTAGCGCAGTTGCAAAGTCATGATGTATCTTTAACCTTTACTTATCTGCAGGTTTGGCTATAGTACTGCTCGTTTTGTACGCGGACTAACTTACCGGCTGTCAGGTTATTACATGGCTATTGCAGAGGATGTCCTCATCCTTGACAAAAAATTGAACGATCTGATCACCAAGTATGAACAGTACTTTATCGGTCTGGAGAAACGGGAACCTCTTCCGCTGCTGGGAGAGGTTGAGATGCTTGTGCGCCGCTACACCGGCACGCCGATCAATAACACCATGTATAAGCACCGCTTTACCATGCTGGTAGCGCGCCTCAACACCTATCGGGAACATTGGAACAGGATTCTTAAGCTGATGGAGGAAGGGCGATACTCGCGTGACCGCTTTATCAGGGATCTGCACCTGCGGCAGAAAGACTCGTTGCCAAAGAGAGAGTCAGATGCTCCGAAGGTGTCAGAAGAATCGGATCTTGACCGTCTCGTGCATGAATTCCGTGAAGCGCGAAAAGCCTGTAATCTTCCAACTGACAAGATTACCCGTGAACTGGTGGCTGCGACCATTAATAAACAGCGACCCGCCCTTGCTGCGAAGCTGGGTACGGAAAATTTTGTCTTCCGGGTTGTCGTTGAAGAGGGAAAACCAAAACTTAAGGCCGGTCTTCGAAAACACTGATCGCCGGAACCGCGCGAATCTGATATCACTATGCCCCCCCTGATTCCCCACACGATAGAAATCATTGCCTCGCTCCGACGTGGTGAACAGCGCATAGTCGTGCCGGGCATGAAAGGCTCCTCTCCAGCTCTGTTTGTGGCAGAACTGGTACGGGGTGGCCTTGACACTCCACTTGTGATCACCTCAACCCAGGAAGCCGCAGAAGAATTCTGCAGAGAGTTTGCTTTTTTCTCGGGTGGCGATCTGCACGCGGCACTTTTTCCGGCCTGGGATACGGTGCCGTTTTCAGCGTCTTCCCCGCATCCGGATGTGACCGGCGCCCGACTGGATACGCTTTTCAGACTGCAAAACAGCAGGTCCCGAATAACCGTTATGCCGGTGGCTGCTGCGCTGCAGCGTGTGCTTCCACGAAAAGTCCTTAATGATGCTTCCTGTTATCTCCTTGCCGGTGAAGAGTTCGAACGGGACGATCTACTGGCCAGACTGATCCGGATGGGGTACGCCAATGTGCCGCTGGTGGAAGACCGTGGAACTTTTGCTGTGCGGGGAGGAATCCTGGATATCTTCCCCCCCAACCTGCCGACACCGGTCAGAATCGAGTTCTTTGGCGACACCGCCGAAACCATACGAGCCTTCGATCCCCTGACACAACGATCACTTCAGCCGGTTGAGGAACTGGTGCTGCTTCCATCCCGTGAACTGCTGCTGACTGACGAAATTCTGGCAGATATTGCGCCGCGTCTGAAACAGCTCTGCGACGATCTCGATATCCCGGCCAATCGACGTCGCACGATTCTGGAAGATCTGCAGAATACCGTTTATTTTCAGGGAATAGATTTCCTGCAGCCGCTTCTCCATCACGGGCTTGAAACAATTTTTGATTACATTCCCGCCAACGCCCCGCTGATCCTGCTCGATCCGGATGCGATCAGTTACGCCTCGATGGCGCATTGCGAGGAAGTTGAGGCGGGAGTCGCCAAGGCTGCAACTACCGGTTTGGCGCACTCTCCGGCGGGGGAGCTGTTTCTGCTCGAATCGGAACTTACCGGCATACTGTCCGGACGTCGCGTTATCGAACTGCCCGGACTTGTTATTGATACCCCGAAGAAGATCACGACTATCGCCATTCCCTGCCAGGATAACAGCGACCTGCGGGTGAGTGTCTCGAAGGAGAGCAGTCATGCTCTGGCGCCTTTGGCTGGTACGCTGCGCGAATTTACTGACAGTGGTCAGAGGGTTGCAATTGCCTGTCATCACCAGTCACAGGCCGAACGGCTTAAGGATCTTCTGACGCCGTACAAGCTCCCCTGCTCAATCAGTGAAGCTGGTTTCGGGGAGACATTCCTCCCCCCTCCCAGCCTCCCCCCGCTGGGGGGAGGAGTGTCGCTCCCTCCCCCAGCGGGGGAGGGTTGGGGAGGGGGAATAAAAATCCTTATCGGCGACATCTCCCGTGGTTTCCGCCTCCCCGATTCTCGCCTGGTGCTGATCGCCGAAGAAGAGCTGTTCGGCAAGCGGGTCAGACGCCGCGGCGTTTCCGAGGTGCGCAAGAAACAACTCCTTGCCTCTCTGGCTGAACTCAAATCGGGCGATTACATGGTGCATATCGACCACGGCATCGGCCTGTACCGCGGACTGCAGCATATTAGCGTCGGGAGTGTCGGCGGCGATTTTCTGCTGCTTGAATATGCCGGATCAGACAAACTGTTTCTTCCGGTAGACCGCCTCGGCCTGGTGCAGCGTTATGTCGGTCCGGAAGGGAGCAATCCATCACTCGACAAGCTGGGTGGGGTCTCCTGGGAAAAATCGAAAGGGAAAGCGCGTAAAAACATCGAAGAACTGGCCGGGGAACTGCTGGAGATCTATGCCCGGCGACAGCTCAGCGAGGGATTCTCCTTTTCACCTCCGGATGAGATGTATCGGGAATTTGAGGCATCGTTTGCCTGGGAGGAAACTCCTGACCAGCTCTCGGCGATTCAGGATGTACTGGCCGATATGCAGCATTCGAAACCGATGGACCGCCTTGTCTGCGGCGATGTCGGTTATGGTAAAACCGAGGTTGCACTGCGCGGGGCATTCAAGTCGGCGCTGGACGGCAAGCAGGTCGGCATCCTCGTTCCCACCACCATTCTTGCTCAGCAGCATTACGAAACGTTCCGTGAACGGCTCAAAGAGTATCCGGTTACCGTCGAGGTTCTCTCCCGCTTTCGTACTCCCAAAGAGCAGAAGGCTATTCTCGAGCGCCTTAAAAAGGGGGACATCGATATTATAATCGGTACACACCGCCTGCTTCAGAAAGATGTTGCCTTCAAGGATCTCGGCCTCATGATCATCGATGAAGAGCAGCGTTTCGGGGTTAAGGACAAGGAACGGCTCAAATCGTTCCGGGCGGTTGTCGATGTCATGACCCTTACCGCCACACCGATTCCGCGTACTCTCTACATGTCGATGATGGGGATCCGCGATCTCTCGATCATCGATACGCCGCCGGTGGATCGACTGGCAGTGAAAACAATTGTCTCCCGTTTCTCCGACGAGCTGATCCGTGAAGCGGTACTGCGGGAACTGCGCCGTGGCGGACAGATCTTCTTCGTCCATAACCGCGTACAGACAATTGGTAAACGGGCGGAACTGCTGGCCCAGCTGGTGCCGGAAGCTAAAATTGCCGTGGGTCACGGTCAGATGGGGGAACATGAGCTGGAAAAGGTCATGCTCGGTTTCATGCATGGTGAAACCAACCTGCTCCTCTGCACGACCATCATTGAATCCGGCCTCGACATCCCCAATGCCAACACCCTGATCGTTGATCATGCCGACAAGTTCGGCCTGTCTCAGTTGTACCAGCTCCGGGGACGGGTGGGGCGCTCTACCCAGCGCGGCTATGCCTATCTGCTGATTCCCGGCGAAGCGGCCATCAGTTCGGATGCCCGTGAGCGGCTTCGGGTATTGCAGGAAATATCGGAGCTGGGGGCCGGATTCCGGATTGCAACGCACGACATGGAGATCCGCGGTGCCGGAGATATGCTCGGCAACCGTCAATCCGGAACGGTCACCGAAATCGGTTTTGAACTGTATAACCAGATGCTGGAGGAGACTATTGCCCGGATGCGGGGCGAGGAGAATGTCGAGCGGGTTGAGCCGGAGATCAATCTCAAGGTGCCGGCCTTTATCCCCGAGGCGTATGTAAAGGATGCGGGGCAGCGACTGGTGATCTACAAGAAGCTGACCCAGGCCGAGTCGGAAGAGGATGTACTGGACGTGCAGAATGAAGTGCTTGATCGCTTCGGCACATATCCGCTGGCGACCTCCTATCTGTTCGAGATCATGAAGCTGCGGGTACTGCTCAAAAAGCTGATCGTCCGCCAGATCGATTTTGACGGCAAAGCGGTTATCATCTCATTTCATCCGCGCACACCGGCCTCACCCGACACCATTATCGGCATGATGCGCGGTGAACCGAAAAAATATCAGTTCACTCCCGATTACAAGTTGGTCTGCACCCTGAAGGAAACTTCGTTTGAGGGTATTCTTGAGATGGCGAAGAGTGTGTTAAAGCGGCTTTTGCCGATACAGTTTTGATCTGAAATTGGAATAAGGGAGTTGGAATTTGTCAATGTGCCTTTTTGTCGTAGGTTGTGTTAGCGGCTTTATCGCGTAACGCAACATTGCAATGTCGCGTTGGAAAGGCTAACGCGACCTACTACTGGCCACCGCTACTTACGAAGGGCATTGAAAACGCCATCCCACTCTTTGGGTGGCGGGTTGGCAATAAAGCCGGCGCAGCGAACGTTGAAGAGGCGCGACGGTGGATCGTCGTAGCGCTCTTCCAACTCAGCGAAGATGGCTTTGGCCTCGACGAAACGGCGCTGGCGGAAATGTTCGAGGGCCGCTTCGTACGGGGCAAAGGCAGGATTAGCCTGCACGGAAACCTCGTAGAGATCCGTTGCCATCTCCTTGCCCTTGAGGCGCACTGCGTCGACACGGCGCAAATGATGCTTTCCCTGCGGGAGGAGCACGCGCGTCGCCTCGCTGATCAGCAGCCGGGTGCCGTAGAGCTTGTTGATGCTTTCCAGACGTGAGGAGAGGTTGACGTTATCGCCGATGGCGGTGTACTCCATCTTTTTGCCGGTAACGCCGATGTTCCCGACGATTACCTCTCCGGTGTTGATGCCGATACGCAGCGAAAGGGGGTCCTGTCCGGAATCCTGCCAGCGGCTGCGTAACTCCTCCATCTTGGTCCGCATGCGCAACGCACAATCGACCGCCAGTTCGGCGTGATTCTCCTGCTGTAGCGGTGCCCCCCAGAAGACCATGATGCCGTCTCCGATGAACTTGTCGAGGGTCCCCTCGTATTCTATGACCAGGTTGGTCATCTCCGCCAGGTACTCGTTGAGGATGCGCAAGACTTCCTGCGGCGGCAGTTTCTCGCTGAAGCCGGTGTAGTTTTCAACATCGGAGAAGAGGATGGTAAGAACCCGGCTGTCGCCGCCGACCCGTGCCTGACTCGGGTCTTTTATCAACCGGTCGACGACATGTTTGGATACGTAGCTGGAGAACATCTCCTTGACCTCTCGTGCCTTGCGGTCGAGGAGGGCGAAGCGGAGGTAGACGGTGGTGAAAAAGGAGAGGATCAGCGACAGTTCGGGGTAGACGACGTTGATCCACATCCCCTGCAGAAACAATACGTATGCGAAGCCGAAATAGCCGAAGAAGAGGGCCGTGATCAGTGCGAGGGAGAGCGAATAGCGGAGGTAGAGGGTGATGATTGCCGCCAGAGCACCGAGGGTGACAATGGCGATCAGGTCGATCAGCGATTCAACCCCGCTGCGTTTCATGACGGCACCGCGCGCCATGGCATCAATGGCATTGGCGTGGACTTCCACCCCCGGTGAATTGTTGGAGAAAGGGGTGACACGCATATCATAGATGCCGAGGGAAGTTGCCCCGACCAGAATTACCTTTCCCTTAAGCCTGGCGGCATCGACCCGTCCGGCGATGACGTCGCAGAAGGAAAATCGAGGGTAAATTCCCGGCGGTCCGATGTAGTTGATGTAATGGTAATACTCACTGTCGGTCGGGATAACGTGGTCGCCGAGGGAGATGTGAAAATTGCCCGGTTTGATGCTTTGGGCGCCGAGCAGTGACTTGGTGGCACTTAGTGACATCGCCGCAACCTGACCCTGATCGTCGTTGAGGAGGAGGCGGATCGAGCGCACGACGCCGTCGTTGTCGGGGAACAAGTTGATGTGCGGTTCGGAACGCGCCGACTCCGAGAGGAGAGGGATGCTGCGTGTCACGCCGGCAATTGAACCGTCGGGGTTGAATTCAAAGGCGGTCGCCAGGGAGGTTATTCCGGAGCGCTTGAGGGCATCGGCAAAGGCCTGATCGGCCGCCTTGCTCTCCTTCTCAGGGAAGAAGGCGTCCAGGTAGATCGCCTTCGCTCCGGCGGCGGAAGCCCGATCAATGAACTCGGCGAAGCGGGTACGGGTCCAGGGGAAACGCCCCAATTCCTTGACGCTCTTATCGTCGATGGCTACGATGACGATATCTGGATTCGGTGTCAGCGGACCGCGTAGATGATAGCGGAAGTCGTAACTCCTGTCCTCGAAACTGTCGAAGAGTGGATTTTGCACATAATAGAGGATGACGCAAGCCATTGTGATCAGAAAGGTGAGAGCCAGAATGATCAGTTTTTGCCGTTTCATGGGGACTCCGTTGTTGGAGTGTGGAAAGTTGTAAGCCATTTTAGTTGAGGAGATGGCGAATGTAAATGAAAGTGATAAGCTTTTTGTTTTATGGTACATGTAGACGTCGTAAATAATACTGCAGGTTGAGTAAACAGGAGAAAAAATCTCCGTTTTCCAGATCGAAACAGAATTAGGTCCGAATGTGTAATAACTATCCGCTCCTGACAATCCTGATATTCCTCCCGCTGGCCGGCTGCCTGCTGCTCCTGCCGCTTTGGGGCCGTGCGTCTCTTGCCCGGATGGTGGCCTTCGTGGTTGCCGTGTTTGAACTGGCGTTGACCGTGTGGCTGTATGCATCGTGGCAGGGTCTGGAGAAGATGCCGACGAGGCTGCCCGGTTACCTGCTGCTGGAGGATGCTCCCTGGATACCGTCCTTCGGTATCCGCTACATTCTGGGGCTGGATGGAATCTCGCTGCTGATGGTCATGCTGACTTCGTTCACCTTCTGCGTTGCGCTGGCGGTGTCATGGAACGCTATTAAAGAACGGGCGGTACTGTTCCTGGCCCTGATGCTGGTTATGGAAACCGGCATCATGGGTGTTTTCCTCTCCCTCGACCTGGCGCTCTTCTATCTGTTTTGGGAGATCATGCTGATTCCGATGTTTTTCCTCATCGGCGTCTGGGGGCATGGGCGCAAGATTTACTCGACAATCAAGTTTTTCCTCTTCACCATGTTCGGCTCACTGCTGATGCTGCTGGCGATCATCGCGCTGCATCTGCTGCATGCGCAGCAGAGCGGAACAGCGACCTTCAGTCTGCATGATCTGATACAGACACAAATCCCTTTTGCCACGCAACTCTGGCTGTTTGCCGCCTTCTTTCTGGCGTTTGCCATTAAATTTCCCCTTTTCCCGCTTCATACCTGGCTCCCTGATGCGCATACCGATGCACCCACCGCCGGCAGCGTGATCCTGGCAGGTCTGCTGCTCAAGACCGGAAGCTACGGGCTGATCCGCTTCGGTTATCCACTCTTTCCGCAGGCAGCAGAGGCAATGACTCCGTTATTCTATACTCTCGCGTTGATCGGCATCTTCTATGCGTCGCTGATCGCCTTTGCCCAGGAGGATATGAAACGGTTGATTGCCTATTCCAGTATCGGACATATGGGGTATGTCGCCATCGGTATCGCTTCCTGGCAGCCGGTGGCGCTCTCCGGTTCGATCCTGCAGATGGCCAACCACGGGGTGACTACCGGGGCGCTCTTCTGTCTGATCGGAATGCTTGATGAACGGGCTCACACCCGCGAAATAGCAGCTTTTGGCGGATTGTGGGGAAAGATTCCGCTCTGGTCGTTCTTTTTCCTGATCTTCTCTCTGACATCGATGGGGTTGCCGGGGCTGAACAGTTTCGTCGGTGAATTTCTTATTCTGGCCGGAACCATCAAGCAATCGCCTCTGGTTGTCGTGCTCTCTTTTGTCGGTATCATCCTGCCGTTGATCTATATGGTGCGACTGGTTCAGGAGGTGGTGTTTCAGCAGGAGCGCCAGCCGCTTGTCCTGATGGATCTGAATCTCCGTGAAATTTCTGTTCTGGTCGCGCTTCTGGTGCTTGACGTCTGGGTCGGCGTTCATCCGGCTCCGCTCCTGGACATGATTCATCTGCCGGTACAGATTCTGACAGGGGTGGTACCATGACGTCCGTTGATCTGATGGCACTCACGCCGCTTCTTATGTTGGCCGCCGGAAGTGTGCTCTGCCTGTTGATCGGAGCGCTCAGGCCGGGTATATACCTGTACGCGGCAGCGATAGCCGTGGTTGCCGCCTCTCTGCTCTGGAGTTGTATCGTTTCCGTCGAAGCGGCTCTGCCGGGACTTTCGATCACGCCGTTTTCACGTTTCAGCTCGGTTTTTTTCTGCGGAACCGGGATTGTCTCACTGCTGCTTGCGTACTCATACAACAGACGTCATGGCATTACCGGCGAAGAATATCCGGCCACTATTCTCTTTGCCCTGACCGGAATGGCTGTCGCGTGTGCTGCAACCGACCTGCTGATGCTGTTCCTCGGTCTTGAGGCGTTTACGTTTGCGTTTTATATCCTGGTGGCTATCAGGCGTGATTCCGCCAGGGGGGGGGAAGCCGGGCTGAAATATCTGCTGAACGGGACGCTGTCGGCTGCGATTCTGGCGATGGGGATGGCGTTGATCTATGCTGCCCGGGGTACGCTCAAACTGGCCGAACTGACTTCCTCCGGCGGAACTCCTGAACCGCTGTTTCTGGCGGGATGTTGTCTGATACTGATCGGGATGGCGTTCAAACTTTCGCTGGTACCGGCTCATCTCTGGACGGCCGATGTGTATCAGGGTGCACCCGCGCCGGTGACCGCATTGCTCTCAACCGCGTCCAAGGGAGCCTCGCTTGCGGCGCTGATCCTGCTGCTGCCTACCTTCGGAACCTGGGATGGACTGCATGACATTCTCTGGCTGTTGGCGCTGTTTTCAATGCTGGCCGGTAATTTTGCCGCGCTGGTACAGAGCAACCTTACACGGATGCTGGCGTGGTCCTCAGTCGGACAGATGGGATATGTTGCTCTGGCGCTGGTTGCGGCTCCGACCGGTGGATTGAAAGCAGCCGCATTTTATCTGGTGGCCTATGCCGCCGCAGGACTGGCCGCCTTCGGTGCGGTTTCTGCTCTTTCGGAAGGGGAGGAGTTCGATGCCATAGAGAGCTGTCGCGGCCTGGGTTACCGAAGCCCGCTGACCGGCGCGGCTCTGGCTCTTGCCATGTTCTCCCTGGCAGGGATTCCGCCGGCAGCAGGTTTCATGGGCAAGTTTGCGGTGTTTGCCGCCGCCCTGCGGGGAGGAGAAATCGTGTTGGCACTGGTCGGCATGCTTTCAGCGCTGGTGGCGGTATTTTTCTACCTGCGTGTTGTCGTTGTGCTGTATATGAAACCGTCAACGCCCACGATTGAATCTGTCCGTGTGCCGGATTTCTCTGAAAAAGTCGCCCTGTTTGTGCCTGCCGTTGCTATACTACTACTCGGTGTCTATCCCCAGCCGCTGCTGGAACTGCTTGAAAAAATACTGCGTTGACCGGAATAATCGATAAAATACCAATTCCAAATCAAAGCGCTATCTTCGTTGGCTCGTCTTCGGCTCCTCAACGTACCGTCTGTACGCCTCGTCGCCTCAATCCTTGCCGCCTTGATATCATCTTTGATTTGAAATTGGAATAACTACCTGCCGGAGAGAATTACATGAAAGACGATCTTAAGCCGACGCCTGCAACAGGAGTCAGGAACCCCCGGCCTTCAGCTTTGCTTCTGGTGACGGCACTTGTATGCGGTGCGACTGTTATGGTTGTTGAAGTTCTCGGTTCCCGCGTGATCGGTCCGTTTTTTGGTGCCAGCCTCTATGTGTGGACGTCGCTTATAACAGTGACCCTCGTTGCGCTTGCGGCAGGATACTGGGGTGGCGGAGTTCTCTCCGACCGCAGCCGAACCAGTATCGACTGGCTTTACCTACTTATCGGGCTCGCCGGCGTTTTTATCCTGCTTGTCCCGCTGTTGAAAATCCCTGTTATAAAATTGGTACTTCCGCTTGGATTGCGGTTCGGGTCATTGGCTTCGGCCGGTTTGCTGTTCGGGCCCGCCCTGATTCTGCTGGGTATGGTATCGCCTCTTATTGTCAGGAACGCTATTCGGGAAACGGCAAGCATTGGAAGGACGGTCGGCCTTTTTTCATCGGTATCGACGGTGGGCAGTTTTGTCGGTACAGTCTGTACCGGTTTTGTCCTGATCGCGTATTTCAATGTTGACCGGATTTTTGTTGTTACTGGTGGTGTACTGCTGCTGCTTTCAGTCATGTATGCCGGTATCTACCGGCGATTCTGGCTCTGTGTGCCGCTGCTGTTCGTGCCTTTTCTTGTGCCTGAAGCCGGCGCGCTGCATTCCAAACTGCTTCCGGGTGGCACACGCGTATCCCGGATCTTTTTCAAAGACACCTTTTACGGCAACATGCAGGTGCTTGAGTATTCTTTTGGAGACAGGCGCACCCGTGAATTGATCGTGGATGCAACTATTCAGGGGGGGATTGATGTGGTTTCCGGTGCTTCCGTATATGAGTACCCGTATTTCCAACAGTTTATTCCGCGAGCCATTAACCCGAACGGAAAAGAATGTCTTGTAATCGGACTCGGTGCCGGGGTGATTCCCATGTGGTATGAGCAGCAGGGGGTGCGTACCGATGTCGTCGATATTGATCCCCATGTTTTTGATGTCGCCCGGCGTTTTTTTTCATTTAGAATCGGTGGTGAATCAATTGTTGATGACGCCCGGTATTTTCTGAATCGCCCCGGAAAACGCTATGATTACGTTATTATTGATGTGTTTAACGGCGATAACACGCCCTTTCATGTGCTGAGCAAAGAGGCATTGATGACCGTCAAGCAGCGTATGGCTCCCGGAGGGGTACTCGGGATAAATTTGTGGGGAAACCTGAAGAGTGACACGTATATGACCGCTTCAATTGTCCGGACTCTTAAAGAGGTCTTCCGCACGGTCGATATATACCCCGGTTTTGACAATGCTGCTTCGGAAGGGATCGGCAACCTGGAGGTTTTTGCGTATGAGATGGCTCCCGTAACAATACATGCCGCCGCGTTAGCCGGGTATAGCGTACACCCGCTGGCCGACAATGTGCGCCAGTTGATGCACAAAAAGTTTGAGTTTCCCGTGGATACTCCGGCGATAACTTTGACTGATGGCTATAACCCGATAGATTTTTATGATGTAAAAACCAGAGAGATCAACAGAAAGCGGATTATTGATGCGACCGATCTCGACTTTCTCATGTCCTGATGCGTCAGTAAAATAGCAGCCATCCCTGCCATTTTTCCTTTTGTTCTGACATGTGCCAAGCCTCCAGTTAATTTCAAATAAAAAGCGGTACCGTTGACGGTGGAATTATCCCTGCCTGTTCGGCCCGTTGCAGCAGACAGGAGATGGCACAAACTCCCTCATCCCCCAGTTCTGCCGAAAAATCGTTAACGTACAGCCCGATATGGGCGGCACAGACCTCCGGACTCATCTCCTGCGCATGCTCACCGATATAGCTGGCAGCCTCGTCCGGATGAGTGCGGGCATAGTCAATCCCAGCCTTCAAGGCATGTTCGACGGTTCCGATAACCTCAGCTCCAAGAGACCGTTTTGCAACAATTCCACCAAGCGGAATCGGCAGTCCGGTTTCACCCTCCCACCATTCTCCCAGATCGAGCAGTTTGTGTAGTCCGGATTCCTGATACGTAAAGCGAGATTCATGGATGATCAAACCGGCGTCAACGGAGCCGCTTGATACGGCTTCCACGATTTCATTGAACGGCATGATGATGAAATTCTCCAGAGCCGGATCGAACAGCCGCAGCAGCAGCAGGGCGGTCGTGAACCGGCCCGGTACGGCGATGGTTTTTCCGCGCAGATCCGCCGGATCAATCTTTGCGACTGCCACCAGCAACGGCCCGCAGCCCCGTCCGAGAGCGCTGCCGGAGCGGAGCAGCGCGTACTGATCCCGGATATGTCCCAAGGCGTGGTACGACACTTTGCTGACATCGAGTTCTCCCGTCAGTGCCATCAGGTTGAGAGTTTCGACATCCTCCAGTTGCTCCCGGTATGTCAGGCCTTCCGTATTGACCAGACCATGCACGAGCGGATAAAACATGAAGGTATCATTGGGACAGGGGGAAAAACCGAGGGTAAGTTCTTTGGGTATCATAGTCTCTCATTTACTACGAAAATCGTCAGCGTTCCAGTATAAATGTCACCGGCCCGTCGTTGACCAGCGACACCCGCATGTCGGCCTGAAAGATGCCGGTTTCTACCGGCAGGCCGGTACGTCGGGCAGCGACAATAAAGTACTCATACAGCCGTTTCCCCTCATCTGCCGGAGCTGCCGTATCGAATGAAGGACGTTTCCCTTTGGAACAGTTGCCGGCAAGGGTAAATTGGGAAACTACCAGCAGGCCGCCGCTGATATCATGCACCGAGAGGTTCATTTTGCCGTCATTGTCGGAGAACATTCGCAACCCGCAGATTTTATCCACCAGCCAGTCAGCTTGAGGTTCCGCGTCCCCTTTTTCCACGCCGAGGAGGATCATTATCCCCGATCCGATCTGACCGACAACTATATCCCCGACAGTGACCGAAGCGGATGTAACACGTTGGATGACCGCTTTCACAGGTTCATTTCCTTTACACCTTTTTGACGAATTCAGATTCCAACTGCATTGCGCCGATCCCATCGATTTTGCAGTCGACGGCTGAGAGCACAGCGGGTTCACCGCTGCTGCGCTTGGTTGGGCGTTTGTAGCAGGCCACTGCCGTTGCGCACGATCCTGACTGATTCGCCAGATTCGACAAAATCAAAATACTGCTTTGCATGATTACGTAATTCAGAAAATGTAGCCTGTTTCATAAAACCCCTCGCTTGTACATGCGAATGTAATTTACAATGTACAACTGTGGTAATCAAATATCCAGTAACTCTTCAAAAAACACAAGTAGCCGGGAGAAAAGGCGGAACGCCTGGCTACAAGTTTTCACCGCAACTGTTCAAGGTAGTTACACCATCACCAAGGTGCATATCAATACTTTTCAATACTACCGCTTGACGTTAGTGCCGCCATGCGGTAGGAAACATTTATGAAAACAACAAAAATCCGGCCTATCCACCCCGGCGAAATTCTGTTAGAGGATTTTCTTCTCCCGTTGGGCGTCACCCGTTATCGTCTTGCCAAATCGATCGGAGTCCCACAGCGCCGCATAGACGAAATCTGCGCTGATAAACGGGCAATTGCTGCCGATACCGCTCTGCGCCTTCCCCGCTTCTTCGGCACCGATTCGCAAAGCTGGTTGAATCTCCAATCCCGGTATGATCTCGAAGTTGCTGCGGAATCACTTTCAGAGAGGCTTGACCGTGACATCATCCCTTTCAAGCTGGCGGCATGAAGAGTAGCTCCGCAGTATTCCGCATGAATAAATACGATCCCGCCGCTGACGGAGGACCTGATGATCATACATAAAGACGGGTGGGTTCATACTCTGCTGCTGGCGCTTTCAAAGCGTGCCGATCTGGCCGAAAAGGGGCAGACCATGCTGGAGGATGCCTTGGGGCATGCCTACGAAGGGCTGTTAATTACCGACGCCGACGGATACATCCTGAAGATCAACAGTGCCTACGCCGGTTTTCTGGAGTCAACCATCGACAAGCTGGTCGGGAAGCACGTCACCGAAGTGATTGAGAACACCCGCATGCATCTCGTTGCAAAAACCGGAGTAGCAGAGATTGCCCAGCTGCAGAAGATCAAAGGGCATGAGATGATTTGCAGTCGGATTCCTATCTTTGAAAACGGTAACGTGGTGGCGGTGGTCGGCAAGGTCATGTTTCAAAATATAGAAGATCTCTTCTCTATTACTGAAAACTTCAAGAAGCTTAAGTCCGAATTGGAGTTTTATAAAAACGAGCTCAGTAATCACCTGAGTGCCAAATATTCCTTCAACCACATTGTCGGTATCAGCAAAGAACTGGAATGGGTCAAAGAGCTTGGCAGAAAGGTCGCCAGGAGTGCCACAACTGTATTACTAAAGGGTGAGAGCGGGACCGGCAAGGAGCTTTTTGCCCACGCTGTTCATAACGAGAGCAACCGTAAGCTTGGCCCGTTTATCAAGGTTAATTGCGCCGCCATTCCTGAGAATCTTTTCGAATCCGAGCTGTTCGGCTATCGGGAGGGTGCTTTTACCGGGGCGCAAAAAAAAGGAAAAAAGGGAAAGTTCGCGCTGGCCGACAAGGGGACGATCTTTCTGGATGAAATCAGTGAACTGCCGCTGACGATGCAGGTCAAGCTGCTCCGGGTACTTCAGGAAAAGGAGATCGAGCCGGTTGGCTCTGAGACCACCGAGGCGGTGGATGTGAGGATAATTGCCGCATCCAACCGTGATCTGGAGACTCTGGTCAAGAGCGGCCTGTTCCGCCATGATCTGTATTATCGCCTCAATGTGGTTATGCTCGACATACCGCCACTCAGGAGCCGTCGTGACGATATCCCGCTGCTGATCCAGTTTCACCTCCGCCAGTTGGAACGGGAGACCGGAATTCCGGTTGAAGGGGTCGATCCGGATGTCGCTGAAATACTGAAACAGTATGACTGGCCGGGCAATGTCCGGGAGCTGCGCAATGTTCTTGAGCAGGCTCTCTATGTAAAAGTCGGCCCCGCAATTTCTCGCAATGACATCCCCGGTGCGCTGGTCAAGGGGATCGGTGCCTCATCAGCGCTGGATGACCGGCGGAGTCTGAAGTGTGTCGCCCGGTTGGCCGAAGAGGAGGCAATCCGGATTGCTATTCGTGAGGAAAAGGGTGATAAGCAGGCAGCCGCCACCCGACTCGGCATCAGTAAATCATCTTTGTACTCCAAGGTTATTCAATACGACATCAGTGCATGACGGTAATACCAATTCCAAATCAAAGCGCTATCTTCGTTGGCTCGTTGTCGGCTCCTTAACGTACTACCTGTACGCCTCGTTGCCTCAATCCTCGCCGCCTTGATTTCATCTTTGATTTGAAATTGGAATAACATGAGATGGACGGGAGGCAGGCATGGCGATATCTCTGGATTTTAGCGGTAAAGTGGTCATTGTCATCGGAGGTACGAGCGGAATTAACCGGGGGATAGCAGAACTGTTTGCTGCTCAGGGCGCGAAAGTAGCGGTTGCCAGTCGAAAACAGGAAAAGGTTGATAATACGGTGGCTCGGCTTCAGCAGCTCGGGGCGGAAGCCATGGGGTTCATAGCCGATGTCCGCGAATTTGATGCGCTGGAAGCGGGGCTTCAGGCAGTACATGAGCGTTTCGGCGATTTTGATGTGGTCGTATCGGGCGCTGCCGGCAATTTCCCGTCGCTTGCCAATGATCTGAGCGGGAACGCTTTCAAGTCGGTGGTGGATATTGATCTTCGCGGTACGTTCCATGTGATGAAGGCAGTGTACCCGCTCCTTAGAAAGCCAGGGGCGAGTGTGATCAATATCTCTGCTCCTCAGGCCTTCATGCCGATGAAGGCTCAGGTTCATGTCTGTGCTGCCAAAGCCGGTGTTGACATGATCACGCGGACGTTAGCGCTTGAATGGGGCGCAGTCGGAGTTCGTGTTAACTCGGTTGTGCCCGGCCCGATTGACGGAACAGAAGGGATGGCTCGTCTTGCTCCCGATGAGAATATCAGAAAAATGGTTGCCCGCAGTGTGCCCCTCGGAAGACTTGGCACTCCTGAGGACGTTGGAAACGCCTGCCTTTTTCTGGCTTCGGCTCTCGGAAGTTTCGTAACCGGAACAATCCTGCCGGTTGATGGCGGTTGGACACAAAACAGCTGCGGAGGTATGAGTGATTATCTTGGTACGGTAGCAACCCGTAAGTCGTCAGTCATCCCGGCCGAAACAAAAAACTGATTCAATGTATAAATAGACACACCGCCACCTATTCCCAATATCTGGAATATATTCCAAAAAAATGGAATATATTCCAGGCCGACCATAAATAGCTCCTGTAATTAGCTCAGTAAGGTTGTCGTCATTTTTTTTCTTCCCGGACTATCTGGTGATTGACCGGGCAACCATTCCATTTTTTTGGAATAATGAGATGATTTCGTATCTTAAATTACTGTGTTATGCGTGATCTGACATTTAAAAACACAATATAAACAGTACGTTGCATATAAGTTATAAAATATATACGACTACGGCACGACAATTGCTAAATATTATATAAATCCGTTTTATTTAAAGCGCCCGTGAGTATTAATGATATTCTCCTCCTTCGACCGATTACTCTACCGGTGAGCAGGAAATTAATACCGAACGTTTAGCGCAGTGGCAAGGTGCACGAGTGACCGACTACATTCTGACTACGACAAATCTATATAAGGAATTCAAGGGATTCACTGCCGTTTCTGCGGTGAACCTGCAGATTCAGCGTGGTCATATTCATGCCCTGATCGGCCCGAACGGTGCCGGTAAGACCACGGTATTTAATCTCCTCACCAAGTTTCTCACGCCTACCTCCGGCAGCATCCATTTCAACGACAGGGACATCACGAACGAAAAGTCGGCAGATATTGCCCTGCGCGGGATTGTACGCTCTTTCCAGATTTCAGCGGTTTTTCCCAACCTGACTCCACTCGAGAATGTACGGCTGGCACTGCAGCGGAAGTTGGGTGTCTCGTATCATTTCTGGAAATCAGATGCCATTCTGAAACAGCTGGATGAACGGGCCATGGAACTGCTCGATGCTGTCGGTCTGGCAGAATATGCCGGGGATATCACCGGTGAACTGGCCTATGGGCGTAAGCGGGCTCTCGAAATAGCGACGACACTGGCACTGGATCCCGAATTAATGCTCCTCGATGAGCCGACTCAAGGAATGGGTGTCGAGGATGTCGATAAAATCACCGCACTGGTGAAGAAGGTTTCCGCCAGCCGCACGATTCTAATGGTCGAGCATAACCTGAAAGTTGTGGCAACCCTGGCGGACAGGATAACTGTTTTACAGCGGGGAGCGATACTTGCGGAAGGGCCATACGCCGAGGTTTCGCAGGACCCGAGTGTGTTGGAAGCGTATATGGGGAGTGCTCATGTCTGAACCGGTACATAATGAGATGCTGAGGATAACAGATCTGCATGCTTTTTATGGAGAATCCCACATCCTTCACGGCATCGATCTGAAAGTTGGTGTAGGAGAGGTGGTCACCCTGCTGGGAAGGAACGGCGCCGGACGTACCACAATTCTTAAATCGATCATCGGACTGGTCGGCCGGCGGAGCGGTTCTATCATGATCAATGGTGTTGAAACCATCAAGATGCCGACTCACAAGATTGCACATCTCGGCATCGGATACTGTCCGGAGGAGCGCGGGATTTTTTCCAGTCTTACCGTTGAGGAAAATCTGCTGCTGCCGCCGGTGGTGAAAAGTGGTGGCATGTCGCTGCCTGAAATCTACGCAATGTTTCCCAATCTGTTTGAGAGACGGAGCAGTATGGGAACCCGTCTTTCCGGTGGTGAACAGCAGATGCTGGCGATGGCGCGGATTCTCCGCACCGGGGCAAAACTTCTGCTTCTTGATGAAATAACCGAGGGGCTGGCGCCGATAATAGTTCAAACCCTGAGACAACTCATCGGTCAATTGAAGGAAAAAGGCTTCACAATCATACTGGTGGAACAGAACTTCCATTTTGCGGCAGAACTGGCCGATCGGCATTATGTCATTGATCACGGTTCAATAGCAGAAATGATCCCAAAAGATGAACTTGACTCAAGCAGGGAGAAACTTAACCGATACCTTGGCGTGTAGGTCCGGGTATACAACCAGAAAGGAGAAACAGATGAGATTTTTTATGAGTAAAGTTGTTGCTGTTGCTGCAGTTGTACTATTAACAGGCACTATGGCCATTGCAGCAGGTGTTTCGGACGGCGTAGTAAAAATCGGGGTGTTGACCGATATGTCCGGCGTTTACTCGACTCTGGGAGGTAAAGGAACTCAGGTTGGTGTCGAGATGGCGGTCAAGGATTTCGGTGGCACGGTACTGGGTAAGCCGATTCAGGTCATAGGCGCGGATCATCAGAATAAGGCCGATATTGCCTCTGCCAAGGCTCGCGAATGGTTTGACAATGAAAAAGTAGACATGATCACCGGCTTATTGAACTCGGGGTGCGCCCTGGCGGTGCAAAAACTGGGTGGAGAAAAAAAGCGGATCACCATGAACACCGGTGCGGCCAGTACCGAACTGACCAACAAGGCATGCACGCCGTACAGCATCCATTACGTGTATGACACTTACGCTCTGGGTAAAGTTACCGGGCAGGCCGTCGTGCAGAACGGCGGCAAGAGCTGGTTCTTTTTAACCGCTGACTACGCCTTTGGCCATTCTCTGGAAGAGAACACGACAAAATTTGTCAAAGCAGGCGGGGGCAAGATCCTCGGATCAGTGCGTCACCCGCTCTCCACGGCTGATTTCTCATCCTATCTACTCCAGGCTCAGTCATCCGGAGCTCAGATAATCGGCCTGGCTAATGCCGGCGGCGATACCACCAATGCAATCAAGCAGGCGCGTGAGTTCGGCATTGACAAAAAAGGTCAGACGCTGGTTGGTCTGCTGATTTTCGACACCGATATAAAAAGCCTCGGTTTGAGTGTCGCCCAGGGAATGCAGTTCACCTCCGGCTTCTACTGGGATCGGGATAAGGCCACCCGCGATTTTGCCAAGCGTTTCTATGCAATCCACAAGGCAATGCCCACTATGGATCAGGCGGGAGCCTATTCAGCCACCATGAACTATCTCAAAGCAATTAAAGCCGCCGGAACCGATGATCCGGATGTGGTCATGGCAAAGCTCAAGTCGATGGATATCTCTGACTTCTTTGCCGTTAACGGCAAGATCAGGGCCGACGGTCGCATGGTGCACGACATGTATCTGATGGAAGTGAAGAAACCTGCCGAATCCAAAGGTGAGTGGGATCTGCTCAAGATAGTCAAAACAGTCTCCCCGGCTGATGCCTTCATGCCGCTCTCCGAGAGCACATGCTCACAGGTTAAGAAGTAGCGAGAAAAAGTTTCCCCTCCCGCACAGGGAGGGGACTTTTGTTTAAAAGTTGAAGAGTACAGGAGCAGGTCATGGAACTATCATTTCAAACGGTCATGTCGCAGGTTATGCTGGGACTCAACAACGGTGTTTTCTACGCCATTTTGAGCCTCGGGCTGGCGGTTATTTTCGGCCTCCTGAACATCGTCAACTTTGCCCACGGTGCACTCTATATGCTGGGAGCCTATGTGGCTCTTCTCGGCTTTACGTCACTGGGACCGCTGATCGGCATGCCTGATTTTCATCTCAATTACTGGGCGGCACTGATTGTAGCTCCGCTGGTTGTAGGCGCAGTCGGAATCGTGATTGAAAAAACCATGCTCAGCCGTTTGTACAAATTTGACCATCTCTACGGACTGCTGCTCACCTTCGGACTCGCCCTCATCATTCAAGGAGTCTTTACCAATTTTTTCAATGTATCCGGCGATCCCTACGAGGCCAAGCCTGACGTTTTGAGTGGCGCGGTTAACCTCGGTTTCATGATGTTTCCGAAATATCGCCTCTGGGTGATTGTCATTTCTCTGCTGGTCTGTTTCGGCACCTGGTACGTTATTGAGCGGACAAAACTCGGCTCCTTCCTTCGTGCCGGCACAGAAAACCCGGAACTGGTGAAGGCCTTCGGTGTTAATGTGCCGCTGATGATTACCCTGACGTATGGATATGGTGTGGCTCTCGCTGCTTTTGCCGGAGTACTTGCCGCTCCGATCTATTCGGTCAGCCCGGTTATGGGATCAGAGATGATTATTACCGTGTTCGCCGTGGTGGTTATCGGCGGTATGGGTTCCATCATGGGTTCCATAGTCACCGGTCTCCTGCTCGGTATGGTTGAGGGGTTCACCAAAGTCGTGTACGCCCCCGCCTCCAGCACGGTGATCTTTCTGATCATGGTGATTGTCCTGCTGGTAAAGCCGGCAGGTCTGTTCGGCAGGGAGTCCTGAATGAACAGGCTACTCTGGATAATCCTGATACTCATTGGCCTGGTGGCACCGTTTTTTGTCTATCCGGTGTTTATGATGAAGCTGCTCTGCTTTGCGCTCTTTGCCTCTGCTTTCAATGTGCTGCTTGGCTACAGCGGGCTGCTTTCGTTTGGGCATGCTGCCTTTTTCGGAGGTGCATCCTATATTACGGGTCATCTGGTCAAGGTCAGTGGTCTGACCCCGGAATTGGGGGTTCTGGGAGGCACCGTTTTCGCCGCTCTGCTTGGATATATTATCGGCAGCCTGGCGATCCGCCGTCAGGGGATCTACTTTGCCATGGTCACCCTGGCTCTGGCCCAGATTGTCTACTTCATCGCGCTCAAAGCGCCGTTCACCGGCGGCGAGGACGGTCTTCAAGGCATTCCACGGGGAAATCTGTTCGGGCTGATCGACCTGAACCAGTCTTATACAGTCGGCGGCAGTCCCCTGCCGCTTAACCTGTATTACTTTGTTTTTGCGCTGTTCTGTCTTGGTTTCTGGATCATTCATCGGACGATTCATTCTCCATTCGGCCAGGTACTGAAGGCGATCCGGGAAAATGAGCCGCGTGCGGTTTCGCTGGGATATAAGGTGGAGCGCTTCAAACTGATCGCTTTTGTCATCTCAGCGGCACTGGCGGGAATGGCTGGTTCGATGAAGTCACTGGTATTTCAACTCGCCTCATTGACCGATGTCAGCTGGCATACCTCCGGGGAGGTGGTGCTGATGACCCTCCTGGGTGGAGTCGGTACGGTTCTCGGTCCGCTGGTCGGGGCATTTACGGTGGTAACGCTCCAGTCTGAACTGAGTTCGGTCGGTTCCTGGATAACAGTAATTATCGGGATAACTTTTGTGATCTGCGTACTACTGTTCCGTCGCGGCTTTGTCGGTGAACTGGGCAGGCTGCTGAAAAAGTCGCTGTAATATTTATTTCCGGAGGTAGCATATGGCAGTTGTCTGCACAAGCATTCAAGAGGCGCTCGAAGGTATCAGCGACGGCGCCAGTATTCTGGCTGGAGGTTTCGGACTGGTGGGTATTCCGGAAAAACTGATTCAGGGCCTGCGTGAATCGGGTGTTCGTAATCTGACGGTGATTTCAAACAACTGCGGTGTTGACGAGTGGGGACTCGGTATCCTGCTCCAGAACAAACAGATCAGGAAAATGATTTCCTCTTATGTCGGTGAAAACAAAGAGTTCGAGCGTCAGTACCTTGCGGGTGAGCTGGAGGTGGAGCTGGTGCCGCAGGGCACCCTGGCTGAACGGATCCGGGCTGGTGGAGCCGGTATTCCCGCTTTCTATACTCCGGCCGGAGTCGGTACCCCGATTGCCGAGGGTCGTGAAACGCGGCTGTTCGATGGTAAGGAATATCTTCTTGAAACCGGCCTGAGAGCCGATTTTGCCCTGATCAAGGCCTGGAAGGGGGATCGTTTCGGTAATCTGGTCTACCGCAAGACCGCCCGGAATTTCAACCCGATGATGGCTGCTGCCGGTCGGATAACGATTGCCGAGGTGGAAGAGCTGGTTGAAACCGGTGAACTTGATCCTGATCAGATTCATACTCCCAGTGTGTATGTGCAACGTATCATTGCCTGTACCGGTCATGAAAAAAGAATCGAACGCCGCACAATCAGGAAATAGAGAGGAGATATCATGGCATTGACACGTGAAGAGATGGCCCAGCGGGCCGCTCAGGAAATAGAAGACGGGTATTACGTTAATCTGGGGATCGGTATGCCGACCCTGGTCGCGAACTACATTCCCGAAGGCAAGCTGGTGGTGCTCCAGTCCGAAAACGGCCTGCTCGGCATCGGCCCCTATCCGGCCGAGGATGAACTTGATCCCGATCTGATCAACGCCGGCAAGGAGACCATTACTATGATCCCCGGTTCAAGCACCTTCAGCAGCGCCGAATCATTTGCAATGATTCGCGGCGGGCATATTGATCTGGCTATTCTTGGAGGTATGGAGGCTTCGGCTTCCGGTGATCTGGCGAACTGGGTCATTCCCGGCAAAATGGTAAAAGGAATGGGCGGCGCAATGGATCTGGTGCATGGCGCTAAACGGATTGTCGTATTGATGGAACATTGCAACAAGCTGGGTGAAACTAAAATACTTACGAACTGCACGCTTCCTTTAACCGGCAAGGGGGTGATCAACCGCATTATCACCGACCGGGCCGTGCTGGATGTAACTCCGGAAGGGTTGCGTCTGGTCGAGACAGCTCCCGGCTATACTCCGGCTGATATCCAGGCATGCACTGAGCCCCGTCTGATTAATCTGTCATAGAGGAGCGGGATATGCTCAAGGGAAAAACGGCACTCATAACCGGCTCAACCAGCGGCATCGGTCTGGGTATCGCTCGCGCTCTGGCCGGACAGGGGTGCAACATAATGCTGAATGGCCTTGGTGACCCGGAAAAAATTGAAGCGACCCGGCACGGGCTGCAGCGGGAGTTCAGTATTACGGCTCGCTATCACGACGCTGACATGACCAGGCCGGATGATATCACCTCGCTGGTGGAAACGACTGCAGCTTCTTTTGGCGGCATCGACATTCTGGTGAATAACGCCGGAATTCAGCATACGGCGCCGGTTGAGGAGTTTCCTCCCGAGCGGTGGGCAGCCATTATAGCGGTAAATCTTTCCTCCAGCTTTTATGCGATTCATCATACGGTTCCGCACATGCGCCGGAGAGGGTGGGGGCGTATTATTAATATCGCTTCGGTGCACGGGTTGGTGGCTTCAGCCAACAAAGCTGCGTATGTCTCTGCCAAGCATGGTCTGGTCGGTCTGACCAAAGTTGTTGCCCTGGAGACGGCCGGGTCCGGCATTACCAGCAACGCAATCTGTCCCGGCTGGACCAGAACAGAACTGATCGAGCCGCAGATTGTTGCCCGTGCCCAGGCACTCGGAGTTGATATTGAGGCGGGAGGGCGCAGTATGCTGGCTGAGAAACAGCCGTCACAGCAGTTTGTTTCTATCGAACAGCTCGGTCAGCTGGTACTCTTTCTCTGTTCGTCGGGATCCGACCAGATAACCGGAACTGCTATTCCGATTGATGGCGGTTGGACGGCACAGTAGGGTTTTCGAAATATGGGGCTGCGGGGAAACTCACCTATAGGAGTTTGTAGGGCTTACTTCCTGTCGACAATCTGATTCTGATAGGGATTTGCCGGGTTGCCCGAGGAGGGGTCAGAAGCCCGGAAGAGGCGAATCTCTTTAGCCGAAATAAGCGGGAAACGATAGTCTGCTCCCCCACGCTTTTGAACCTGCAGTCCTTTGATTTCCCCGATTATTGTCACCAGCAGGCCGGGACGGTAGAGCAGAGGGTCGAGTAATTCCCCGCTTACCGCCAGAAAGCGATCTGCGGAGAGTGACTTTTCGTCCGGGACACCATTGGACATCAGCTCAAGCTGTAACACTTCAAGCTGAATTACATCACCATTGCTCTCGGTTCCGGTTATTATTCCACCGACAAGAACACTCTTTCCTGCGAGTGCTTCCGGGTTTTGCCTGATATCAGCATAGATGATTGAACGGTCGCTGGCAATGAGCCCAGCGTCGCTCATGACGTGGGAACAACAGCCGCCCAGGATTCCCGCCAGAGTAAAAAAAGACCACACCAGATACTTCATAAAACCCCCATTTCACGCTGTTATTCTCCCGGTCCGGTTTCCGCTTCTAACACCACCAGTATAAGAACATCGTCGGATTCTGGCAACAGAATCTGTTCGAGTTTACACCTTGATTATAGGATAGTTGCGTGGTATTTGTATCAACTGAATATGCGAAGTCCGGAGCTGATTTCCAGAATAATCAAGCACACGAGGGGGACGAAATGGAAAAGCAGAAAATTCATTATAGTGAATTAGGCCTGTCCAACACAAAAGAGATGTTCAGCAAGGCGATGGCAGGGAAATATGCCATTCCTGCATACAATTTCAACAATCTCGAACAGCTTCAGGCGATCATTACCGCCTGTGTTGAAACCAATTCGCCCGTTATTATCCAGGTGTCCAAAGGTGCGCGCAGTTACGCAAACGAAACCATGCTTCGCTGCATGGCAATGGGAGCTGTACAGATGGCGCGGGAATCTGGTTCTAACATTCCTATTTGCTTGCACCTTGATCACGGCGATACCTTTGAATTGTGCAAGTCCTGTGTTGATAGCGGCTTTTCATCGATCATGATTGACGGTTCGCACCTCCCCTTTGAAGAGAACGTCGCTCTCGCAAAAAAAGTTGTCGAGTATGCTCATCAGTTTGATGTTACGGTTGAAGCAGAATTAGGAGTCCTGGCCGGTATTGAGGATGAGGTTTCGGCGGAGCACTCCACCTATACGAAGCCGGAAGAGGTTGAGGAGTTTGTGAAGAAAACCGGCGTTGATTCTCTGGCAATCTCCATCGGGACCAGTCATGGGGCCTTCAAATTCAAGGCCGGCCAGCCGGTTCCGCCGCTCCGGTTCGATATTCTCGAAGAATGCGAAAAGCGTATTCCTGGCTTTCCGATCGTGCTACATGGAGCCTCCTCAGTTGTTCAGGAGTATGTTGAATTGATCAACAAGTACGGGGGCAACCTTGCAGGGGCAGTAGGTATTCCTGAAGATCAATTGCGCAGGGCTGCTGCGAGTGCGGTCTGTAAAATAAATATTGATTCTGACGGCAGATTGGCGGTAACTGCCAAGATTCGTGAATACTTTGCCAAAGATCCCAAGGAATTTGATCCGCGCAAATATCTTGGTGAAGCGCGTAAAGAATTAGTGAAACTGGTTAAACACAAGAATGAAGCAGTTCTCGGTTCCGCCGGAAAGGCCTGATTTTGTGAATAGCGAATGAATTCCGGAGGTGGTGAATGGGAAAATACTTCGGATACATAAGGACTGGATTCGTGATTGAGGAAGAAAAATGAAAAGGAATTCAACTCTGTTTTCTGTCGGCGGTTTTCTGCTTGGTGTTTCTGCCCCTGTTGGATGGATTGCGATTAAGATTGTTTTCTTTTACGACGTCAAGCTTGGTCTTTTTGAACAGATTTTTAGTGATATCATAAAAGACAGCGAACATTTTGCGCTTTACAATTATATGGGTTGCGGTACTGCCATTGTCCTTGCAGTCCTTGGATATCTGATTGGCAGGAACGGTGATGACCTCCGTGAGCGTGCTGCCGAGCTCGATAGACTTCATCAGGAAGTTAACGAACAGAAAGAAATTTTTGAAAATCGCTACAAAATTCTGGACAGAAATATCAAAAACTTTCATCAGATCAGCAGCAAAATCCAGAAATCACTTGATCTTGACGAAGTATTACGGCTGTGCGTCGAAGGGTTACATGATGTACTTGATTACGAGCGTGTTAATATATTGCTTGCTGAAGAGGGGAACCGACTCCGCTTTTTTGCCGCTGTCGGAACAGACGGCTTTGAGGTCGCTGGTGTCACCATGCCGATTGACTCCAGCATCGGTGTCATTGCGAAGTGTTTTAATGAACGCAAAGTATATTTGATTGATGATATAGCGCGATATCCCGAAGATTACCATTTGAAACCACCCCACAAAGACCTGTCACCGCTGCGCTCAAAAAGTTTCATTTTATGCCCGATCGTTGTAAAGAATCGTTCTATAGGTATTTTTGGACTCGACAACAAGAACAGCCGCCGTGCCCTTAATGACTCTGATGTTGATACGATTATGCTTTTCGCGGATCAGGTGGCATCAGCGATTACCCGGATAAATTTGTTGAACTCAATAGACACTCTCACGTCCGAGATGGAAAGTTCTTTCAAGTTTCTCCTGACAAATCGCGACCAGTATTCCAAAAATGTCGGTAATCTGCGTGATGGAGTGGATTCCGTTGCCGATGGCACCTCTATTATTGCGTCTGCTTCTGAAGGCGTGATGGCTTCGATTGATGAAACCAGTTCTGCCGTCAATCAGATTTCAGTTGCTATTGAACAGGTCACCCGGAATCTGGACCATCTGACAGGCATTGTCCACCAGTCAGCATCTGCCATGGAGCAGATTTACAGTACTATCGGCAACGTTGAACAGAATGCGGCCATTTCACACGAAGTATCGCATCAGGTAAAAGAGCGGGCGGAAGAGAGTAGGGCTGTCGTCGCGGAAACTATCAATGCTCTCGACGAAATTAAACTCTCGGTCGGTCTTTCATTTGATGCTATTCAACGCCTGGCGGAGAACAGCACCCGCATTGAACATATTGTCAGTGTTATTAACGACATTACGAAGCGCACTAATCTACTGGCTCTTAACGCCTCCATCATTGCTGCTCAGGCGGGTGAATACGGAAAGAGCTTTGGTGTTGTGGCCGAGGAAATTCGTAACCTGTCACTTCAGACCGGGCATTCAACCGGTGAAATTACATCCATCATCGAAGAGATCATGAGTGAGTCAAAAACAGCTGCAAACAATATCAGGACAAGCAAGGATCTGGTGCACCGTGGAGTAGACCTGGGCCATACAACGGGAGAATCGCTCAAAGCAATCTTTGACAGTTCCAACTGTTCGCTCGACATGACCAAGCAGATTAAGCAGGCGACACAGGAACAGGTTATCAGCGTTAAATTGGTAGCCCGCTCTATGGAAGAGATCAGTTCCATGACTTCACAGATTTTTGCGGGTTCAACGGATCAGGCCAGAGCTACCAAGAGCATTGCCCGTTCCATTGAAACAATAAAGGAAATGATACATGAAATGGCTCACTCCACATTACGCCAGGTTGATGATGGTAAACTGATTCGCCGAAATGTGGAATCCGTCAGCGTCATGGTTACAGAAATGTTTGATAATATGGAGATGCGTCGAGCGCAGAGCGCTGAAGTTGTCAAGGAGCTGGAGCAGATGAAAAGCCTGACCTGACCGCTCTGAGTCTTTGGAGTGTCTGGAAGCGAAAAAATATCTGGATTTAAATATCAGGCTCTGATATTTTAAACATCTGCCATGACGGCTACCCATTCGGGAGTTGATCTGAATCAGGCAGGCAGCAACAGTTCAATACATACCGCACGGATTCGGAAGCGAACCGGGACGGAAGGGGTGGCCCCCACAGGTTGGTTTCAGTATGTTACCGATCTGACCGTTCACGACGCGCCCTCCGGCGCGTTTTTTCGTTTTTGAGAATGTTATGCACTGACTCGGGGAGTGTTATGAGAAAGAAAACGACGATACCGGACATTATGAAGATGAAGCAGGAGGGGCGCCGTATTGCCGTCCTGACGGCATACGATTTCCCCTTCGCCTGTCTTGTTGATGCCGGTGGAGTGGACATCATTCTTGTAGGTGATTCTGCCGGTGTTGTGGTTGCCGGTCATGACACGACCCTGCCGGTTACTATGGATGAGATGCTGTATCATGTGCGGGCGGTAAAACGTGCTGATCCAAAAGCCGTCGTGGTGGCCGACATGCCCTTTATGTCTTATCAGACCGGCATAGAGGACGCCTGCCGCAATTGCGGCAGAATGATCAAAGAGGGCGGAGCCGAGGCGGTCAAGGTGGAAGGCGGCAGCAACATGGCTCATGTAATCCGTGCGGTTTCTTCGATAGATATTCCCGTTATGGCGCATATCGGTCTGACGCCGCAATCGGTCCACCGGATGGGTGGTTACAAGGTTCAGGGAAGAAACGATCAGGCGGAACGAATCATGGATGACGCCTTTGCCGTACAGCACGCCGGTGCTTTTGCCGTTGTACTGGAAGGGATTCCGGCGTCGCTGGCGGCAGAGATCAGCGCCGAACTGACAATTCCGACGATAGGCATCGGGGCCGGTCCCTACTGTGATGGACAGGTGCTGGTGATCCACGACATTCTCGGACTGTGTGAAAAATATTCACCCAAATTCGTCAAGCGCTATGCTGATCTGGGACCGCTTATCTCTTCTGCGGTTACACAGTATGTTGCTGAGGTTCGGAGTGGTGAATTTCCGACAGAAGAGCACTCTTTTTCCTGAGGACCAGATGAAGGTAATCAACAGTATTGTACATATGCAGGCACTTGCTATTGCCCCCGAACGAGAGGGGCGGCGCATAGCTTTCGTTCCAACCATGGGATATCTGCATGAAGGGCATGCATCGTTACTGCGGGAGGGGCGAAAACGGGGAGATGTGCTGGTGCTCTCAATTTTTGTCAACCCGATCCAGTTCGGCAGGAATGAAGATCTGGACCGGTATCCGCGCGATCTGGCGCGTGACTGTCAGCTTGCGGAAGCGTGCGGAGTTGATGTTGTTTTCATCCCGTCCGCATCTGAAATGTATCCGCACGGTTTTCAAACCGGTGTAACCGTTCGGGATATTGCGTTGCCTCTCTGCGGCGGTAGCCGTCCGGGACATTTTGATGGGGTGGCAACGGTTGTTGCCAAGCTGTTCAATATCGTCCGTCCAGATGTAGCGTTCTTCGGCAATAAGGATTATCAACAGCTGGCGGTCATCCGTCGTATGGCCGCTGATTTGAACATGCCGGTTGAGGTTGTGGGGATGCCGATTGTACGTGAGGCAGATGGTTTGGCGATGAGTTCGCGCAATGCCTATCTATCACAGTCTGAGCGGCAGTGTGCTCTCTGTCTGTTTCGCGCGATCAACCGGGCACGTGAGCTGTTTGCGGCCGGTGAACAGTCGGTTGCCGTTCTGCTACGGGAAACGCGGATTGTTATTGAGCAGGAATCATCTGCAGTCATTGACTATGTGGAGTTTCGCGATGGCGAGATGTTACAGGAGCTTGAAGTTGCCGACGGCAGAACACTGCTGGCACTGGCAGTAAAAATAGGACAAACCAGACTGATCGATAATACGGTACTAGGAGAGGAGTTGTAATCATGCAGAGAATTATGTTGAAGAGCAAAATCCACCGGGTCACTGTTACCGGTGCCGACCTGCACTACGAGGGGAGTGTGACAATTGATCGCGACCTGATGGATGCGGCTGATATCGTTTCCTACGAAAAAGTTGCGGTCTGGAATGTTACCAACGGCAGTCGCCTGGAAACCTATGCTATTGAAGGTGAGCGCGGCTCGGGAGTCATCTGCCTGAATGGCGCTGCGGCACGTCTGGTAGCGCCCCGGGATCTTGTTATCATCGCCAGTTTCGTTAATATGGAAAATGCAGCGGCGATAAAATATGAGCCCAAGCTGGTTTTTGTGGATGAGCAGAATCGTATGCTGCCGACGCGCAAGGAAGAGGCTGGGCAGGCAAAGTTGAAGTGCGTGCATTAGGAACAGCAGTCTGCAGGCGAGAGGCGATTAGTTTCTCGCCTGCACAGCGCTTATACGAGTAGCCACACTACATACCCGAGTACCGCAGCCGTTCCGCCTGCCAGAGCAAACAGTGATGTTGCCACCCGTCCGGAGCTCCAGCCGGCCGGTACTTTCCCCAGTCGCATGGTGAAGCGCGCCAGTCCGTCCAGCGTCCCGTCAATGACGACTCCGTCAATTGTTTTCCATAAGAAACGACTTAAATGGACATATGGCCGTATGAAGAGCAGTCGATACAGATTGTCCAGGTACCAGCCGTTTAGCAGAAATCCGCTCATCGGTAACCCGGTCTCCTCGCGAATCAGTGATTTTGCACGGCGTTGTCCGGTATAACGCACCCAGGCCAGACCCAATCCCGATAGGCTGACTGTTGCGGCGATGATCTGCAGGGCAATTTCCGTAGCGGGTGAGGCATGTCCCGGTGCCGAAAAGCCGGGAATCGGCCCGAGAAACGCAGACAACAGGCCATGACTGCCGAAGTATTCAGGCAGATTGAGGAGACCGCCCATCAGTCCGAGGATAGCCAGGGGTAAAAGGGTGAGTGTCATGACCGGTTTGACTTCGCACGCGGTGTGGCATTCTCCGCCATTCTCTCCGTGAAACACCACGAACAGCATGCGGAACGTATAAAACGCAGTCAGAAGAGCTGTCAGCAGGCCAAGAGAGAACAGGCCGCTGTAAAGCATACCACCCTTTTCAAATACCGCAGCCAGTATGGCGTCCTTACTGAAAAAACCACCGCTTCCCGGAAAACCGGCCAGACAGAGGGATCCCGCGAGGAATGGCCAATAGATCGCCGGAAACTTTGATTTCAGTCCACCCATGCGGAAGATATCCTGCTGATGATGCAGGGCGGTGATAATGCATCCTGCGCCGAGGAACAACAGTGCTTTGAAAAAGGCGTGAGTCAACAGGTGGAAGGAACTGGCGGTCAGCGCTCCGGCCCCTACTCCCAGCATCATGTAACCGATCTGACTTATTGTTGAGTAGGCCAGAATGCGCTTCAGATCACGCTGGACACAGGCACAGGTTGCGGCGTAAAAAGCAGTACCCGCTCCAATAACCGCAATTGCCGCAAGTGCCACGGGCGAAGAGCCGATCAGAGGAAACATGCGTACCAGCAGATAGACACCGGCGGTTACCATCGTTGCCGCGTGAATCTGGGCCGAAACAGGAGTGGGGCCGGCCATGGCATCCGGTAACCAGACGGAAAGCGGCAACTGAGCCGATTTTCCGGCCGCGCCGATCAGCAGCAGAATCCCCAGTGCAGTAATCACCCCTTCCGGCATCAGGAAACCCATGCCATTCAGTTCGGTTATTGAAGTGGTGCTGAAGAGTTGGTACATCCAGACCATGGCAATGCCGAGAGCGGTATCGCCGATCCGGGTGACGATAAAAGCCTTGCGTCCTGCCGTAGCGTTCTTCTCTTCGGTGTACCAGAAGCCGATCAGCGCATAGGAGCAGAAGCCGACCCCCTCCCATCCCAGGTAGAGCAGCGGCAGGTTTTCGGCCAGAATCAGTGTCAGCATCGCGAAAACAAATATGTTTAACAGGGCAAAATAGCGGGCAGGTGACTGGTCATCCTTCATATAGCCGACCGAATAGAGATGGATCAGTCCGCAGACAAAGGTGATCATCAGGGTCAGGCTGAGAGAAAGCTGATCGAGGTAGAGAGCAATCGGTGCCTTGAAGTCGAAGTCGGAGAGCCAGGTGGCGTATTCGATTTTAACCGGTGCCGTGAAATTGAGAAAAGCCATGAGGGCGCAGACAAAAGCTCCCCAGATGACACCGCAGGCAACCGTTTCCACCGCACGACGAGGCAGAGTGCGGCCACAGAGGGCGTTGAACAGGCCTCCCGAGAGTGGCAGCAGCAGAATGAATGCGAGGTAGAGCTTCATGATCGTTTCTCGAAAGTTATTACATCATCGGTGTGGCGGATCACATGGTTTCTTTCGTGTACGCGTCTGGTTATGCGGTTTCTATCCTGCTTCATAAGAATCCCACTGCTTACCGCATGAACTCTGTAAAAAAGCATGAATTCTATTTTTTATAGGAGTTTCTACTTGTGAATCTGTAAGAATAAAGTATGCCCTCGGACTATACGGCCTGTAGCGAAGTGCAAAAATTTGACCTGAAGGATTGATACGTTTTCTTAATTCGTCAACCCTTGCTTTGATTTGATCTGAATGTGTTCCATGATTCTTGTGACGATTAAGATGATGGTAAATGACACAGGCGTGTTTGTCTTTCCATAATTCTTTAACCTCAGAGTAATATGCAAACTTGCCAGACTTTATTTGATGTAACTTTTGACATGATGCTATTTCCAAGCCATTGTCAGGATCAAGAAACAGCACGTTGCAACCCGAGACACTTTGATTAGCTCTCCCTATCCAATCAACTCTCTCACGTTGTCTTTTATCCTTGTCATTACCGCTTTGAGAAGAATATTTCAAATGATAGTCCAAGCGTTCAGAGAAAAAGACGGTGTTGTCTGGGAGCAATCCTGCTTTTTCAAGTGCCTTGACAGACCGCTTACCAGTCAGAATATTATTAAATTTTCCACAAAGACATGTATCACATTCTAAAAAGTTTTGCTTTTCAACATAATCGATATGGCCACCATCGTTATTATGGGATTCGTCCGGGAAGAGATACCAAATAACGCCAATTCTATGACTTGAATTGTCAAATAAAGACCTCAGCAAAGCAAACTTTCCAAAGTCTCCGACATCACCAGCGTAGCGATCTTGCATGTTGTCCTTTCAGCGTCGTTTAATAAAGCGTGGAACAATCAGTTGAGTTTTTTTAATACAATGAGAGAAAATGTACTGACATTCCTTATTTGTTACGAAACTCCAACTTACCGAACCCAGAACAGGGATTTTGACTGTATTTAAATTGGCTGCAAATCCGCTTCTATGGTATCCGGACCGAGATCCTGGCCCTCGGGCCAGCCTATTCCGGTAAAAAACAAACGAACCTGCTTAAAATAGTCATCATCCTCAAGGTGTTTGAAAAAATCACTCCTGATATAGGGAGAAACATCAAATACACCCGATACCCCATCTGAAAAAACAACTGCCACCTTTTTCCCTTCCAGGGGTTTAACACTTGTAATCTTTTTCATATCTACTCCAATGGTTTTATCGGCATAGGATTCTGACCGCTAACCGCGAGACGCCAGTCGGCCATAAGGTCTTCCTTATGGATTTCCATCCATGCAAGAACCAGCTTTTGCTTGTTTTTTGGAAATGAGCCTTGTAAAACCTCACCCTCTTCAATGGAAAAAACAGCGTCATATTCTCCGTAAGAAGCATGAATATGAGGAAGATTATGTTTTTTGTCGTCGTAGAAAAACATGTAGATGATGATGCCGTAGAACATTGAAATAGTTGGCATTTACTCCTCCTGTGAAAACATTTACCCCTTCATCTCGCTGAACATATCAGTATCCACCGTTTTACGCCGCCGGTGCAGATACACCACCATCGCCAACGCCAGCGAAACTTCAGCCGATGTCAGCGCCATGATGAAGATGGCGAAGAACTGGCCGTCAGGATTCCCCCAGCGTGCCGAACCGGAGACAAAGACCAGCATGACAGCATTCAGCATGACCTCGATGCAGACCAGCATCATGATCAGATTGGCACGCCAGGCCAGCAGGCCCGCCATGCCGATGAAGAACAGGAGAGAAGCAAGGATAAGGATGTGTTCGAGAGGGATGATCATTTCCCCTCCCCCCTTGACTGCTTCCCCAGATACAGCGCACCCACCAGGGCGAACAGCAGCTGCAGTGACACAAGCTCCACCGCCAGGCCATGCTCCTGAAAGAGGCGGCGGGCAACCTCGCGGATCGGCACTGCTGCAGGGTATGAAACAGCTGAGGTGTGACGTGAGACTATTACCGTAATCAGCGAAGCAATGCTGACGGCTGACAGCAGCGCCGCCGGGAGCCATTCCCGCCATGAGGGAGCCATCCCCTTTTCAGGATGCCCCAGATCCAGCATCATGATTACGAACAGAAACAGCACCATGATGGCGCCTGCATAGAGAATCACTTCAAAGGCCGCGACCAGCGGCGCCATAAGCAGGTAGAAGATAACCGCCATGCTGAACAGCGAGGTAACCAGATACAGAATGGCATGTACCGGATGTTTCTCGGTTATGGCGAGAACCGTTCCGATTACGGCGACTGCGGCCAGTATGTAGAAAATTGTTTGTTCCATCATGGCATCAACGACCTGACATCAACCGGTTTTGACTCTTCCAGCCCCGCTCCGCGCGGTTGTGTCACACCGATCCCTGCGTGAGAGTAGAAGTTGTACGAGGCATCCTTGCCGCAACCATCAATAAGCAGATCTTCCTTTTCGTAGACCAGATCCATAATGTCTCTCGTGCAGATTTCGTAGTCGGGTGTCATCTGAATTGCCATAGTCGGGCAGGCCTCGGCACAGAGGCCGCAGAAGATACAGCGCGAAAAGTTGATCCGGAACCAGGCGGCATAGCGACGACCATCCTCCCGCTCGTCCGCCTGCATCGAGATGCAGTCAACCGGACAGGCGGCGGAGCAGAGGTAGCAGGCGACGCAGCGTTCTCCGCCATCCGGATCGCGTGTCAGTACGATGCGTGCCCGAAAGCGGGGATAGGGGATTCGCTTCTGCTCCGGATACTGGATGGTGACCGGTCGCCGCAGCATATGTGCGAGCGTGACGCGGAATCCGCCCAAAATGGCCTGAATGTCGGAAACTATCTGCATGTGTCTCTGCCCCGTAAACGGAGAGACGCCCCGATGGAGCGTCTCATGTAATCGGCTGTATTGTTGTGTCCGCCCGGTCAGGCGTTGCCTGTTTTTGCCCGTTCCGCCTTCTTAAGCAGCGCAGCAGCCAGCGGATGACTGTTGTACTCGGCGTACAGGTTGGCAGTATTCCCTGCCGGAGTTTTAATTGCCGGGTTTGCGCCGCCATCAAGCAATGCCTGCACTGTCAGGTTACAGCCGTAAATAGCAGCCAGCATCAGAGGAGTATGCCCTTCACGATCACGGGTGTCGACATCGGCTCCTTTTTCCATGAGCATTTTGACTATTTCCGTGTGTCCGTTGGCTGCCGCATAATGAAGCGCCGTTTTACCCTTGTCACTGCATGCGGTGATGTCTGCACCACGATGCAGAAGGTCCTGAATAAAATCCTTGAGCCCCTCTTTGGAAGCACTTATCAGCGGGGTGTGGCCATGACGGTCCTTTGCATTCACGCTTTCCATGTTTGATTCCTCCTGTTAGGTTCATGATCGGGCCGCAGAGCCCGTAAAGTATTATCACATTTGATACTATTTCAGAGCGAGCCACCAGCCGGTAATCAATATATTCACCAGTGCCAGCGGCGTCAACACCTTCCATCCCAGATGCATCAACTGGTCATAACGCAGGCGGGGCAATGTCCCGCGCATCCAGATGAAAAAGAAGGCCACTGCCAACGTTTTCAGAGAGAACCAGACGGTCGGCGGCAGTAGCGGACCATGCCATCCCCCCAGAAAGAACGTTGCTGCCAGTCCGCCCAGTACGATGATGTTAATGTACTCACCAACAAAAAACAAGCCAAAGCGCATTCCCGAGTATTCAGTGTGGAAGCCTGCCACCAGTTCTCCCTCTGCTTCAGGGAGGTCAAAAGGGATGCGCTTGCATTCGGCCGTAATACTCAGCAGAAAAATGATAAAGGCGAGAGGCTGGTAGACAATAAACGGCACTGTTTTTTGAGCTGCGACAATATCGGCCAGATTGAAGGAGTGTGACAGCATGACGATCGGAACCAGAGAGAGTCCCATTGAAAGCTCGTAGGAAATAAGTTGTGCCAGCCCGCGAATGCCTCCCAGCAGGGCATATTTTGAGTTTGACGCCCAGCCGCCTATTGCCACGCCATAGACCGCAATCGATGAGAGAGCCAGAAAGAAGAGCAGGCCGACATTCAGATCGGAAACCACCAAAGGCAGGTCTCGTCCGAATATATTTACCGGAGCACCGAACGGGATGACGGAAAAAATCAGAATGGCGGGGATGGCGGCCATGGCCGGAGCCAGATAGAATAACCAGCGGTCGGCGCCGCCCGGCACAACGTCTTCTTTGGTGAGGAGTTTAATCAGATCAGCCAGCGGCTGCAGCAGGCCAAAGGGGCCGACCCGGTTGGGCCCTTTACGGTCCTGAACCCAGGCAAGAACTTTCCTTTCTGCGAATACCAGATAGGCGGCCAGAGTAAGGATAACGAAGAATACCAACCCCAGTTTCACGGCGAACAGCGTTATGTCCAGTGAAAATGCTGTCATGGGAACCCGTTTCGAACAGGTAAGAGAAAGAAGCAAACCACACGGTAATAACAGCGTTTTTTATATACCACATATTCACGATGAACGCCACGTGCTATTTGAAAATAAGTGAAAAATGCTCCAACAGAATTAAGCGCTTGAATCTGACCGCTCCCGAACACTATAATGACTGATTCAAGGAGAACGCTTCAATGAACGTAATTCAGGCTGATTTTATAAAGAGTGCCGCCAAACCGAAAGACTATCCGCCGCCGGGACTGCCGGAGGTGGCCTTCGTCGGACGTTCCAACGTCGGTAAATCCTCGCTGATCAATGTGCTGTCAGGACGAAAAGGACTGGTTCGAACCAGTTCGACCCCCGGCCGGACACAGCTGATCAACTTTTTTGACATTAACGGTATCCTGACCCTGGTGGACCTCCCCGGCTACGGTTATGCCAAGGCGCCACCCGCACTCCGCAAACAGTGGGGACCGATGATCGAATCGTACCTCTCCATCCGCGAGTCGCTCAAGGCGGTCGTGCTGATTCTCGACATCCGTCGGGAACCGTCCGATGGCGATCTGCAGATGCTCCGCTGGCTGGAGATGTACAACATCCCGCCGATTTTCGTGGTGACCAAATGCGACAAGCTGTCAAAAAACGAACAGGCCAGGCAGAAGTCGATAATCGCCGCGGCTATCAAGCGTGACAAGGGAATGATGCTCCCTTTTTCGGCCCTCTCAAAAGAGGGGCGTGACGGCATCTGGAGCGAGATATTACGCGTGCTTGATATCCCCCAGGACACGGGAAAAAAATTATGAAAAAATCATCCTCTCCCCTCGTTTCGTCGCTCATGCCGGATATGCAGAAACGTCCGGACAGTCGCCGCATTCCGATAGCCAAGGTCGGCGTCAAGGATATTACCTATCCGATTGTCGTGATGGACAAGAACTGCACCCTGCAGCATACCGTGGCCCGGATCAATATGTACGTCGATCTGCCGCATCACTTCAAGGGTACTCACATGAGCCGCTTTGTGGAGATTCTCAACAAGTACCGTGAACAGATCGCTCTCGACAAACTTGAAACGATCCTTGAAGAGATGAAAGCAAAACTCGGTTCGGAGAGTGCTCATCTGGAGATTCAGTTCCCCTATTTTATCGACAAGGCGGCGCCGGTATCCGGAGCCAAGAGCCTGATGGAATACACCTGTGAATTCAGCGCTTCCATGACCGATACGCTTGATTTTGTACTTGGCATCAAGGTCCCGCTTACCTCACTCTGCCCCTGCAGTCGTGAGCTGTCCCGTTTCGGAGCCCATAACCAGCGCAGCATCATGACGGTTAAGGTACGCTATCGCGACTTCATCTGGATCGAAGATCTGGTGGAACTGATCGAACAGTGCGGCTCCAGTCCGCTCTATTCGCTGCTCAAGCGTGCTGATGAAAAGTTTGTCACCGAACAGGCGTACGAGAATCCCCGTTTTGTGGAGGATATGGTGCGCGAGGCTCATTCCCGCCTGGCGGCGCTTGATAACATCACCTGGTTCTCGGTTGAGGCCGAGAATTTTGAATCGATCCACAATCATTCGGCGTATGCGGCGGTGGAACTGGATCGGCGATGAAAAACGGGTTGATTGTCTTCGCCCGCGAACCGATTCCCGGAGCAGTAAAAACAAGGCTTGCAGCGTCAATCGGCGACCACGCCGCCGCGGAACTGTATGAAACCATGCTGCAGGATGTGCTGAAAACGGCCCGGCAGGTGACCGGCGCTGAACCTGTCGTCTATTGGGCGTGTGCAGAAGAATCACTCCCGCTTCTGGCAGAACGGTACCGGTGTAGCTCCCATCGCCAGAGTCAGGGAGATCTGGGACAGCGCATGCAGGGTGCATTTGAAGAGGTGTTTGCCGCCGGTTGCGAATACTGCTGCATTATCGGCAGTGACGCCCCCGATCTGCCTCCCTCTTTTATTTCGGAAGCCTATCAACTTCTGGCGATGCAGCGGACGGATGTTGTCTTTGGTCCAAGCAGGGATGGCGGTTATTATCTTCTCGGGATGAAACAGGTCTGGCCGCAATTTTTTACGAATATTCCCTGGAGCAGCACTGAGGTACTTCAGCAGAGCCTGGTCGCAGCACGGAAGTCGGGTTTGACAGTCGCACTGCTGCCCGAATGGCACGACATCGATACCGTTGAGGATTTACTGGCATTTCAGGAACGAAAAGAGCTGGCAGGGACATTGGAAACGACGTGAAACCAATAGTCATCATCGCGGCGGTGCCGCAGGAAATTGAACTTCTGGGGAAAGCACTTGGATATTCCGGCAGGGTAGCAGCGGGCGGTTATGAGTATGTCGAAGGTACTGTCGGCAATCTGCGGGTTGTGGTCTGTGCTGGTGGGGTAGGGAAAATCAATGCAGCTTCAGCGGCTGCCGTCATGATTGATCGCTATCAGCCGAACCTTGTGATCAACATCGGCTGTGCAGGTGCCTACGGCGGAAGCGGCCTTTCAATCGGGAATCTGGTTGTCGCGAGCGAGGAAGTGCTGGCAGATGATGGCGTGATCGTATCGGATGGCTGGAAAGATCTTCGCTATATGAATATCCCTTCAGTAAATCAGGGAGGACTCACCTGTTATAATATGCTGCCGCTCTCCCGGCATGCGGCGGAAAAGGCTATGCAGCTGGCCGATTATTATGGCGTTGCTCTTGTTCGAGGACGATTTTCAACGGTCTCGACCTGTAGCGGTACCGATCAGCGTGGAGTTGAGCTTGCACTTCGGTGGAATGTCGTGGCGGAAAGCATGGAGGGGGCGGCGGTGGTTCAGGTCTGCCTTCGCTCCGGAGTGGACTGTCTTGAGATCCGCGGGATCAGCAACCTGGTGGAAGAGCGTGATCTGAAAAAGTGGGACATACCGCGGGCTGTTGAAGCCGCCCAGCGTTTTGTCTTGAAATATCTTGAAGAGATGGATCGCCCTGAGATATCGACGATCTCAAAAGTTACCCCTGAAATTTAGCCGTTACCGCTCTCCGAAGATCGCGGTTCCGATTCGCACCAAAGTTGCGCCTTCCTGAATCGCTGCTTCAAAATCTCCCGACATCCCCATTGAAAGTTCCTCCATATCAACCCCGGCAATTCGTTCTGCGGCAATTGTTTCCGATAATCGTCGCAACCCGGCGAAACAGGGTCGCGCAGCTTCAGGGTCATCGAAAAAAGGGGGCATCGTCATCAGCCCGCGCACTCTGATATGTTGCAGCAGGGCGCATGCGCGTACCAGCTGAACAGCTTCGGCTTCAGTCGTTCCCGACTTGCTCGCTTCGCCGGATATATTTACCTGGATCAGTATGTCGCAGACTTTTCCAAGTTTACCCCACTGCCGGTCAATCTCCTCTGCCAGTGAAATTCGATCAACTGAATGGATCAATGCCACCTGTCCGGCGATGTATTTGACTTTGTTGCTCTGCAGATGTCCGATAACATGCCATTGAACAGCTTCCCGGACTTCGTCCAGTTTTGGCACCAGCTCCTGAATATAATTTTCCCCGAAAACCGTCTGTCCGGATTGAAACGCGGCTCTGATATCTGCCGTCGGCCGGGTTTTTGAAACCGCAACCAGACGGACGGAAGCGGGGTCGCGTCCTGCTTTTTCGGCCGCAACCCGGATCTGTTCGTTGATTCGGGCGAGATTCGTAGAAATCGTCATGAGATAATACACTCACCACCCTTTTTGCAGCGACCTGGAAAGCTACTCTTTGCCACAGATCGGCATCGGTTTCAGGTGCCAGATATCCTCGTTATAATCGTTGATCGTCCGGTCGGTTGAAAATTTGCCGCTGCAGGCAGTGTTCATGATGCTCATGCGAGTCCACCGCTCACGATCCTGATACGCAGTTGCCACCCGCTGTTGGGCATCGACGAAACTGCGGAAATCAGCGGCTACCATCCAGGGATCCTGAGGCGAACAGATCGCATTGATAATCGGGTCGAAGAGGCCGCCGTCGAAGAGATTGAAATGTCCACATCGGAGAAGATTCATGACTCTCTGCAGGTCGTCATCATGGCTGATGATCGCATGGGGGTCATAATTCCAGCGCAGTTCCTCCACCTCTTCGCTCGTCAGGCCGAACATGAAAAAGTTCTCTTCGCCGACTTCCTCACGGATCTCGATATTCGCACCGTCGAGAGTTCCGATGGTTAACGCCCCGTTCATCATGAACTTCATGTTCCCGGTACCTGAAGCCTCCTTACCGGCGGTTGACAGTTGCTCCGAGAGATCGGTGCCGGGACAGATCGCCTCCATTGCGCTCACATTGTAATTGAGCGCAAACGCCAGTTTAAGCTTATCTCCGACAACCGGATCAGCATTAACAACTTTTGCTACGTTATTGATCAGTTTGATAATCAGCTTCGCCATGGCGTAGCCGGGAGCTGCTTTCCCGCCGATCAGCACGCAGCGATTGGTCCATCCTGCCGTATCACCCCGCTTGATCCGGTCATAGAGGTGGATGACATGCAGGACATTGAGGAGCTGGCGCTTATACTCGTGAATCCGCTTGACCTGTACATCAAACAGCCCTTCAGGGTTAAACGTAACACTGCACTTGGCTTGTACAATAGCCGAAAGCCGCGCTTTATTGGCCTGTTTTACGTCATGCCATTGCCGGCGGAATTCAGGATCATCAGCGTATTCGGCAATTCTTTTTATCTGCTGCAGGTCGGCAACCCACCCCTCACCGATTTTTTCAGAAATCAGCCGGCTTAAGCCCGGATTACAGTACGCGATCCAGCGGCGCGGGGTCACACCGTTGGTCTTGTTGTTAAACTTGAGCGGCCAGAGCTCATAAAAATCGCGGAACAACCCCTGAACCAGCAGCTGTGAATGCAGAGCGGCAACACCGTTGACGGAAAAACTCCCTACAATTGCCAGATACGCCATCCGGATCTGAAGCGTACCTCCCTCTTCGATAATAGACATGCGGCGCATGCGTTCATTATCACCGGGCCAGCGACTGGACACTTCTGCCATGAAACGGGCATTGATCTCCAGAATAATCTCCAGAATACGAGGAAGCAATTGGCCGAAGAGCGGCAACGGCCATTTTTCCAGTGCTTCGGGAAGCAGGGTATGATTGGTGTATGCCATCGTCCGACAGGTGATCCCCCATGCCTGATCCCAACCCATACCCTGATCGTCCATCAGGATTCGCATCAGTTCCGGCACGGCACAGCTCGGATGCGTATCGTTCAGCTGAAAACAGTTATTCTCGGCAAAATCAGAGAAGTCCCCCTTCCGCACCATCGCCCAGCGGTCAACAACATCCTGGAGACTGGCCGAAGCGAGGAAATACTGCTGGCGCAACCGGAGCACCTTGCCGTTTTCACTGGCATCGTTCGGGTAAAGCACCATGGTGATATTTTCAGCTTCGTTCTTGGTAGCAACCGATTCGGCATAATCTCCGGCGTTGAATTCACCGAGGTCAAAAGCATCGGTGGCGGCGGCTTTCCAGAGACGCAGGGTGTTGACTGTACCGTTATGGTATCCTGGAATCGGAATATCGTAGGGAACTGCCAGCACATTCCGGCTGTCCACCCAACGGACACGAGCCTCACCGGCCTCGTTACGATAGTTTTCACTGCGTCCGCCAAAACGTACCTGCTGGGTAAATTCCGGTCGTTCCTGTTCCCAGGGGTTGCCGTCCCGCAGCCAGTGGTCGGGTTCTTCTATCTGACGGCCATCAACGATACGCTGGCGGAACATACCGTATTCATATCGAATGCCGTACCCCATCACCGGCAGCTGCAAAGTGGCGCAGCTGTCAAGAAAACAGGCGGCCAAACGTCCAAGACCACCGTTACCGAGTCCGGCATCAATTTCCGCTTCAGCCAGATCTTCCAGATGTATACCAAGTTGCTGCATCGCCTCTTCGGCGGTATCGGTGATACCGAGATTCAGCATCGCATTACCGAGAGTCCGCCCCATTAAAAATTCCAGTGAGAGGTAATACCCCCGTTTGCAGTGAGATTCAATGTAGGTGTAGCGGGTCTTCTTCCAGCGTTCCATCAAACGGTCACGAACGGTCAGCGCCAGCGCTTTGTAAAAATAATTGACTGAATGGCTGTATTTATTCTGACCAAGACTGTAGGTAAAATAGCGGCGGTAGTCATGGATCAGGCCGGGAGCATCAAGTGAAAGAGGAGGAAGCTCCGTCAAGCCGGGCGAGGTGATTGTTTTACGCTTCTTTCTTACCATTCAGTTTCCTTTTTTTCTGCACCGGTTTCTCCTTTGCAGATTCTGTCTGTACGTGTTTATTTATTGGACAGGAAACCTACACTGTTTTGCTTGGGAAGGCAATTCACAATAGATTCTCCAATGATGCTCTGACCAGTTATGCCATCTCCCGGAACCGCCTGACCGCCTCCGGAATGGCATCCTCCTGAATATTTCCAAACGCCAGTCTCAAATACCCCTCAAGACCGGGGCCGAATACTTCACCCGGCAGACAGAGGATAGCGGCTTCATCGACCAGCCTTTTCGCAATCTGGCGGCCACTGCACCCGCTGAACGGATGACGCACCCAGGCAAAGAAAGCGCCGCTGGCAGCTAGCTGAAACTGGTTACTTGGCTGAGTGAATTCAGAGCGGAACAGGTCGTGCCGTCGGCTCATCATCTCGCGATTTGCGGCAACCCACTGATCGAAATTCTCGATACCAAATTTGACCGCGTGCTGAGTTATACGAGGCTGACAGACCGCCATAGTGTCCTGCGCCTTGAGAGCGTGATGGATGAATTCCTCTGAAGCGGCCAACAAACCGGCACGGTACCCGGTCAGGGCATAGGTTTTTCCAAACGAGGCGATATGGACAAAATGATCGCCCCAGGCCGGATCGCTGAAAAGATCATGCGGGCGAACCCCGCCGGGGATAAATTCATTGTAGGTCTCATCGACGATCAGGGCGATGTTGTGCCGCCTGGCAATTTCAAACAGCTCGCGAACAGTCTCCGGCAGCGTAATAGCACCGGTCGGATTACTGGGAGAGACGACAAGAATTGCCCTTGTTCTGTCGGTGATCAGCCCTTCAATCGTTACGGGATCGGGCATACCTCCGTCGGCCTCTACAAACGGGGCGTACACCCCGCATATACCAAGAATATCAAGAGCCATCGGGTGATCAAAATAATAGGGCGCCTGCACCACGATCTCATCTCCGGCACGGCAGAGGGTGACGATTGCCAGCCAGAAGGCCTGACTGGCGCCGATTGTCAGGCATATATTGGCCGATGACAACTGCGTCCCGTATTTCCTGCCGTAATAACCGCAGATTGCCTCACGCACTTCCAACAGCCCTTCATCGGGAGAATATTTCGACATGAGCGGGTCGCTGAGAAGTCGGGAAAGATGCTCCATCAATTCCGGGGCAGGGGCATAATCCGGCACCGCCTGACAGAGATCGATCAGTTCCTGTCCATCGTCAGGACGTTCGGCCAGCCAGCGTTTAACCTCGGAAATGGGGGGAAAGTGGACGTTGGAAATTAATGGCGAGAGGTTCATGGTAGCCTCGTTAAAAGGGGTCTGTGAGGGCAGGAAGTGAGCAACTAAACAGCAGTAACAGTAGTATCTATTCTGACGTGCAGTGCTTTTTTAATGGTGGCAAAAATAGCCGATAAATTTTCCATGGTGGGATTTCCGGAAGTGGAAAGCATACGGTGAAGACTTTTACTCGGTTTTTTAACTTCTTCAGCCAATCGTTCGAATCCGACAGTTGCATTTATGAGGTCGCGTAGAATCAGTTTGGCGGTTGCTGAGTCACCATCCAGCAACAAATCAACTGCTTCATGCAGTAGTGACTTGGCAAAATCAGGGTCGCAGTCAACCCGTTTTTTTATCGTTTCTTTGAAGTCTCTTGTAAGTGCCATTTTTGCCCCCTTTACCCTTAAATCTATTTCTTTTTCTGGCTGGCTTTTCGTTCTTTATATTCTTTCCAAATGGATTCCGCCTTGTCGATATCCTTTTGCTGTCCCTTTTTAGTGCCACCACCGAGAAGTATTATCAATTTGTCACCATCCTTGCCAATGTAGACTCGATAGCCAGGCCCCCAATCCAGCCGATACTCTCCGATCCCTCCGAACCATTTTACATTGGAAAGATTGCCCTGTTCCATTTTGAGTTTCACAATCGTAATCTTTGCCGCCGCAATGGTGTCCAGCGCCATGAACCACTCTTCATAAGGGCTTGTTCCATCTTCGCGGAGGTATTCTTCGACCCTATAGCTCATGGCAAAATGGTATCCTATATGTTACTATTGTTCAATATTTATTTTGATGATATTTAGAGACATAGGTTGGATGATTCTTCAATAACTGGGAAGCGTCCCTCTTTTTCCTCTTTTTCACCTTTATTGCATAGTTGTAAATCCCCTTGACACTTTGTAATCGTTCGATTACATTATAATCATGATTATCATAAAAACCTTACCCGAATTTGACAATTGGCTTGACGGCCTGAAAGACCGCACAGCCCGCCTTCGCTTGAGCCGCCGTATTGACAAGGCGCAACGCGGGAACCTTGGCGACGTTAAACCGGTAGGAAGCGGCGTTTTTGAAATGCGTGAACATTTTGGTGCTGGTTGGCGCATGTATTACGCCCAGAGGGGTAACATTCTGATTGTGATGCTTGGCGGCGGCGACAAAGCCAGCCAATCTGCCGATATTGCCAAAGCTATTACACTTTCCACTACACTGGAGGATTGAGCCATGACCAAGAAAATCCGTATTGCCAACCTGCCTGATTTCGATCTTGCGCAGCAGTTGAAAACTGAAGAAGATATTGCCGCATATGTGACACTGGCTATTGAAGATGGTGACGCATCAGAGCTTGCCTATGCCCTTGGTGTGGCTGCCAAAGCACGAGGAATGGGCGAAATTGCCCAATCTGCGGGACTTACCAGAGAAGCCCTGTATAAGGCGTTGCGCCCCGGCGCTCATCCCCGGTTTGATACCATTAGCCGCGTTTGTTCCGCCCTTGGAATACGTTTGGTGGCACAGCCTGTTCATGTTTGATTCTCCGGGGAACACTGTAAAAAGACTTGTGAAGTCAGAGGGACGCTGCTTCTTATGAAGTCAGAGGGACGCTGCTTGTTATGTTGCTAACGATGGCAATAGAAAAATAACAAGCAGCGTCCGTACGCAGTAACAGTTGAATATCTAACGGGTTTAAGTCCCGTCCGGGGAATTGTCCGATTCGCTCCGGTAGTTCAAGGGAGCGGCGTTCTGGTAACAGAGGGTCGTAAGTTCCCAATTGGCAAAGCAGCAGGCCGTAACGCAAGTGAACCCAGATGTAGCCTCGTTACTTGATTTGAAGATGCCGACCCAATGGACGTATGGGGAAGGCCGCTGTCACAGACTCTGATAACGGAACCGGTCTGTGTAATTTTCCGGGGTAGCAGGGATGGCATGTTGTGGAAGATATTTGGCCCAGTGCTGGAGACCCGTTACGGTGATGCATAAGGAACATCAACCGGCGCGTATAAGGAAACGAAATCGCGGTGGGCTGTAACGGGAGTCGGAGGGGTTCATAGTACCGTTTGAGGGCAAGGGACAACATAACCCTGTCTGAGGGAAGGAACCCTGCTTTGTTCACGCAACCAAAGAGCGGAGGTAAGGGGATTGCAACCATGCTAACAACCCCGGAAACAATCAGAACGCTACAGAGGAAGCTCTACCGCAAGGCCAAGCAGGAACCGGCCTGCCGCTTCCACGCCTTGTACGACAAGGTATATTGGGCCGACATCCTTGAGTTTGCCTACCGCCTTGTCCTCGCCAACAAAGGGAGCGCCGGAATTGACGGCGTCACCTTCGAGGCCATCGAGGAACACGAAGGGGCACCCGCATTCATTGGGGAACTGGAAGAAGCACTGAGAAACAAGACGTACAAACCCGATCCGGTCAAACGGGTCATGATACCAAAGAGCGACGGCAGTCAGCGCCCCCTGGGTATCCCGACCATCCGCGACCGGGTGGCTCAAATGGCTGCAAAACTGGTCATAGAGCCGATCTTTGAAGCTGACTTCTGCGAAACCTCATACGGATTCAGAC
>VFJW01000117.1 GCA_009885845.1 Geobacter sp.
GCCAGACTTCGGAGCCATTTGAAATCGACGACATGCACAATTGCAATATTTATCAAAGAACTTATGCTGTTACAGAAAACCAAACCCAATTATTCCGGCCACTAGTGATTATCATTTATTATTATCATTTGACCAATAATATGATTCATGCTAGCTTTTCTTTCTGAATTTACCTTTTGTTAAATGGAATTTTTTCCGATGCACGTGCGGCTGACCATACTGCTGTTTCTCCTTTTTCTGACCGCGTGCGCCGGAATGGCACCGACTCCTGAAAATGTCTCTCCCGAAACACTAAAGTTTCATGACACACATTCCCGCTCATTGTATCTCTATTCCCGTGCTCGATTCGCAACCAATGAAGGGGATTATCCCGCAGCACTGAACCTGTTGCGCGAAGCGATAACGCTTGAACCGGATTCGGCCATTCTGCATGGAGAAGTGGCCGATATCAAACTCAAAATCGGCCAACTATCTGAGGCCCTTGAATATATCAACAAGGCGATAGTACTCGATCCGGACTATCGTCCTCCGTACGTTCTGGGTGGAATGTTGATGTCGTCAGCAGGAAAAGACTGGGAAGCCGCTGATTACTTACGCAAAGCTGTCAAGATCGACCCTTCCAGGGAAGATGCCTACCTTCATCTTTCCCTGTCACTGACACGTTTGTTTGAGTATGAAGAGACGGTCTCCACACTTAAAACCCTTACCAAACTCAACCCTGATTCCATTCTTGGTTACTATTATCTGGGACGCACCTATAGCCAGATGAAACTCTACCGTGATGCCCTCGGATATTTTGCCAAAGTATTGGAGCTGAGACCGGATTTTGACCAGGCGGTCATTGACAAGGCCGCAACATATGAGGCTTTGGGCGACTATTCGCTTGCAATAGATACCTATCGTTCCATTCTTGACCGGGATGAACATCGTGTTGCAGTGCTGCAGCGATTGATCCAGTTGCTGCTTCAACAGCGCAGATTTCCGGAAGCACTCGAATATCTCGAATTGGCGGCTCAAACCGGTCTGGGTGGTCAGGAAACGTACCGGAAAATCGGATTGGTGCATCTCGAACTCGAGCAGTTTGACGATGCGATTGGCATCTTTGGTGACATGCTCGAAAAGGATCCATCAGCTGCTAATATCCGTCTCTATCTGGGCATGGCGTACGAAGAAAATGGAGAACTGGATAACGCATATTCCGAGTTCACCAAAATATCACACAATTCCCCGCTGTATCTGGACGCGGTCAGTCATATCGCAATCATATTGAAAGAACAGGGGAACGCTGACAAAGCAATTGCTGTTCTCAAAGAAGCATTTGCAGCAAACAGTGGCAGCCTTTTATTGATTCTGAATTTATCGACTTTGTATGAGTCTATAGACCGTCCACAGGCCTCCCTTGATATTCTGCTTGAGAATGAACAGGCTTTTCTGAAAGAGCCCCGCCTGCATTTCCGGATCGCGGTTCTGTTAGAAAAGCTGGGCAAACGTACTGAATCAATTGACAGAATCAAGCGGGTACTGCAACTTGAACCGAAAGACCCGCAGGCACTCAATTACCTCGGTTATTCATATGCTGAAATGGGAATTCACCTTGAAGAAGCTTTGAGCTATATCAGGCAGGCTCTTGAGGTCCGGCCGCGTGATGCCTTTATACTCGACAGCCTCGGCTGGACCTATTTTAAGCTCAAGCGTTATGACGAGGCTGTTAAAGCTCTTGAAGAGGCACTCAGTCTGGTTGATGATGATTCGACTATTGTAGAACATCTTGGCGATGTCTATGCAGCTCGCCGGGCCGTAAAAAAAGCTCTGAAACAGTATCAGAGAGCCCTTGAATTAGCTCCCGACCGAAAGGAGCTTGTCGAAAAGATCCACCGGCTTAAAGGGGAGCAGAGCGAAAAATGATAGTGCTGCCAGGCGTTCGATGTCTGCTGATGGCACTATTCTCCTCTATGGTTTTTGCGGCGTGTACGCGCTCAGAGATTTCACCCGTTCCTGCTGCTGTTGTTTCATCCTCCATCCCCGCCACCGGCGACTCACTTGTTGAAGGCACCATCGGTGAAGCTTCCACACTCATTCCTCTTCTCGCATCAGATGCATCATCCCATGCAGTAGCCGGACAGATTTACAACGGCCTGGTCAAGTACGACAAAAATCTGAATATCGTTGGTGATCTTGCAAAATCATTCGATATTTCAGCGGACGGGCTTACCATCACGTTCCATCTTCATCCCGGGATTACCTGGCATGACGGCGCTCCGTTGACTTCAAGAGATGTCCTGTACACATACAGGATCACGATAGATCCTAAAACCCCTACCGCATACGCCGAAGATTTCAAACAGGTTAAAAACATAACTGCCCCCGACATTCATACAATACGAGTGACGTACGACTCACCTTTCGCTCCGGCTCTGGCGTCATGGGGCGTGAACATACTTCCTGCCCATCTGCTGGAGGGGAAAGATATTACCACAAGTCCTCTGTCACGAAGGCCTGTAGGTACGGGGCCATACCGCTTCAAAGAGTGGGTGTCAGGGCAAAAAATAGTATTGGAGGCAAATAAGGATTATTTTGAGGGACGACCGAATATTGATCGTTTTATCTATCGTATTATTCCTGACAGCTCCACCATGTATATGGAATTGAAAGCAGGCGGAATCGATTTGATGAATCTGACCCCGGTTCAATACGCCCGCCAGACCGCAGCGAAAAGTTTTACCCGCCGATTTAATAAATATCGATACCCGTCGTCCAGTTACCTGTATATGGGCTATAATTTACGCCATCCGCTTTTCGGTGACAAACGTATTCGCCAGGCAATAACCGCTGCTATCAACAAAGATGAATTGATCCAGGGAGTATTGTTCGGTATGGGTCAGAAAGCGCATGGCCCGATCGTGCCGGGTCGCTGGGCCTATAATCCTGCTGTCAGGGATATCGCCTATGATCCGAAGCACGCCGCTGAATTGCTGGCGGAAGCCGGTTGGAAGGAAAAAAACAGCGACGGTATTCTGGTCAAAAATGGCACGCCGTTCAAATTTACCATTCTGACCAACCAGGGTAACCAGCAGCGTCTGATGACCGCGCAGATCGTGCAGCAGCGCCTCCGGACTGTAGGCATCGATGTCAGGATCCGTATTGTGGAATGGGCTGCTTTTCTCAAAGAATTTGTAAACAAGGGAAATTTCGAAGTTGTCATGCTGGCCTGGAACATTTCACAGGATCCTGACATGTATGACATCTGGCATTCGAGTAAAAACAAGCCGGGCGAATTGAATTTTATCGGTTTCAAAAACGCGGAGGTCGATCGTCTGCTGATTGAGGGGCGTAACACCTTTGACATCGAAAAGCGCAGGCGTGCGTATTTCCGCATTCAGGAGATACTTGCCGAAGAACAACCCTACACGTTTCTGTATGTACCGGATGCACTTCCGGTTGTAAGTGCCCGTATTCGTGGTGTTGAGCCGGCACCGGCCGGTATCGGACATAACCAGAACCACTGGTATGTACCGAAGAACGAGCAGGTGTATTAAGATGTTTCGTTATCTCACAAAACGTATTCTCATGCTGATTCCGCTGATGATCGGCATAACGCTGATCACCTTCACTGTGATTCATCTGGCGCCTGGTGAACCGGTCGAAATGCAGATGGCAATGAATCCCAAGGTTGGTAAAGAGGCCCGGGAACGCCTTACGAAGTTTTACGGGCTTGATAAGCCGCTTCATGAGCAATACTTCAACTGGGTGGGCAAAATTGCCCGACTTGATCTGGGGCGGTCGTTTTCGTCGGATAATCGTCCGGTTCTGGACAAGATCAAGGAACGTCTGCCGGTTACCATTTCGCTCAATGTGATTGCTCTGCTGATTGAATTCGGCCTGGCGATACCTATCGGCATACTTGCTGCTACCAGACGCGATACCTGGCTCGACAAGGGAATTACCGTGTTTGTGTTTATCGGTTTTGCCGTGCCGACCTTCTGGCTGGCATTGCTGTTGATGTACTTTTTCGGCGTCAAACTGGCATGGCTGCCGATCTCAGGCCTGCATACCCTCGGGAGCGATTCCTGGGGGACCGTCCGCTATCTGGCCGATATGGCGCAGCATCTGATCATGCCGGTCATGGTGGCCTCTTTCGGCAGTCTGGCCGGCCTGTCCCGCTATATGCGCTCGGCAATGCTTAACGTTATCAATCAGGATTACATCACGACCGCCCGTGCAAAAGGGCTTTCCGAGCGTGTTGTGATCTGGAAACATGCCCTGCGCAATGCCCTGCTGCCGCTGATTACGCTGCTCGGTTTTTCGATTCCCGGACTGATCGGCGGCAGCGTTATTTTTGAAACAATATTCGCTATTCCGGGGATGGGGCAGCTTTTTTATCAGTCGGTCATGTCACGGGATTATCCGGTCGTCATGGGGATTCTGGTAATCGGCGCATTTCTGACCCTGATTGGAAATCTGATCGCTGATCTCGCCTATGCCTTTGCTGATCCGCGTATTCGTCAGGGAGAAGGGTAGGGCGATGAACTTCAAAAATTCCTATTTCTATTCGATGTTCTGGCCGAGACTCAAGCGAAATCGCCTCGCGCTCTTCGGCGGGGTTGTTGTACTGGCTCTTTTCCTCATTTCTCTGCTTGCGCCGAGTATTGCCCCATATGATCCGAGCGCTATCAATGCCTGGTCGGTACTCTCTCCCCCGTCGTGGCAGCACTGGTTCGGTACTGACGAACTGGGCAGGGATGTTCTCAGCAGGGTACTCTACGGTGCCAGAGTTTCACTCAAGGTTGGATTTGTTGCGGTTGGGATTGCGGTTTCAATAGGAACGGTCGTCGGGCTCGTAGCGGGATATTTCGGTGGTCTGGCAGATGCGGTATTGATGAGAGCTGTAGACATCATGCTCTGCTTTCCGGCTTTCTTTCTGATTCTGGCGATTATCACATTTCTGGAGCCGTCCATCTGGTACATCATGATGGTCATCGGCCTGACCGGCTGGATGGGGGTTGCGCGCCTGGTCCGCGCCGAAACGCTCTCGATCCGTGAAATGGATTATATTCTGGCTGCCCGCTGTATCGGCTGTTCCAACAGCCGGATCATCTTTCGTCACATACTTCCCAATGCGGTATCGCCCGTACTCGTATCTGCAACACTTGGCATCGCCGGAGCTATTCTCACCGAATCAGCGCTGTCGTTTCTCGGCATCGGCGTGCAGCCCCCGACACCAAGCTGGGGCAATATTCTCACCTCCGGTAAGGATTACATCGAATTTGCCTGGTGGCTCTCACTCTTTCCCGGTCTTGCCATTCTCGTGACGGTACTTTCTTACAATCTGCTGGGGGAGGGGATCAGGGATGCGCTTGATCCCCGGGTGAAACGCTGATCTGCTCTTGAGTTGGTTTTAGTTGGCCACAATATCAAGCTGATACCGGTTACGCAGAAGGGTAATCATGGTATTGGCACCCTTCAAGGCTTTTCGGAGGCGATCCTGCTCTTTTACGGTGAGGAGTTGCGGATCAACGTAGTTAGAAGGTTCCTGCCTGTAAGATACCGACCGGAGCTGTCGTTCCAACCGCATCTTCATCAGAAAAGTAAACGCATCTCTGATGACATCCAGATCATTTGCGGAAACGAAATTCAGTTGTTTGAGGCGCTCCATTTTGTCCCAGGTTGTACCGCCTGCACATCCAGCCTCAAGCGCCAACAGGCTGACACCTCTCGTGAGAGCAAACAATCCCCCTTTTTTCAGATCCAGTTTGCCGCTCTGCTCACCTTTTTTTTCTACCAGAAACCGCCCGAACATGCCGAGCGGTACCTTAAAGTTGCTGATGGTACGAGCCATATTCGGAAAAAAGATGGTATTTCTCCGGGTGCATTCACAGAGATGTGCCTGAAGTTCCCCCTCAAAGGTAACATCACCATGCAGAACCCGTAAATCCTGAAAAACTCCGAAATAAACAGTGTGATCCGGACTGGGCATAGTTATCCAGCGTTCAGTCTGATATTTCCATTCGGACAGACTGTGGCACCACTCAGGATTGCTGGCCATCATGTTGCCGGGGCAGAGAGGTACGCCGACACTCTCAAGTGCGACAGCGATCCGTTCCGCGAAACGGTGTACCTCGGCAAGCTTGTCAGCCGGAAGGTCATCCCGATACACAATGGCACTGTCCTGATCGGTGCGCAGTGTCTGCTCCTCACGCCCTTCGCTTCCCAGAACCAGATAGGCGGCATCTGCAGGCAAGCGGATGTTTTCCCGGCAATCAAGAATAAAAATCAAACGCCTGGTCAGAGCGTCATTAAAATGGGCTATCAATTGAATCAGGCTTTGCACGTCCGCGTTGGTCTCGACCGCATACTGGAGCATGTCAGTCATCTTCTTCCCGAGCAGCGACAGTTGTTCGATAGTGGTTACGGATTCAATCTCCTGAATCAGATACAGGGGACTGCGGGTTTGAATCCGGAACAGATCGGTATCGGTCATCACCCCGACCAACTGGTCACGTTCATCAACTACCACAAGTCGGTGAATATTATGTTTGGCCATCAGAAAAATAGCCTTGAAGAGATAATCGTTGCTGCGGATCGTTATTAGTCCAACGTTCATGATATCACGAACCGTAAGCGTGGCAATATCTCCGGGCCCTTGGGCAATGAGGTTTCGCAGGTCACGCAGGGAAACGACCCCGATCGTTTTTTCACCTTCTACGACGATGATACCGGAGATATTATTCGTTTTCATGATACCGGCCATTTCGACCAGACTTAGTTCGGGCGGGCAGGTAATTGCCGGACGGTGACAGATGGAATCGACTGAAATAAAGAAAAAACTGTCTTCGTTAATAATAGGCATGAACCCCTCCAAAAGTATCTCAGGAGGCACTTTTACTCAGATAAGGCAATGATGCAACGAATTTTTTTATTATCGTTTTTTCGGTACAATGCCATTAATCCGGCATCAGTAGCTAAAAAGCGTTTTGAAAACCAGATAAACAGTTTTGAAAATTAATCTGAATATCGGGTAAATAATATCTGTGATCATGGTTGCTAAAACGAATATTTCGGCAAAAAAA
>VFJW01000056.1 GCA_009885845.1 Geobacter sp.
CGTAGAAACGATGGCTTTTGACAAACGATGGTGTGTGGCTGAAGGCATCAAACGCCTTCATGGTTCCCTTTTGCTGATCCTCATGACACTCGGCACAACTCACCTGCTGGCCGACGGCCAGTGCCTCCGGATGAGAAGCGGGGAGACCGGGAATGGTTTTCATCTGCGCGCAGGATGCAGCCATACCTAAAATCGCTGTCACGGCAAGGAGTGCGAGCTTCAGTGATCTGTTATTCATTTCTTCCCTCCACTACCGGTGAACGTCATGTTGTAGGTTAAACGGAGAAGCGCTCTGGCTTCCTCGGTAAATTGGGGATTTCTGCCGTAACTGAAGTCACCTGACAGCGCCAGGGCAGGGGTGAGGTGATAACCGAGTGAAGTGGTTACTTCCAGGGCTCTGCTCTGGTTGTAGATCTTCTCTTTGAAGAAATCACCAAGCAGGTCGATGGAGGCAAAGTAACTCCTGGTGTCCTGCATAAGGTAACAATGCAGTTCGTGGTAGGAAGCTGAGGTATATGGCGTAATAGCGAATCCCTGCCCGGCATTCAGATAGTGATAGCCGATACCGCCCCGGATGGAATTGTCATTAAACTTGAAGCGGGTATCAAAACCATAGCGGGCGGCAGTCCCGAATTCTCGGGTGTACTTTTTGTAGTCGGCGGCCAGTTCCAAGTTTTTATTCACGCTGTAGGAGGCGATCCCGCCTGCCGAACTGGAGTTGTCGGTCGGTTTAAGAGCGGAGGCAGAGAAGGTGGTCCAGGTGTATTGGCTGCCGGTTTCAAGGTATTTGTTGAATTCACCCGTCAGCACCAGGTGCTTGACCGGCTTGAGATTGAGCAGATACGAGTGTTCGGCAAATTTTTGTGTTTCCGGGTTGTAACTGCTGTGTCCGATAATATCGATTGTTTTGAATGGGGTGATCCAGATATCACCCCCCACCCGGCGGTAGTTTACGGCGGTGTGTGTTACAAGTGCCGGCGCGTCGGTTTCGTAGATTCCGGAGAGTCCGACTTCGAGCA
>VFJW01000031.1 GCA_009885845.1 Geobacter sp.
AGTCTCATCGCACTTTGCGGGGCGTCGTAGGTTTGGTGAACATGACGGGGCTGGAATGGAACGAAGGGCGTCCCGGAGGGGCGCGGCTGTATGCGCGTCGCCGGGGCAACCAAAGTGGAATGGAACGCGCTGTGATGTGAATGCCTTTATTACTGCACAGACTAATAAGCTGGCAACGCAGGTAATATGCGGCCTAACAGGCTTTTTGCTCTGTCACGATCAAGGGAGGGAGTGGAGAGCCGCGCAAGGTTTTTTGCGGCGAATACACGAACCGGAATGACTACTCTGCTGGCATCATCAACACACTGACTGCTTCTACTCTGCCACAACCAAGGGAGCGAGTGGAGAGCACGCGCAAGGCTTCATCTGCGTGCGAATGCACGAAGCGGAATATTAACTACATTGCCGACTCCGATCACTATCTGCTTTCGATGCCGATGGTTTTATTTCAGAAACTTGTGAACGTAGCAAGAGCACTGGAGGATACGCGAGAGGATACGTGGAACGTTTATAAAACAAAAGGGCTACAGCTTGTCGCTGTAACCCACTGTTTTTGTGGCGGAGAGGTAGGGATTCGAACCCTAGGTACGTTGCCGTACACCTGATTTCGAGTCAGGCACCATCGACCACTCGGACACCTCTCCGTGGAGCCAACTATATAACCTATTTCACTTGTTATTTCAAGACCGGTTTTTATCTTCATTGCTGCCGCTTTCAGCGGCTAATCTTTCGCGAGGACAATCCTCCGGTTATTCCGTGCCGGATACCTACCTGTCCTCCGTCCGTCTGCCCCCTGCTGTAGGCATCACTATTGATGTAGCTTCTACGGCTGTACATCGTTCTCACGTTGCCGATCTCGTGCAAGGCCTGCCTGATCAACCCTTCTTTCACCGGGACTAGAGCGCCGGATGTGACCGGTGTCTGCACTTTCTGCTCCCTCAAACGGGCAGTAATGGTGGAAACCGCTCCCAGGTAGTAGGACTGCCGCATCAGTTCACGATGGCGGTTTGCAACGGTGCCGCCGACATGATGCTTCATATAGGTTCTACAGAGCTTTCTGACGGTCTGGTCGAGATAGGTAAAGGTGTAGGCGGCGATCTGGACATCGGCCCCCACGCCGATAAAGGTCATTTTTCCGGATGCGGGGTGATGGATCGCCTGACAGTCGAACGCGGTGCTGACTCCGGCGCTCAGGTGACGCACCCATTTCGGCAGACTCTTTGATGTATCGGTTTCCACTGTATCAGCCTTTTCCTGCTTGTGAACAGCCTCGATGTCAGCCATGGCAAGATTATGTTCTGATAACAGGCGTTGTACATGACTGGCGGCCAGTGCGGCTTCATGCTCATTGCTGGAGTTCGCCAGCGCCAGCAGTTTTTTGATTTTTTCGATTATCGGTGAATTTTCCAAATAAAGGTTCCTCCGGATGGCACCTGTTGTTCGATCAAAATTCAGCTATTTCTGCTGATATATGTGCTGATCAGTCGGCTTTCAAGGCTCAAGCGGTACAGCAGCGGCAGGAGTGCCGCCAGAAAGATAATGCCGCAGCCGATCCATTCCCGGTCGTTCAGACGTTCTCCCAACACGAAAAAACCGGCGATCAGACTCCAGACCGGATCGAGTGTGTAGATCAGACCTGCGCGGGTGGGGGTGACGTAGCGCTGATAGATATTCTGGAGGGTAAAACAGAGTACCGTCGGCAGAATGGCACAGTACACAACTGACAGAACGGCAGGAGTCGTGATGCTGAAAGCGGGGAGGGGGAGCAGCAATGTGGCGGCTCCGGCAATCAGTGTGACAGTGGCAAACTGAACAAGTGTAATCAGAAAAACATCATCGTCTTTCAGGACTTTTGAGACTGAGATGATGTGACAGGCAATCAGAAAGGCACAGAACGTCGAGAAAATATCTCCCCTGTTGAATCCACCCCCTCCACTCGTCGCCAGCAGTACAATTCCTGCCACCGCCAACGCAATACCGGCACTGTTGACCCGCCCGATCCGGTCGCGCCAGATTATTTTGGTGATCACCGGGATGAAGAGTACGAAGAGGTTGTTGAGGATACCGGCCCGGGAAATACTGGTGCCCTGAATGCCGAAGACAAAACTGAGATTGGTCAGTCCGAGAGCGACTCCTACGATCATGCCACGCACAATGGTCACGGTATCGAGTTTTTTCAAGCGCCGGGAACAGACCAGCAGCATGATGACAGTTGCCATGATGAATCTAGTCAGTACAAACAGCTGAGGAGGAATCGTGCTGACACCTATTTTAGTGAAAAGAAAACTCCCTCCCCAGAATAGCGTGGTTAGAACCAGAAAGAAATAAACCCGGCTCATGGCGGGAGATGCCGGGGATATCATGCGGGGATGTTTCCGGCAGCAACTGCCGAGGCCATATATTCGCTGACAACAGGCATATCTGCTGCTGCCCAGTCAAGTTCCGGCATACGTTGCGGTTCTATCCATTGCAGGGCGTGATGTTCATACATGGTCATGTTTCCTCCCGTCTGCCGGCAGGTGAACGGATACAGGGTAACGGTGAAATCAGGATAACTGTAGGTTGCCGGGGAGAGAGCAGCATCGATAAAAACGGTGATCCCAAGCTCTTCCTGCATTTCGCGGATCAGGCACTCTTGCGGAGATTCTCCGGTTTCGATCTTTCCCCCGGGGAATTCCCATTTGAGCGGCAGGCTCATGGTTGCGCTGCGCTGTGCAGCCAGTACGTTTCCGTTCTGTTCAATAATGGCACAGGCCACGTGGTGATGGCGCTTCAAAAGGAGACCTCTCATGGATGTTTTAGTCTCAGGTGCAGTGATATTGTTTCTTGTGTGAGTAGTGATGCCGGTGCGTTGTACATTGTTGTTGCCCCGCAGATACATTATCTGGCATCAGTTTCCGACAGAAATGCAATTGACGTTTTATTGGTAATAACATATTGTTTTTTGTACGTCAGCCAGAATTACCGGCTGTTGGCGAGGAAAGTTGATATTGTCCGGAGAGTCGCTGAATGTTTCTTAAAGTAGTCGAACTTGCCGCAGCTGCTGGCGTCAGTGAAAAAACGGTTTTATTCTGGATCAGGGACATGGGACTTCCGGCTCACAAGCAGGATGACCGGTATCGTATCAATCGGGTTGATCTGCTTGAATGGGCGACAAATCAAGGTATTTCGATTCCCCCCGATTTATTTATTGCCAGTAATGAAACAAGCCACCTGTCATCTGTTTCCGAGGCACTTCTGTTTGGTGGAATCTGGTACGACCTGTCTGGCGACACCCCGGAATCGGCATTGCGGGAGGTTGTTTCCCGGCTTCACCTGCCCCCCGGGCTTGATCCGGAATTTTTACTGCAGACCCTGCTGGCACGGGAAGTGCTTGGTTCCACCGCCCTCGGGAACGGGATAGCTATCCCGCACGTTCGCAATCCTATTGTCGGACCGGCCGGGGAGTCTGCCATCTGCCTCTGCTTTCTCAGGAATCAGATTGACTTTGATGCCGTTGACGGTCAGCCGGTTACCATTCTCTTTACCCTGGTGACCCCCAATGTCAATGCACATCTGCATCTGTTGGCAAAACTTGCGTTTCTGCTGCATGATCAACCTTTTCAGGAACTGCTTCATCGTCCCGGCAGTGAAGCCGAGATAATGACCGCGATTCGTGCGCTGGAGGAAACAGTTGTAAGGAGGTAGCCGCGACATGATGCAGGAGTTGTTCGCCCCGGGTACCCTGGTTTTTTCTGCTACACTGCTGGCTGCCGTTTCAGGTGTCCCACTGGTATGCACCCGGCGGTTGAATGCCTCGCAAGGCCAGATATTTTCCATCTTCCTGATGCTTATTGCCTCGTGTGTCGGTGTGGCCGGAGCAATTCTGGTTCTTCTTTCCGGGCACACTTTCCTGTATGAACTGATCTGGCAGTCCCCCTTCGGTCCGTGCCAGATTGGTATTGATCCTCTTTCAGCCTGGTTTCTGCTCCCCGTTTTTCTCATTCCCGGCTGTGCTGCACTGTATGCGCGTACCTACTGGCATGCCGATCAACACCCTGCCACTGTTCGTACGATGACCTTTTTTTTCGGTGTAATGACTGCAAGCATGAGTGGTGTCGTACTGGCTCGAGATGGAATCAGTTTCCTGTTTGCCTGGGAAATAATGGCACTGGCCGCCTATTTTCTAATTTCAACTGAGGACGAAAAGCCGGATGTTGCCGAGGCCGGCACACTGTATATGATTTCCACCCACACAGGAACACTCGGTTTGTTTGCACTCTTCCCCTTATTGAATCTGTTGAGCGGTTCCTGGCTTTTCCCCGCGCCAACTTCGCTGGATGCTACTTCCGGAATGTCTGCAGTGGTCTTTGTGACCGCCCTCTTTGCCTTCGGTTTGAAAGCCGGCATCATGCCGCTCCATATTTGGCTCCCTTCAGCCCATGCCAATGCTCCAAGTCATATCTCGGCCGTCATGTCAGGTGTGATCCTCAAGGTTGGAGTATACGGGTTACTACGAACGCTCTCCTTTTTCCACACAGTTCCGCTTTGGTGGGGATGCTGCGTGCTGATTCTGGGGGTCGTTTCCGGGGTGGCCGGAGTGGCATTCGCACTTGGTCAGAATGACCTGAAACGACTGCTGGCGTACCACAGTATTGAAAATATCGGTATAATCTTTATGGGACTTGGAGTAGCGCTGATCGGGCAGACGACCGGTTCGACAGTGATGATGCTGCTCGGCATGAGCGGTGCACTGCTGCATGTTCTTAATCATGCGGCATTTAAGGCGCTGCTCTTTATGGGAGCCGGCTCGGTTATCCATGCGGTCGGTACTCGTGAAATTGATTTAATGGGCGGAGCAGCTCGTCGGATTCCTTATACTGCTCTGCTGTTTGGTGTCGGTTCGGTGGCAATATGCGGGCTTCCTCCGCTTAATGGTTTTGTCAGCGAATTACTGATTTATCTCGGTTTTTTTCAGGGGATTCAAAGAGAGGGGGGAGCGGCTGTTGCCTCTGCCCTCGCGGCTCCTGCGCTGGCTCTGATTGGCGGGTTGGCAGTGGCCTGTTTTGTCAAGGTGTACGGTATTGTGTTTCTGGGTGTTCCCCGGGCAGAAACTGATGTGGAATGCCATGAGGCCGGTTGGCAGATGCTGCTTCCGATGCTGCTGCTGGGAGTGCTCTGCCTTGGAATCGGTCTGGTTCCCGCTCTGGTGGTTGATCCGCTGCAACGCACAAGTCTGACAATTCTCCCGATCCTGGCCAGGACGACCGGCCTTCCATTGCAGGAACTGGTTCCGCTGACTATGATCACCGTTTCGGGAGTGGTGCTCCTTGTGTTGATCGCCGCTCTTGCCGTCTGGTATCGGCGGCGTCTGGCGGGAATGCCCTGCAGCGAAACCGTTACCTGGGGATGCGCCTACCAGCGCCCGGCGCCTCGTATGCAGTACAGTGCGTCATCGTTTGCCGACATGCTGGTTTCGATGTTTGCCTTTGTTCTTAAGCCACAGAGTCACCGAAAGGGCGTCATTTCTGATCTGTCACCCGACTGCGCACGATTTTCCCGCCATGTCCCGGAAGTGGTGCTGGAGATGCTTTATATACCTGCATTGATGCATCTGTATCGACGTTTATCAGGGATTCGTAGATTGCAGAGCGGGGTTCTTCAACAGTATGTTCTCTATTCACTCGTTACATTGATTGTGTTGCTGGTAGCCAGTTATCTCTGACAACCGTAATTGCACTGGACGCAGTAAGCTCTCAGGCGATTTCGGGTCCTGTTTTCTGTTGACACGCAGACGTATCGGGGTTCACTATCTGTTGCCGTTGCAGGGTATTGATGTCCTTTTTTTGAGCTGATGTAAGGAGTTCTTTGTATGTATTTCGCTCTGCAGGGTGCGCTTGATCCTGCGCTTGTGGCGCTGAGTGCCGCACTGTTAATCGGTTGCGCAGGTGTCCCCGGCCTGTTTCTTCGAAAACCGGGCCCCGGCCAGATTATAGCCGCAGCAGGTACTATCCTGGCTGCCTTTGCCGGTGTCCCATCCTCACTGCTGCTCCTCTACAGCCACACAACGACAACCTATCTTCTCGAGTGGGGACTGCCATTCGGTCCCTGCGAACTGGTCATCGATCCCCTCTCCGCTTTCTTTCTTCTTCCCGTCTTTCTGGTTTCAGCCGCCGGTTCCCTTTTTGCGGTCGGGTACTGGCCAGCTGCTGAACATCGAACCACCGAACGTGGTCTGACTTTTTTCTATGGTCTACTGGCATCATCAATGGCGCTTTTGCTGATGGCTCGTAATGGAGTTTTTTTTATTATGGTGTGGGAGGTTATGGCGCTTTCTGCCTATTTCCTTCTGGTGACGGAGCACGAACGGGAAGATGTCCGGCGCGCCGGAATCGTCTATCTGATCGCTACTCACACCGGCACAGCCGCCCTTGTTGTTTACTTTTCACTTCTGGCGAGTCAAACGGGTTCGTTTCTGCTTCCGGCTGCCGGTTCGCTTTCGGCGTTCTCTTCCACAGCTTCGCTGATCGTACTGACGGCATTTGTCGGTTTTGGAGCGAAGGCGGGTATCATGCCATTCCATATCTGGCTCCCGTCAGCTCATGCCAACGCTCCCAGCCATGTTTCGGCAGTTATGTCGGGTGTTATGCTGAAAATGGGTATGTATGGACTCTTCCGCACGTTAACCTACTTTTATGAACCGCCGTTCCTCTGGGGGGCCGTTCTGACGGTCTGCGGAATTACCTCGGCTCTGCTGGGCATCGCCTTCGCTGTAGCCCAGCACGATCTGAAGCGCCTGTTGGCTTGCAGCAGTATCGAAAACATAGGTATCATTACGACCGGCCTCGGAGTTGCGCTGCTCGGAGTATCGAGTCACAATAACACGCTGGTGTATCTCGGTATGGCGGGAGCTCTGCTCCATATTCTTAACCACAGTTTTTTTAAACCGTTATTGTTCCTCGGTTCCGGAGCTATTATTCATGCGGTTGGAACACGAGATATGAACCTTATGGGGGGACTCGGAAAAAGCATGCCACGTGTGACACTGCTCTTTCTGGTTGGATCCGTAGCAATTTGCGGAATTCCTCCATTAAACGGCTTTGTCAGCGAATTTCTTCTGTATCTCGGTTTATTCAGGCAACTCGAGGCGGTCAGTCTGACCTACCTCGTGTTTCTCGCCCCGCTTCTGGCTCTGGTTGGCGGACTGGCAGTAGTTGCTTTTACCAAACTATTCGGTTCCGTTTTTCTAGGTACTCCACGTAGTACCGTTGCGCCTCACTTTCATGAAGCAGGGGTGACGATGCTGCTGCCGATGTTTTTTTTCGCATTGCTCTGTCTACTGATCGGAGTGGCACCGCAGATTGCTCTCCGTCTCGTTTCACCCGCCATTGAGTTTATATATCCGCAACTGGTTTCGCCATCGATCACAGCCGGTTATGGTGATCTGCTCGGTAGACTCTCACTCTCCGGTGTTCTGCTTATAGCAGCAGCAGCCCTGGTGACGCTGTTCTGGAAGTGGCGTCTCGGGAAAGTTCCGGTATCCGCTACTCCAACCTGGGGGTGTGGATATCAGCGCGTAACGGCGCGCATGCAATACGGTGGAGCGGCGTTTTCCGAGCTTGCTGTTTCAGTATTTAATGGTATTCTGCGCCAGAGAATTGAGCGCCCGACGATAGCCGGACTATTCCCGGTGGCGGCGCATTGTAGTGACCAGCCGACCGAAACTTTTCTGGAACGAGTCATTTCGCCGCTGTTTGCACTGACAGGGATAGCGTTTGCCTTCTTAAGACGTCTGCAGAACGGCTTGATGCACATGTATGTGCTGTATATCTTTGCCACCCTGTTTATACTGATGCTGTGGGCACACTGATGCCTGACCGGGAACTTCTATGCTGAACAGTATCATCCATATTTTTCTGGCGCTCGTTATGCCTCCGCTACTCCTGGGAATCATCGGCAAAACAAAAGCGGCCTTTGCAGGGAGGGTAGGAGCACCGTTTTTGCAGCCCTACTATGATTTGTTCCGTTTGCTGCAGAAAGGGTCTGTGTTCAGCACAACCACCAGTTGGGTTTTTCGTGCCGGGCCGATCGTTGCTCTGGCAACGACTGCGATAGCTGCACTGTTGGTTCCGTTTGGTGCGCATACGCCCCCGATCTCTTTTGACGGTGACATGATCCTGTACGCCTATCTGTTTGCCCTGGGGCGTTTTTTTACGATGGCCGCCGCCCTGGATACCGGCTCAAGTTTTGAAGGAATGGGTTCCGCCCGCGAGGCGACCTTTTCATGTCTTGCCGAACCGACTCTCTTCTTTGCATTGATCACTCTGTCCCGTCTTTCCGGCTCTTTTTCGCTTTCCAGCATGCTGATTAACATCAGTTTCGGCGTCTGGCTGAGCAACGGTGCAGCGCTGATCCTCCTGGTCGGCGGGATGTTTATTGTGCTTCTGGCCGAAAATTGCCGTATCCCGTTCGATGACCCCAACACCCATCTGGAACTGACCATGATCCATGAGGTAATGGTACTTGATCACAGCGGCCCGGCATTTGCACTGATTCAGTATGCCGCAGCACTCAAGCTGTTTGTGCTGGGTGCCTTTTTTGTCCATCTTGCACTGCCGTATGCTACCGGTAACGCTGCTCTTGACTGGGCCCTTTTCATTATCTCAATGTTGGAACTGGCTGTAGTTATCGGGGTGGTTGAATCGGCCATGGCCCGTCTCCGGATGGTTCGCATACCTCAGCTGCTGGTTGCGGCTACCATACTTGCCGCGTTTTCAACTCTGCTGGTTATCAGGTGACTCGATGATTACTCTGGCCGATCAACTTCTTGTGCTTGTCCTGCTGATCAACTTTATTCTGCTCGGCACCAGCCGCCTGTTTTTTTCAATTCGCGCGGTGGCGGTTCAGGGTGTCCTTCTGGGGATTCTGCCCGGCCTGATTCATCCATTTTCCTGGCATCTGGTCGGGATTACAATTGTAATTATTGCAGTCAAAGGGTTTGTAATTCCCCAGTTGCTTGGCCGGGCTGTCCGTTCCGCCGAGATCAAACGAGAGGCAGAACCTTTTGTGGGTTACGTCGCAACGCTGCTTCTCGGAGCGCTCTTTACCGCATTTTCTTTTGGTTTTGCCGGACGGCTGCCGATGCTGCCCGAGCATCAGAATTACATGTTCGTCCCGGCATCGATCGCCACTCTAATGGCCGGTTTTCTGATTCTTACGACTCGTCGTAAGGTGATTTCACAGGTTATCGGATATCTTGTCCTTGATAACGGCATCTTTATCTTCGGCCTGTTGCTGGCGGAGGCAATGCCGATCATGGTTGAAGCAGGAGCCCTGCTCGATCTGCTGGTTGGAACATTCGTGATGGGGATTGTCATCAATCAGATCAACCGTGAGTTTTCTTCGCTCGATACCTCACTTCTGACCTCGTTGAAAGAGGAATAGTCACATGTATGCTGCCCTGATCATTATTCCGCTCATCGGAGCCGCAGTTACCTGGCTGATTCCGTATGATCGTCTGCGCCCCAAGATTCTGTCGCTCTTCACACTTGCGCATCTGGGCATGACCATCAATATGATTTCGTTCACTCCTCCCGAATCTCCGGACGGTTGGTTTCATTTTGATGCGCTCGGGAAAATCGTATTGTTAAGCACCAGCATCCTTTTTCTGACCTGTGCGGTCTACTCGATCGGGTATCTTTATTATCGCCGCGAACGATCCAACCGGGTAATGTGCGTTGGATTGCTGGTCTGCCTGTCTGCCGCTTCACTTGTAACGATCACTCACCATCTCGGTCTGATGTGGGTGGCGCTTGAAACAACAACCATATCAATGGCACCCCTTATCTACTTTAACCGGAATGCCCGTTCAATAGAAGCGACCTGGAAATATCTGCTTATCTGTTCAGTCGGAGTTGCTCTGGCTTTACTCGGTCTTTATTTTCTCGGATACGCCACGATCGTTGCCCGGGTGGAACCATCACTGCTGCTTGATGATTTAGTCCGGGATGCCGGTAAGCTTTCCTCCGGATGGGTTCATGCGGCTTTCGTTTTTCTGCTGGTTGGCTTCGGCACAAAGATGGGTCTGGCTCCTCTCCACACCTGGAAACCGGATGCATATGGCGAGGCTCCCGGTCTGGTTGGCGCCCTGCTTTCGGGCGGACTGGTAAATCTGGCCTTTCTGGCTCTTCTCCGCGTATATCAGCTCTGTCTGGCAACTAAAGAGATCATCTTTTTTCAAAATGCCCTGATTTATATGGGATTGTTTTCAATGATTGTTGCTGCAATATTCATGGCGCGTCAGGCTGATTTCAAAAGGATGCTGGCATATTCCAGTGTTGAGCATGTCGGTATCATGGCGGTGGCGCTCGGGTTAGGTGGCAAGGCGATTTTCGGCGTACTTTTTCATATCTTCGCCAACGGTCTGACCAAGGGCGTTCTGTTTCTTTCAGCCGGCAATATTCATCGCTCCTATAACAGTAAAAGTACCGATCATGTTCGTGGCGCCCTGAAGCGTCTTCCCTGGTCGGGGGGGCTCTTTCTGGCCGGATTCATTGCCATCACGGGATCACCGCCATTCGCGCCGTTTATCAGTGAATTTACTATAATCAGCAGTGCTTTTATCCAGGGGCGCCTGTTGATAGGTGCGATCTTTCTGATTTCATTGTCGGTTATTTTTATCGGCATGGCGTTGACGGTTCTACCGATGGTCATGGGCGGAGTCCCCTCCGACAGCGAAACGACATCCTATCGTGATACGGTCTGGACTGTCGGGCCGCCGTTGTTTCTTTTGCTGCTGGTGTTTCTGCTGGGGGTATGGATTCCGGCTCCCTTGATGACTCTGCTGCGTGATGCTTCGACGCTTCTGGAGGTGCATCAGTGAGCTATGGTATGAAAACATTTTATAACGGTTCTTCGTTTCCCCGGGATCAAATTCCGATCCAGGTGGGAGATGCCTTTTTTCAGGGAGTCCTGGATGCTATCACGGCGGGATGGCGGGTCTGCTCCTACTTCGGTGTTCCAAATTCATCCGGGGCAATGCTCTACTGTATCATGTCAGCCCGTGGCGGGAGCGGCATTCTCGGAATTGTTGCTACTGCTGTCGGACGTTCCTTTCCGTCACTGGCAGAGCTCTGCCCGCAACTACATCTATTCGAACGCGAGATTGCCGAACAGTGTCTGACCCGTCCGGAAGGGCACCCCTGGTTTAAGCCGGTTCGTTTTCAGAAGCCGCTTATTGAAGGTGAAGGTTTTTGGAGCGGCAGTGATGGCGGTGGACTGCTTCCGGGGGTCATGGATTTCTACCGGGTAGAGGGGGATGCAGTACACGAAGTTGCGGTAGGACCGGTGCATGCCGGCATTATTGAACCGGGGCACTTTCGTTTTCAGTGTCATGGTGAGGAGGTATTTCATCTCGAGATTGCGCTCGGATTTCAGCATCGCGGTATCGAACGGGCGCTTATCGGAGGACCGACACCCCGAACCATTCATCAGATGGAAACGATAGCCGGTGATACGACTGTTGGCCACGGTCAGGCCTATTGTATGAACATGGAGTCACTCGGGGGAATCTTTGCTTCTCCCCGGGCCGAGACGGTTCGCAGTATCGCCCTGGAACTGGAACGGCTTGCTAATCACACGGGGGACCTGGGAGCGATATCCGGGGATGTCGGTTACCTGCCGACCGCCTCGTTCTGCGGCCGGATCCGGGGAGATTTTCTCAACATGACCGCCCAGCTCTGCGGCAGTCGTTTTGGTCGTGGACTGCTCCGGCCGGGAGGAATCGGATATGACTGTGACCTTGCTCTTGTTGAAGAGCTGCACAGGCGGTTGCACTCAGCACGGGAAGATCTTGCCGGAGCGGTTCAGCTGCTGTGGGATACCCCTTCGGTCATGGCGCGACTGGAAGATGTCGGTATAGTCACAGAAGCAGATGCCCGTAATATCGGGCTTGTCGGTCCGGCCGCCCGGGCGTGCGGTCTGAATCGTGATGTCCGCCGCGATCATCCGTTCGGTCTTTTCCGGATGAGTCAGATTCCGGTTATCACCATCGCCACCGGTGATGTTGCTGCCCGTACACGGCTTCGTTGGCTGGAGGCCGAGCGCTCAATGGATTTCATTGATGAACAGGTGCGTCATCTGCCGCGCGGCGGTTACTGTAACCAGTTGAAAGAGGTCTCAGCTGATCGTTGTGCTGTTGCACTGACTGAAGGGTGGCGTGGTGAAATATGCCATGTCGCCCTGACGGACGGGCAGGGATGTTTTGAACGCTACAAGATCGTTGATCCGTCGTTTCATAACTGGAGTGGGCTGGGACTTGCCCTGCGGGGCCAGCAGATTTCCGATTTTCCGCTCTGCAACAAGAGTTTCAATCTGTCCTACTGCGGTTTTGATCTGTAACGGGAGCCCGTATGTTACACGCTATTCTTACACGTTTCCGTCAGGGGCACCGCACCATGACGTACCCGGATGCGCCGCTGCCGCTGCCGCCCCGTTTCCGCGGACTGCCGCTGCTTGACGCGTCGCGCTGCCGGGACGGCTGCCGCGACTGTGCGGACTCCTGTCCGTATGGCGCCATTTCAGTTTCCGGCCCCCTGACGCTTGATATGGGGAAATGCCTGTTCTGTGCGGACTGTTCCTCAGCATGCTCCCGGGATGCGATCACTTTTTCTGCCGATGCACGTCTTTCCGGCCGGACGCGCGAAAGCTTGACAGTGACCGCTGGTGAACAGTATCATCCATCGGGTGTCTTGGATGGCGAGCTGCTGCGCCTTTTCGGCCGCTCGCTCAAGCTGAGAGAGGTCAGTGCCGGCGGCTGCAACGCCTGTGAGGCGGATACTAATGTGCTCTCCACGATCGGCTGGGATCTGGGGCGCTTCGGCATCCAGTTTGTGGCCAGTCCCCGTCACGCCGACGGACTGTTCGTGACCGGCCCGGTCACTGAAAATATGCGGCTGGCACTGCTTGATACCTATGCGGCGATTCCTGAACCGAAGCTGGTTATCGTCGCCGGTGCCTGTGCGATCAACGGCGGGCCGTTTAAGGATCACGCCGAAGTGCATAACGGTGCGGATGGACTCGTACCGGTTGACCTCTACATACCCGGGTGCCCCCCCAGTCCGCTGACGATTCTGGACGGGCTGCTGCGTCTGGTGGGGAGAGTAGTCTAGGGAAGTGCCGGAAAGCAGGAGCTACATACTGTCAAGGAGAAATGAATGAACCCGCAAAAACAGGAAAACTATCTGCAGGAATGGAAAGAACATGAAACGTGTGCTGAGCAGATGCTGCCGATTATCGGCCGTCTGTACCGTGATCATAATATTATCCTGACGATCTACGGACGTACTCTGGTACACAGCACGGTTATCGATATATTAAAAGCGCATCGCTTTGCCCGCATGATTCTCGATTCCGAACTCAGTGTCATGGAAACTTTTCCGTTGCTTGCAGCCATGGATAAGCTTGATCTTGCTCCCGGAAGAGTGGATCTCGGCAAGTTGACAATTCAGTACCAGAAAGTGGCTGGAACGCTTTCTGTCGATGAGTTTATTAAACAGGAACTGGCCCAAATAAATACCGGTCGCGGGGCGGTCCGGGCGGAACCGCAGGATATTGTGCTGTATGGTTTCGGCCGTATCGGGCGGTTGCTGGCCCGTATTCTGATTGAGAAGTCGGGCAGTGGCGAAAAACTGAGGATCAGGGCGGCTGTTGTGCGCAAGGGTGGGGCGGACGATCTTCTCAAGCGTGCCAGTCTGCTGCGCCGGGACTCTGTGCATGGCCACTTTAACGGGATTATTACGATTGACGAGGAAGAAAATGCCATCATTGCCAATGGTAACATGATCCGGATCATTTACGCAGACGCTCCGGAACTCGTCGATTACACCCAGTACGGTATTCACGATGCGATCCTGATTGATAACACCGGCAAATGGCGTGACCGTGACGGACTCGGTCGGCATCTGCTTGCGCCTGGTATTGCCAAAGTTATTCTGACCGCTCCCGGCAAAGGGGATATCCCCAATGTTGTCGCCGGCATAAATAACCATCTGATCACCGATCAGGAACGGATATTCTCTGCCGCCAGTTGCACCACCAATGCGGTGGTGCCGATCATGAAAGCGATCAATGACCGTTTCGGCATCGTGCATGGTCACCTGGAAACCTGCCACTCCTACACCAATGACCAGAACCTGATCGATAACTATCACAAAGCATCGCGTCGCGGACGCAGCGCACCCCTGAATATGGTCATCACAGAAACCGGTGCAGCCAAGGCGGTTGCCAAGGTTATCCCCGATTTGTCCGGAAAACTGACCGGAAATGCGATTCGTGTGCCGACTCCGAATGTGTCTCTGGCGATCATGAACCTGGAACTGGCTCATCCGGTCGACGTTGAAAGCATCAACAGCTATCTGCGTAACATGTCTCTTGATTCTCCGCTGCAGAACCAGATAGATTTTACCAATTCGCCCGAAGTCGTTTCGAGCGACTTTGTCGGTTCCCGTCATGCCGGCGTTGTTGACTCGCTGGCAACTATTGCCGAGGGAAACCGTTGTGTTCTTTATGTCTGGTATGATAATGAATTCGGGTACAGCTGTCAGGTTGTTCGTATGGTTCAGCAGATGGCCGGACTGGACCTTCCGACCCTGCCGAACTGATTGTTTTAACTTTGACCGATGGCGTCATTTGCCAAGGAGTATGTGTATGACAATACAGAGCAGGAGTGCCCGCACCGGGAGTGAACACAGCGCCCATTTTGAACATCTGGTTGCGGACAGCCGCCATGACAGTAATCCGTTGATGATTGAATATCGGTTGCTGTATGACGAGTACTGCGCTCTTAACCATCGTGCGCAGCTGCTTGAAAAGGAAAAGAACAGCCTTAAAACGCAGCTGGGTGAGATGGATCGCTCCCTTGATCTTGCCACCCGGATCGATCCGATGACCGGGTTGGCAAACCGGCGGGATATCATGGAGAAAATGGAGCGGGAATTGAGTCGCTCCGAACGTCATCAGAGAGCATTTTCAGTCATGCTTGTTGATCTGGATAACTTTAAACAGCTGAACGAAAAATACGGGTATAACGATGGTGATGATGTCCTGGTTGAGGTGGCACGGGTGCTGATGAGTTGTGTCAGGAACGAGGATGTCTGCGCCCGTTGGGGTGGGGAGGAGTTTCTTTTTCTGCTGACGGAAACAAATCTTGATGGCGCTTCGACTCTCGCCCGCAAGGTACTTGATTCGATTGCAATGACGGAATTCAAGGCCAATCGACCGGGGATCCGCATTACTGCAAGTATCGGTTTGTGTGAATATAAGGCGGGGCAGTCAATCTACGAATGTGTAACCAGGGCTGATCAGGCACTTCGAGAGGCGAAACAGGGGGGAAAGAACCGTTACGTGGTTGCCTGAGTTATCCCGTCAAAATGAACCGCCAGCCAGATCGTTTTCTGCAGAGGATCGGTCCGTTCCACCCGATGGCGACAACCGGCGGGAATCAGGATATGATCACCAGGCTTCAGAAGCCGTGGGGTGGGATCGTTATCAAACAGCATCGTTGCCCCACCGGAAACCAGCAGCACCCATTCATCATGTCTCTGATCATACCATTCACCCGGCGTCGTCGTATGGCCATCAGAAATGATGCGCTCAATGCGTACTGCCCCTGATTCCGCCAGAGTTTGAAAAAGCTCTTCCTGAAGGATGGAAGGGATACCTTCAAAAAGATTGTGTGCTTCAAGTGACATTACTGCTTACGGCTTCTTTGGGCTATCATCAGGTAGTTTTGCCGGCACCGCCGGCAGCGTTTTAGTCTCTGCTGGATGTATTTCCAACAGGGACGATAATCGCTCGTTTTCAGCCTTTAACTCATCCAGGTTACGATTCAGTTCAAGCTGCTCGATTTTGAGTTTATCAGCTCTGCTTCGCTCCGCTGCAAGCTGTTCTACCTGGCTTGCCAGAGCAGCTTTCTCCGCTTTGACTGTTTCAAGCTCCCGGATGGTTTTTTGCATTTCAGCAGATTCCAGTCGTAATCGTTTCAGCTCAATCATGCGGTCATCAAATGATTTCAGTTTGGCCGATGCCGTGACAAACTGTTTTTCTAAAGCCTCCAACTCGGCAGATGCCCGCACCAATTCAACCCTCGAAAGCGCTGTGACAGTGGCAAGCTCCGCCATAGTAACGTACATTTTAATCTCTTTTTCAGTCTCAGGGCCTATGTCTCTGAAATATGGTTTACCGATATTGTAACTTTCTTCGGCTTTTTTCAGCGCGATTTTCGCCCGTTCCAGATCAGCCACCGCATCTTTATTGCCTTCTGTTTTGCTAGACGCTGTTTCGACAATAGATCGAGTCGCATCGAGCTGAATTAACGTCTTGTTTTTTCCCGCAGCGAAAACGGTTGAAGCTGATAGACAAAATGATAAAACCACAAAGAAGCGGATCGATTTCATGTCAGTTTTCCTCTCCCTGTCGATATCGCTCCAGTCGGGCCTCCATCTTTTTTAACTCTGAGCGTCGAACCGCCACCTTTTCCAGCAGTTCTTTCTCGGCAGCTTTGGCATCAGCGGCAGTCAGCTGGATGTTTGCCATTTCCAACTGCCGGAGTGCCATTTTTTCTTTTCCGGCGGCAATACTCGTTTTTGCATCTGCGATGCTCGATTTTCCTGCATCCAGGAGGTCTTTTGCGTATTCACCTGTGGGAGATGCCGCAGCTTTCTGGGCTCGTTGTTCAAGTTGAGCAAGTAGGGCTTCGGATGTGACCGTTACAGAGGCCGCCAGGGCAAAATTGGAATAACACAGCGCAATATATGTAATTACGGCTACACGTTTCATAAACGCAGCTCCTTGATTTTTTTTTGAGATAGTAGCACCAAGTGATTAAATTTCAACTATAAATTAATGAATGTTTGGTCACAGGAAGTTGAAAAAGGATTTGTCCAGACTGAATTACGTTTATGATTTGAAATTGGAATTATGAGTGCGGGTCACTTAGCTTTTTGTGCCGGCTTTCAACATTTCGGCTGCGTGTTTCAACGCTGAATCGGTGATGGTGGCTCCGGCCAGCATTCGAGCTACCTCGCGGGTGCGCTCATCCCGATCGAGTTCAAGGATCCGGGTGGTTGTCCTGCCTTCTGAAATCAGCTTTTCCACTCGCAGCTGCTGATCGGCAAAGACCGCTACCTGCGGCAGATGGGTGATGCAGAGTACCTGCTGACGGGCCGCCACGTTTTTCAATTTTCTTCCGACCAGTTCGGATGTCGCGCCGCCGATGCCGGTATCAACCTCGTCGAAAATCAACGTCGGAACGTCACTGTCAGGCAGCACCTGCTTGACAGCCAGCATCAGTCGAGACAGTTCGCCTCCTGAGGCAATCCTGCTCAACGGCCGTGGAATTTCCCCCGGATTCGGCGAAAAGAGGAACTCTGCCTTTTCGAAACCGCTTGAGCGTGGTTCAGTAAGCGGCTCCAGCGTCGGCTCGATGATTGCCCCCTTCATTGCCAGTTGGTGAGCTTCACTTTCCAGCGCATATTTGAGCTTTTTGGCCCCTTCAGTCCGTGCTGCCGTAAGTTCCCCGCCTGCCTGTTGCAGCTGTTTTTCCAGCAGATCATGTTCGGTTTCCAGCGTATGTTTGCTCTGCTCTCTGTTGTATAACTGTTCCAGTTCCGAGTCGATTTCCACCTTGTACGCAAGTATTTCTGCTACCGTCGGAGCATATTTCTTTTTTAATCTGCCGATCAGATCGAGCCGATCGTCAATCAGCTGGAGCGCAGCAGGATCGGATTCAATACGGGAAGCATAGTCGCGCAAGGTAATGGCAGCATCCTCCAGTTGCAGATACGCTCCCTCGAGTGAAGCAGCGGTAATCTGAAGAGAGTGGTCGATGGCAGATATTTCTCCAATCGAAACTGAAATACGTTTGAGTTGACCCAGCAGAGCTCCGTCACCTTCGTAGAGTCGATTGAAAGCCTCGTTGCTGGCACACCCCAGTTTTTCAGCACTCGCCAGAAGCCGGCGCTGCTCGTTAAGCTGTTCTTCCTCTCCGGCCTTGAGTGCCGCCTGCGAAATCTCGTTCGACTGGTACAAGAGCAGATCGAGACGCCGTTCAGCTTCACGCTCGGCACGTTCCATGCCCGCCAGCAGGTCGCGGACAGATGAACGTCTGCTGAACAAAACGGAAAATTTCTGCCGCTGTTCTTCAATACCGGCAAATCGGTCCAGCAATCGCAGGTGATTTTCCGGTTTCAACAGTGTCTGGGAATCGTGCTGGCCGTAGATATTAACCAGGCGGGGAGCAATGTCGCCAAGGAGAGCCAGAGTAGCCATGCCTCCGTTGATGAATACCCGGTTTTTCCCTCCCCGGGAAAGAGAACGTTTAATGAGCAGTTCGTCAGTATCATCAAATCCGGCTTCAGAGAGCAACAGCTTTATTTCCGGCCGGGCTGAAATGTCAAACAGCGCTTCGACGACCGCCTCCTCCTCGCCGGAGCGGATCAGGTCACTGGATGCACGACTACCCATTATCAAACCGACCGCATCGATGATTATGGACTTCCCTGCTCCGGTTTCGCCGGTCAGCACAGTCAACCCCGGTTTGAATGAAATCTGCAGAGTGTCAATGATGGCGACATTTTTAATGATGAGGTCGGTTAACATATCGTGTTAGCGCTCTCCCCATTTTAACTTGGTCCGCAGAATTTCGAAATAATCGCGACTGCGCGACATAACCAGGGACGTCGTTTTCAGCGCTTTGCGTACATCAACCGAATCACCTTCTTTCAGTTCGAAGCCAACCTGTCCATCCAGCGTCAAGTATACCTTTTCATCAAAGGAGGAGGTAACGGTAATCGAGATGATAGATTCATCGGTGACGACAATCGGGCGATTGGTCAATGTGTGCGGACAGATCGGGGTGATGACGATACAGCTCATCAGCGGGTGGATAATCGGGCCTCCGGCGGAGAGAGAATAGCCGGTTGAGCCGGTGGGCGTTGAAACGATCAGTCCGTCTGCTTTATAGGTAGTCAGGAAGTGGCGGTTGACCTTGGTCTCAAGATCCACGATCCGGGCGAGCGCGCCCTTGTTGATAACCATATCGTTCAGGACGGTACAATTCTCGATTTCCTGTCCCTCACGGTGGAGAGTCACTTCCAGCATCATCCGTTCTGAGACGCGGGGGTTTCCCTCCAGGCACTTTTCCAGACGTGTGTAGAGTTCTTCAACGGTAATTTCCGTCAGAAATCCAAGGCTGCCCAGGTTGACTCCCAGAATTGGTACTTCTTTGCCGGAAAAGAGTCTGGCCACTGAGATAAGTGTGCCGTCGCCTCCGAGCACCACGACCAGTTCAGCCTGCTCACGGATTTCCTCCTCTGTAAGCGCGTTCGGGTAGCCGAGCTGACGGGCCAGTTCTTCCTCAGCCATGGGAGTGCAACCGCGCTCCTCCAGCCATTTGGTCAGGTCACTGGCAACACCCAGACAGCGGGGATCATGGATCTTGGCAAAGATGGCTACGTTCTTGAACTCTTGCATGGTTTTTCCCTGTTTCGTCCGGTTATTGCTATGAGATCTTGGTGGCGTTGGCTATATGCCTACGTTTCCATGTTAACAGAATAATGACGCGACCCCCAAAGTTTCTTCTCTACTGCTCACGGATTACCTCGGCTTTTAGCTTTTGCTCTTTTGTGGTGAGTCTGTGTTTTTGTTTAGAGCTTTGCGGTTTATCTGGAATGGTCATTTCCACTAATCCTTGATCTAGTGCAGGATTCAAATACGTTTCTCTGAAGTTATCCCGGTGTTTGAGTTGAAGAATTGATTGAATCTCTGCACCTTTCATTTCGCCTTCGATGACTACAATGAGGCGCTCTTCTTGACGAAGATTTATAAATACTTGCCCGGTGACTTGCCCGGTGAAATGAGCGGAAGCTTGTTCTGTTTCCGGTCAAAGGCATACATTAAAACCATCGGGAAGGGTGAATTGAGGTGTCGGTTCCTCCCTTGATATAGACTCATCGGGGAATGCCCGTCTCTTTTGCTTTGGTGTACTCCCGCTCTCGCTTATGTTTCACTTCGTCACTTCCACACAATAAAATCTTTGCTATATTACCTAAAATGATATATCAATATAAAAATGAACGGTAAAGAAATCATAAAAAAGCTCAAAGCACTGGGATGGAAAATCAAGTCCATCAATGGCAGCCATCACCAGATGATTAAAGATGGCGTGAAGGTCACTGTGCCGGTTCACGGCACACATGACGTTAAAATCAAGACCTTACTGTCCATAGAGAAACAATCGGGGGTAAAACTAAAATGAAAATCGAATATCCAGCCATTTTTGATCCTGCCGACGAAGGCGGATACACCATTACTTTTCCTGACTTCCCTGAAGCTATCAGTGAAGGTGACTCTCTTGAAGAAGCCAATTACAATGCCATAGAGGTATTAGACCTAACGCTTGAATCAAGGATGGAAGATAACGAGATTATTCCTCTTCCTCACTCCAAATCAGGCACTAACGTGCATATGATTGCGCCGGATGTCAACATTCAGGCGGCGCTACTCGTCAAATTAAACCGAGGAGAGAAAAAGTTCTCTGACCTCGCACGAACGCTCGGCACCTCGTGGCCTGCGGTATCCCGCTTGGAAGATCCAAAGCATTGGCCCTCCCTTCGTCAACTTGATAAGTTAGCGGCGGCCCTTGGTAAACGATTAGTGCTTTCACTTGAATAACTTTAAAGATGGGGCCGTCTTCAGCGGCTCCCATACTTGACTTACAAATGTGGGAGGTGTCCCGAATTTTACTCACCTACTTCAACTTTCTGATCTTGTCCAAACTCTCTTCCAGCATAACTTTCTTGCCATTCACATCAGACAGTTTCTGGCGCTCTTTGGCGACAATTTCTGCCGGGGCGCGGTCAACAAAAGCGGGGCTCTCCAGTTTTTTTGAGAACATCTCTATCTCTTTGTCGATTTTGCTGATTTCCTTCAGCAGGCGCTCTTCTTCTGCGGCTACGTCTACCAGCCCTTTGAGCGGTACATAGATCTGGACATCTCCGGCCACCTGAATCGAAGCGTCTTCAGGTTTTTCAATTCTGTAACCGATTGCAAGGTCGGAAACTCTGGCCAGATTGATAATGGCGTTTTCGTTATGCTTCATCAGGCGCCGGCTGGTTTCGCTGTCGCAGGAGAGGATGACGGCAATCTGCTTCGATGGAGGTACCTCCATTTCGCCGCGAATGTTACGGATGCCGCCGATGACCGCCATGATGCGTTCCATATCGGCAGAGTCCTGCGGGAAGGAGAGATCTTCACGATATTCAGGATATGTCGCCAGCATGATGGTTTGTAGGGGCAGCGCTTGCTCTGCCCTGCCGTCGGGCGCAGCAAGCGGCGCCCCTACGGTTCCCGGAAGTGCCTGCCAGATCTCTTCAGTGATAAAGGGCATGAACGGGTGCAGCAGGCGGAGCAGATTCTCCAGTGTGTACCAGAGCACGTATTGCGTCGCCCGTTTCCGCTCCGGAGTTCCGTTATAGATGTCCTGCTTTGACAACTCCAGATACCAGTCACAGAATTCACTCCAGGTGAACTGATAGAGTGCCATGGCGCTTTCGTTGTAGCGATAACCGGTCAGGGTTTCATCGACGGTCCGGGCCGTTTCGTTCAAACGGTGCAGGATCCACTTGTCTCCCTGAGATAACTCCAGTGAGTCAAAGTTGATGCCGTCAGGATTGAAGCCTTCCAGGTTCATCATGGTGAAGCGTGCCGCATTCCAGACCTTGTTACAGAAGTTGCGGTACCCGGCGATGCGTTCTTCGGCGAGCTTGATGTCGCGGCCCTGGGCGGCAAAGGCGGCCAGCGTAAAGCGGAAGGCGTCTGTCCCGTACTGGTCGATAACCGTCAGCGGATCAATGACGTTACCCTTCGACTTGGACATTTTATGCCCCTGGGCATCGCGCACCAGGGCGTGAATGTAGACATCCGTGAAGGGAACTTTATCCATGAAGTGCAGCCCCATCATCATCATGCGGGCAACCCAGAAAAAGAGAATGTCGAATCCGGTCACCAGACAGGCGGTCGGGTAGAACGTTTTCAATTCTGCGGTCTGCTCCGGCCATCCCATGGTGGAGAAGGGCCAGAGGGCCGATGAAAACCAGGTGTCGAGTACGTCGGTTTCCTGGCGGAGCTCATCGCTGCCGCATGTAGAACATTTTGTCGGCGTATCCATCGAAACGGTGACGTTGTCGCAGTGGTCGCAGAACCAGGCCGGGATGCGGTGTCCCCACCAGATCTGCCGCGAGATACACCAGTCGCGGATGTTTTCCATCCAGTCGTAGTAGGTATTCTCCCACTGTTTGGGGAGGATGCGGGTTTTTCCGGTTTTTACGGCGTCAAGAGCCCGTTCGGCCAACGGAGCAACTTTCACATACCACTGCAGCGAGAGATACGGCTCGACCACGGTCTTGCATCGGTAGCAGCCGCCGACCGACATCGGGTGATCAGCAATCTTTCCCATCAGGCCGGCTTCTTCCAATTCGACTACAATTCTGGAACGGGCGGCGAAGCGGTCCATCCCTTCGTACTGATGGCCGGCGGCATTGATTATGCCGGACTCGTCGAGGACGTTGATCTTGTCCAACCCGTGGCGCTGGCCGACTTCAAAGTCGTTGAAATCGTGGGCCGGGGTTATTTTAACCACTCCGGTGCCGAACTCGCGGTCCACATAGTCATCAGCAACGACCGGGATTTCCCGGTTCAGGAGCGGCAGCAGCACCTTTTTTCCCACCAGATCGCTGTAGCGATCGTCCTCCGGATGTACTGCCACGGCGGTATCACCGAGCATCGTCTCCGGACGGGTTGTCGCAACGACGACAAAACGTCCCGGTTCACCGACTACCGGGTAGCGGATGTGCCAGAGGTGCCCTTTGTGATCTTCATGTTCGACTTCAATGTCGGAAAGGGCGGTATGGCAGCGCGGGCACCAGTTGATCAGGCGGTTGTCGCGGTAGATCAGACCGTCTTCGTACAGTTTGACAAAAACGGTACGCACCGCTTTTGAGAGCCCTTCATCCATCGTAAAGCGTTCCCGCTCCCAGTCGCATGATGCGCCCAGACGTTTCAACTGACCGATGATCTGCCCGCCGGACTCGGCTTTCCATTTCCAGACCCGCTCGATAAATGCTTCGCGGCCCAGATCGTGGCGATCCTTCCCTTCAGCGGTTAACTGCCGTTCTACGACATTCTGGGTGGCGATGCCGGCATGGTCGGTGCCAGGCATCCAGAGCACATTGTATCCCTGCATCCGTTTCCAGCGGCAGAGGATGTCCTGCAGGGTATTGTTGAGGGCATGCCCCATGTGCAGGGCTCCGGTTACGTTGGGGGGGGGGATTACTATGGAGTACGGTTTTTTGTCTGATGTGGCAGCGGCACGGAAATAGCCCTTCGTTTCCCATTCGGTGTACCATCTTTTTTCTACATCATGGGGTTCGTACCCCTTGGCAAGTTCTTTGGTCATGAAGCAGTCCTTTTAGTAAGTATTCAGAGCGTAACCATATACTACTGTTGGCCGATTCAGGTCAAGTGCGGTCTTGGGAACGGCTGAAATACTGAAGCGTTACTGCTTTCGTTTCGCTTGACGGACGGCCACATGTGTATTATTCTAACATGACAAAAGATGTCCTGTTATGCACTAGGGGGGGTAAATGCCGCAAATTACTTTTGGAACATCCGGTTGGCGCGGAATTCTCTGTGAGGACTTCACATTTGATAACGTAAAAACGGTGGTTCAGGCCATAGCCGATACTATTAAAGCATCGGGTGAGCAGGACAAAGGAGTAGTGATCGGATGTGATACCCGGTTTATGGGGCAGCGTTTTGTGGAAGCTTCCGCCCGTGTTCTTGCCGGGGCGGGCATCAAGGCGTACATATGCGAACGTGATACCCCCACACCAGTTATTTCCTACGAAATTCTGCGGCGTGGGGCTGCCGGCGGCATTAATTTTACCGCCAGTCATAACCCCCCTGAGTACAACGGCGTCAAGTTTTCGCCCTCCTCGGGAGGCCCGGCGCTGCCGGAAACCACGAACGAGATTGAGCGGCGTGCCAATGCGACGGTCGGAACAGCAGGGTATACTGAACTGTCTCTTGAAGAGGCCGGTAAACGTGGGCTGGCAGAGACAATCAACCCGCACGGCGACTATCTGAAGGCTCTGGAACAAAAAGTCGACTTTGATGCTATTGGGAAACTTGGTAAGGTTGCTCTCAACCCTCTGTACGGCACCGGGCGTGGTTATCTGGACGACCCGCTCCGGACTCGCGGCATCCCGTACACTATTATCAATGACCGCCCCGACCCCTACTTTGGTGGACATCCGCCCGAACCGTCCGAGGCACATATCCCCGATTTTATTTCATTGGTCAAAAACGATCCAGATATCAAGCTTGGCCTCGCAACTGACGGCGACGCCGATCGGTTTGGCATCCTGGATGCCGACGGCAGTTATATCGAGCCGAATTACATTATTGCCCTGCTGCTGGATTATCTGATTCGGGTACGTAAGCTTGAGGGGGGTGTCGCACGCAGTGTCGCAACTTCTCATTTGATTGATGCAGTGGCAAAAAAGCATGGGGTGAAGGTGTATGAAACCCCTGTCGGTTTCAAGTATATAGGAGAATTGATCAGTCAGGACAAACTGGTCATTGGCGGGGAAGAGAGCGCCGGTCTGACGATCAGGGGGCACGTTCCGGAGAAGGACGGAATTCTGGCCTGCTTTCTGGTGGCTGAAATGGTGGCACGTGAGGGTAAAAGCATTCGCGAACTTCTTGACCGGCTGTATGGTGAGGTGGGGTGTTTTGTGACCCGTCGTGATAATCTGAAATTGTCTCCAGAGCTGGAAATTGCCTATAAGAACAAGATAAATGCGGTTCCTTCGGAGATTGCCGGCACGAAGGTCAAGGAAATTGTTAGAGTTGACGGTACCAAATTATTACTCGAAGACGGCAGTTGGATGCTGTTTCGTAAGTCGGGCACTGAACCGGTTGTACGACTGTACGGAGAAGCGGGCAATGATGCTCGTCTGGCTGAAGTCATGGCCGCGGGGCGCAAGTTTATACTGAGTTAAATTAAATCGATACATTTTTAAGGAGTTACATCATGTGGGATTATACACCAATCGTTAAAGATCATTTTTTGAACCCGCGCAACGTCGGGGATATACCTGATGCCGACGCAATCGGCGAAGTCGGCAGCCTGGCCTGCGGAGATGCGTTGAAGTTGTATCTCAAGCTGGATGACAACAAGGATAAGATTGTTGACGCCAAGTTTCAAACCTTCGGCTGTGCCAGTGCCATTGCTTCTTCATCCGCGTTGACCGAGATGGTCAAAGGTAAAACTCTCGATGAAGCTCTGGCGGTCAGTAATCAGGATATTGCCGATTTTCTGGGTGGTCTGCCGGAAGAGAAGATGCACTGTTCCGTTATGGGGCAGGAAGCGCTGGAGGTGGCAATCTTCAAATATCGCGGAATGGATATTCCCCAGCATGACAGTGAGCATGATCAAGGTCCTGCGTACCCCGACTATGAAGGGGAGATAGTCTGTAAATGTTTCGGTATAACTGATGCGTTCCTAAAAAAAGTCATTGAGACCAACGGATTGACAACTGCCGAGCAGGTAACAAATTTCACCAAAGCGGGCGGTGCCTGTGGTGGCTGTATCCCCAAGATAAAGGATCTGATCGCTCTGGTGCTGGGTGAAACGGCGGCTCAGGCGCGGGTGCGCCCGGAAAAACTATCCAATATGAAGAAGATGCAGCTGATCCAGGAAGTTCTGGAGCGTGACATCCGTCCGTTGCTCTGGGCTGACGGCGGCGATCTGGAGTTGATTGACATCGATGGTGCCAAGGTGCAGGTTGCATTTCGTAAAGCCTGCGCCGGGTGTGCCTCGTCAGGCAACACCGCGCGCATGGTAGAGGCCAAACTGCGTGATCTGGTGGCTGAGGATATTGTGGTTGAGGAGGTATCACAATGAAAGAGATCTATCTCGACAACAACGCGACGACAAAGGTTGATGAAGCGGTCTTTGAGGAGATGCGTCCCTATTTCTGTGAACTGTACGGCAACCCGAGCTCGATGCATTTTTTTGGCGGTCAGGTGCAGAGCAAGGTGAATGAAGCCAGAGGCCGGGTTGCTGAACTATTGGGTGCTTCACCCGATGAAATCATTTTTACTGCATGCGGCACCGAGAGTGACAATGCTGCCATTCGTTCGGCACTGGAGGTTTTCCCTGATCGGCGTCACATCATTACGTCACGAGTTGAACATCCCGCCGTCCTTACCCAGTGTCGCAATCTGCGCCAGAGAGGGTACCGGGTCACCGAGATCGGTGTTGATGGTGCCGGTCGACTTGATATGGAGGAGTTGCGTGCCGCAGTTGACGTCGATACCGCTATTGTATCGCTTATGTGGGCGAACAATGAGACCGGCGTTATCTTTCCGGTTGAGGAAGCGGCTAAAATCGCCAAGTCGAAAGGGGCTCTCTTTCACAGTGACGCGGTTCAGGCAATCGGCAAGATTCCGATCAATATGGCCGCTTCGAGTGTCGATATGCTCTCGCTTTCCGGTCACAAGCTGCATGCCCCCAAAGGGATCGGCGTTCTTTATGTTCGCCGTGGTACGCCGTTCCGGCCGTTTCTCGTCGGTGGTCATCAGGAAAAGAGCCGTCGGGCAGGTACCGAAAACGCCGCAGCTATTATCGCCCTCGGCAAGGCGTGCCAACTGGCTGATCACTATATGGCAGCGGAAAACAGTGTCGTTAAGACGATGCGTGACCGGCTTCAGGACGCTCTGATGAATGCAATACCTCACGCCCGTATCAATGGCGGTGGTGCCGAACGTCTCCCTAACACCACTTCGATTGCGTTTGAGTTTGTCGAGGGGGAGGCCATACTGCTGCTGCTGTCAGAGTTCGGAATCTGCGCTTCGTCAGGAAGTGCCTGTACGTCAGGGTCGCTGGAGCCGTCCCATGTCCTGCGGGCGATGGGTGTTCCCTTCACCTGCGCCCACGGGTCGATCCGTTTTTCTCTTTCACGTTATACGACGGACGCAGAGATCGATACCGTTATCCGTGAAATGCCGCCTATTATTGCCCGGCTCCGTCAGATGTCTCCTTTTGGGAGGGAGCATTTGAAAGGACAGGCATAGAGACCTTTTTCCCCGATTCCGTAAAGGCGGCCACTGTTGGTCGCCTTTTGTTTTTTCTGGAGAATTGGAGAAAATGAGGTAGAATACAACATCTGTGCAGAGTCGTTTTTTGAGTTCACACTGTTTTTATGGAGTCAACCATGGAAATAAAAATCCCCGAAGTCGGTGAATCGGTACGTGAAGCGCTGCTGGCAAAGTGGTTTAAAAAAAGCGGCGAAATGGTCAAGCGGGATGAACCTTTGTGTGAAATAGAAACGGACAAAATTACGCTTGATCTTAATGCCGAAGCGACCGGAATGCTCACCATCACCGTGCCTGAAGGGACGACGGTGGCCGTCGGAGCTATAATCGGCATGATTGAGGAATCCGCACGTATGCCCGTGACAGAGGTCACTGCCCCTGTCACAGATCTGGCAGATAAGCTTGCTGCTCCGCCATCATCACCATCACTGCGACGTGATATGCGTGAACAGAACATCACACCGGATGAGGTTGAGGGGAGTGGCAAGGGAGGACGAATTACGCTTGATGACCTGTTCACCAGTATTGAGGAAAAGTCGAAAATGCCGCCACCCTCCCGTCCTGCAACTAATGTCGTATCCGAAGCGGTTCTCCCGGAGCGTACAAATGCAGCGGAGTTACCCGTTTCGCCGCCGGTTGATGCAGTATCTGCTCCTCTGGAAATTAATGAGCCGGCACAACAATTTTCTGTCCGTTCGGAGGAGTCACCCTCCTATTCATCTGTTCGCGATGAGCGCCGCCCTATGTCGCCACTACGTAAGCGTATCGCCGAGCGCCTGGTAGCTGTGCGCCAGCAGACCGCAATGCTGACTACGTTCAATGAGGCTGACCTGACTCATGTCAAGGCATTGCGCACCACCTATCGCGAGCATTTTTTGCAGCGTCATGGAATTGCCCTTGGGTATATGCCGTTCTTTGTCAAAGCGTGTATTGAAGCCCTCAAAGAGTTTCCGATGGTGAATGCCGGTATCGATGCTGATGATATTGTGTATCACCATTACTACGATATCGGCATAGCTATCGGTAGTGATAAAGGATTGGTGGTGCCGGTTTTACGCAACGCCGACCATCTCAAATTGTATGAGATTGATCAGGCTATTACTGCTTTCGCCGGGAAGATACAAACCAATCATCTGGCTATTTCAGATCTGGAGGGGGGCACATTTACCATCAGTAATGGCGGCGTCTATGGGTCGATGCTTTCCACGCCCATTCTGAATCCTCCTCAGAGTGCCGTGCTGGGAATGCACGCAATCCAGGAACGGCCGGTAGTACGCGACGGCCAGGTTGTCATTCGTCCGATGATGTACCTGGCGCTCTCCTACGATCACCGCATTATTGACGGTCGCGAGGCGGTTGGTTTTCTGAAAAAAGTCAAAGAATACATTGAAGAACCTGAAGAGCTGCTGCTGGAAAGTTAATCGGAAAAATAGTGGATTCACCTTGTGCGGTCACCGTTACGGAGGAATACATATGTCGGAAACAAACAGTTTTGATCTTATCATCATCGGCGCCGGACCTGGCGGTTATGTTGCTGCTATCCGCGCATCTCAGCTCGGGATGAAGGTTGCCGTTGTCGAGAAACGTACTACTCCGGGAGGCGTCTGTCTTAACGAAGGATGTATCCCGAGCAAGGCACTGCTTGACTCCAGTGAACTTTTTGCCATGGCACGGGACCGGTTTGCCCTGCACGGCATAGTTGTCGATTCCCCGCATCTTGATTTACGCACCATGATGCTGCGCAAGGAGGATGTGGTCAAAAAACTGACGGATGGAATCGCCTATCTGTTCAAAAAAAACAAGATAGAACGATTCCATGGCACCGCTGTTCTCAAGGGGGTTAATCCTGCCGGCCGACATCAGGTCGAAGTTGCACTCGCTGCTTCTTCGGCGCCGAACGACCTGCAGAATCTTCTGGATCCTCCTGCCCGGACGTTCGTCGTCATTACCGCCCCAAAAGTGATTCTGGCGACCGGTAGTGAGGCTTCCGCCTTGCCGGGCATCTCATTTGATAGCAATGTGGTGGTCACTGCACGCGAAGCACTTTCATTTGAGTATGTGCCGGAGCACCTTGTTGTCGCCGGTGCCGGTTTTATAGGGCTTGAACTCGGTTCGGTCTGGCGGCGTCTGGGTGCCCAGGTAACCGTAATGGAGATGCTGCCGCAGATTCTGCCGAATATGGACCGTCAGGCGGCCGATACTCTCTACCGCTCTCTGCGCAAACAGGGTATTCAGTTCAAGTTAAGTACCCGCATTACCGGGGTGCGCAAGATCGGTTCCAAGGCGATTGTCCAGTTCAATTCAGGTGCCGGGAGCGAAGAGGTTGATTGCGACAAGGTTCTGGTGGCGGTCGGGCGTCGTTCGTTATCGACAGGGCTTGGTCTTGAAGAGATTAGCGTTTCTCTGGATGAAGCGGGGAGAGTCGTTGTCGATGATTCATATCAATCATCAGTGCCGGGAGTGTATGCAATCGGAGATCTGGTGGCCGGCCCGATGCTCGCTCACAAGGCCTCTGAGGAAGGGGTTGCGTGTGTGGAACGGATGGCGGGAATGACCACCAGGGTAGAGTACGAATTCATTCCTGGAGTTGTCTATACCTGGCCGGAGGCTTCCAGTGTCGGGATGACGGAGGAACAACTAAAGACTGCCGGCATACCGTTTCGTAGCGGCCGCTTCAATTTTGCCGCACTCGGACGGGCACGCTGTATGGATGAGACTGAAGGATTTGTCAAAATTCTTGCCCATCTGGAAAATGACCGGATACTTGGTGTCCACATTGTCGGTCCCCGGGCATCTGACTTGATTTCTGAAGCGGCCACGGTTATGAGTTTTGGTGGAACAGCCCGGGATATAGCCCTTATCTGCCACGCCCACCCGACTCTTTCCGAAGCGCTCAGAGAGGCAGCGCTGGACGTTCATAAAGAGGCAATACACGCCTGATTTACCGGTTCCGTACGATATCTGAGTCAAGAACCATATTATGCCCAGGAGCAATAATGTCCAGGTCAACCCGCAAAACTAAAATAGTTGCCACTGTTGGACCGGTAAGTTCTTCGCCGGAAATGATAAAGAAGTTAATGCTGGCCGGTGTGGACATATTCCGGCTGAACTTTTCCCATGGTGAAAACTCGCAAAAACAGGAGTTGATCCGGATAATCCGGCACGTCTCTGATAAACTTGGACGTCAGGCTGGTATTCTCGGCGATCTTCAGGGGCCGAAAATCAGAACCGGAAAGATGGCCGGCGACGGTATGCTGCTGACTAAAGGTGAGGAAGTGGTGATAACCACAGACGACATTCTGGGCAGTGACGGCATCATTCCGACTATCTATCAGTCACTGCCGCATGACGTGCATCCCGGTTCCCGGATTCTGCTTGATGACGGCCTGCTGGAATTAAAGGTAACAGCCATTGATGGTGAACGGGTCCGCTGTCTCGTCGTTGCGGGAGGGGTTCTCAAAAACAACAAGGGGATCAATCTCCCGGGTGTTAATGTTTCAGCCCCCTGTCTTACAGAAAAGGATCTAATTGATCTTGATTTTGCACTTGAAGCAGGGGTCGATTTTATCGCGCTTTCTTTTGTACGCACGGCAGAGGATATACTCGAAATAAAGAGAATAATCTCTGCTAAAGGAAAAGATACTCCGGTCGTAGCAAAAATTGAAAAGCCGGAGGCGCTGCGCAATTTCAAAAAAATTCTTGATGCAACCGATGCTGTTATGGTGGCTCGCGGAGACCTGGGTGTTGAGATTGAACCGGAAAAGGTGCCGATCTATCAGAAAAAAATAATTCAGGCCTGCAACAGGGCCGGTAAACCGGTCATAACAGCGACTCAGATGCTGGATTCCATGATCCGCAATCCCCGCCCGACCAGAGCCGAAACATCCGATGTTGCCAATGCAATTATCGATGGTACCGATGCAATCATGCTTTCTGCTGAAACTGCATCAGGCGATTTCCCGATAGAATCAGTCGAGACAATGGTTCGTATTGCCAAAGACGTTGAAAGTGCTGATCTGCACAGTACAGGCGGATATCTCAACGCCGTTACAACAACAGCACAAGCGGTCGCTGAAGCGTCCTGCTGTACTGCCGCAACTCTCAAGGCAAAAGCAATTGCGGTATTTACCCGTTCCGGCAATACCGCTGCTCTGATATCTGCTTTTCGCCCGATAACTCCGATCATTGCTTTTACCGCATCAACCGAGATTCACCGAAGGCTATCAATTTATTGGGGTGTGCAATGTACCGGCGTCGGTATAATGGAAAATACTGATCAGCAGATTAACGAGGTTGAGAAAAAAATGCTGGCGACCGGTTTTAGAAACGGAGATCGGGTGGTCATAACAATGGGCCTTATAGAAACTCGCGGCTCAACAAATCTTATGAATGTTCACACACTTGGTACTCATGGATTTTATGAAGTTTTTGAAGAATAATTGCTGACGCATTCATTTTTGATTTGACAGTATTTTATTTGCTGTGTTAAAAAGCGAGTCCCTTTTTGATCGTTATTTTTCGGGGTGCCTGAAAAAAAAGATTATTGTTTGTAAAATAAT
>VFJW01000033.1 GCA_009885845.1 Geobacter sp.
GACAGCGGGGCTATTCACCCGGCTTCGCCGCCGGCATCATCGCCGCCGGCGGCACGCTCGGAATCCTTCTCCCCCCCTCCATCACCATGATTCTGTTCGCCGTTGCCGCAGAACAATCACTCGGCCGGCTGTTCCTTGCCGGCCTTGGACCAGGCCTCCTGCTGGTTACGCTCTTCTCAGGGTATGCGGTATGGCAGTACAAGCGTGAGTACAACGTGGCACTCGATGTATATCAGGGAGGCGGCGCCAAGTCCGCCTATCTTGATGACATGAACCTGACCCTTGCCGACAAGACCCGGATGCTGCCGCGGGTGCTTCCCTTCGTGATCCTGCTCACCGGCGTCATGATCGCCCTCTACGGCGGCTACGCGACACCTTCAGAAACAGCCGGACTGGGCGCCATTCTGGCGCTGGCGCTGATTGCCGTTGTCTACAAGGTCTGGCGCCCGAAAGATCTTAAGCCGATCTTCACCAGCACCCTGAAGGAATCGACCATGCTGATGCTGATTATCGGCATGTCGCTCCTCTATTCCTACGTGATGAGCTCCCTGCACATCAGCCAGTCGGCAGCCGAGTGGATCGTCGCGCTGCATCTCTCCAAGTGGGTGCTCCTCTCGATGATACTGTTCATGGTTCTGATCCTCGGCTTTTTTCTGCCGCCGGTATCGATTATCCTGATGACGGCACCGATCATTCTGCCGCCACTGAGGGCTGCAGGGTTTGATCTGATCTGGTTCGGCATAGTTATGACCATCATCATGGAGATGGGGCTTATCCATCCGCCGGTCGGACTGAACATATTCGTCATCAAGAATATTGCGCCGGACATCCCACTGAAAGACGTGATCTGGGGTGTGATGCCCTTTGTCGGACTCATGATGATCGCTGTTCTGCTGCTCTGCTTCATCCCTGGTATTGCCACCTGGTTTCCTGACATGATGATGGGTATTTCCACCAAATGAATTGTGCCATAAACGAAAATCTCTATACGATTCTCCTGGAAGGCTTTCCGGCGGACCCGGATGCGGCATGTCTGATTCTCCCCGACGGCGGAGTGGTAAGCTACGGCATGCTGCATCAGGAGTCAGCCCGCTACGCAAATCTGCTTGTGTCGCTCGGCGTGCAGTCGGGCGACCGCGTCGCGGTGCAGGTCGAAAAATCGGTTGCAGCAGTTTTCCTCTACCTTGGCTGCCTACGCGCCGGTGCCGTATTCTTGCCGATGAACGTTGCCTACAAGCGTCACGAACTGGAGTATTTTCTTTGCGATGCCACGCCGCGCCTCTTCGTTTGTCAGCCACAGCCCAGAGTGCTGGCCGACGAGATGGCAAGAAAAGCCGGAGTGGCACACGTATTCGAACTTGGAGACGACGGAGGCGGGAGCCTGGCTGAAGCGGCGGCAGAGCATCAGAAAACCTTCGCCACTGTACCTCGCATCGCGACTGACCTCGCCGCCATCCTCTACACCTCCGGGACCACCGGCCGGCCCAAGGGGGCGATGTTGTCCCACGGCAATCTTGCCGCTAACGCCCTGGTTCTACATCGTCTCTGGGGCTTCCGCCCCGGAGACGTGCTCCTGCACATGCTGCCGATCTTCCATGCCCACGGCCTGTTCGTCGCGATCCACTGCGCCCTGCTGAACGGCAGTCCCATGCTCTTCGAACCGCGCTTCGACGCTGCGCGCGCCGTGTCGCTACTCCCCAGGGCGACGGTGTTCATGGGGGTGCCTACCTATTACGTCCGCCTGCTGGCGGAATCCGGGCTCACCGGTCAACAGTGTGCCGGCGTGCGTCTCTTCCTCTCCGGTTCGGCACCGCTATTGAAGGAAACCTTCGACGAGTTCAAGGCGCGTACCGGCCATACAATCCTCGAACGGTACGGCATGACCGAGGGGGGGATGTTCACCTCCAACCCCTATGATGCCGAGCGACGCGGCGGAACGGTCGGATTCCCTCTGCCCGGGACGACAATCCGCATCGTGGATGACGCCGGTACTCCGGCAAAAACAGGCGAGGTAGGAAATATTCTGGTCAAGGGGGCTCAGGTCTTCGTCGGCTATTGGCGGATGCCGGAAAAAACACGGGAGGAGTTCACCGAAGAACTCTTCTTCAAGACCGGAGACATGGGGCGATTTGATGACGACGGCTATATAACGATCATCGGCCGTACCAGGGATTTGATTATCACCGGCGGGCTCAATGTGTACCCAAAGGAAATTGAAGAGATGGTCGATGGAATGTCCGGTGTAGTCGAATCGGCCGTGATCGGCTGCCCCGATACTGATTTGGGGGAAGTGGTCACGGTGGTTGTGGTCCGACAGAAAAACGCGGCTGGTGATGCCTTGACGGAGACCGGTATCATCAATGCGCTTAAAGCGATCATTGCCGGATTCAAGGTTCCGAAGCAGGTGTACTTTGTCGATGATCTGCCGCGTAACACGATGGGTAAAGTTCAGAAGAACGTGCTGCGGCAAAATGAACAGCCGAGCGACCGGGCAGTGCCGACATAACCGTATGATGAAGGGCGGATCAAGGATAATCGATTTTTATTCGGAGAGGCACACCATGAACAAACCATCAATCAATACACCTATATGGGACCGGGAACGGAGCAACTGTAAAAACCGGCGAGAGCGCGGCGCAGCCCTGGCCAACGGTCGCGAAGTTGCCGCAGATGATATCATACGACTGCTGGAAACCATCATCGAACCTGGCGATCGGGTCTGCATTGAGGGAAACAACCAGAAACAGGCCGACTTCCTTGCAAAAAGCCTCGTGAAAACCGATCCGGCGCTGGTGCGTGATCTACACCTCGTGCAATCGGTTCTGGCACTGCCTGAGCATGTTGACCTGATCGAGCAAGGGCAGGTAAGCCTCATCGACTTCTCCTTTTCCGGACAGCAGGCGGGCCGCCTGGCGACGCTGGTCGAGCAGGGGCGGATCAAGATCGGCGCTATCCACACGTATCTTGAACTATTCGGCCGATATTTTGTTGATCTCACCCCCAAGGTGGCGTTGATCGCCGCCCAAATGGCCGACCGGGAGGGCAATCTCTATACCGGCCCTAATACTGAGGATACACCTGCCATCGTTGAAGCCACGGCATTCAAGAACGGCATTGTCATCGCCCAGGTTAACGAAGTCGTCGACAAGCTGCCGAGGGTGGATATTCCGGCAGACTGGGTCGATTTCTTCGTTAAAGCGCCCACACCGCACTACATTGAGCCGCTTTTCACCAGAGATCCGGCGCAGATCACCGAAATACAGATCCTGATGGCGATGATTGCAATCAAGGGACTCTATGCCGAATATGGCATTACCAGCCTCAACCACGGCATCGGCTTCGACACTGCGGCGATTGAATTACTGCTTCCTACCTATGCCGCTGAACTGGGGTTGAAAGGGAAGATCTGTACTCATTGGGCTCTGAATCCCCACCCGACGTTAATTCCGGCTATCGAAGCCGGTTTCGTTCAGTCAGTTCATTCCTTCGGCTCAGAAGTCGGAATGGAAAATTACATTGCGGCTCGACCGGATATTTTTTTTGTCGGTCAGGATGGCTCAATGCGCTCCAATCGTGCTTTCAGTCAGGCCGCCGGTCACTATGCCTGCGACCTGTTCATCGGTTCCACACTGCAAATCGACATGGGGGGTAACAGCTCCACTGCCACCAAGGGGAGAATCTCCGGTTTTGGAGGAGCACCCAACATGGGTTCTGATGCTCGGGGACGTCGTCATGCCTCACCCGCCTGGCTGCGGGCGGGGAGAGAGGGGCGCGGCAGCAACAGTATGCCTCGAGGCCAGAAACTGGTGGCGCAGATAGTCGAGACTTCGCGTGAACATATGCAACCGGCCTTCGTCGAACGCCTCGATGCCTGGGATCTGGCCGAGAGCGCCGGAATGGAGTTGCCACCGGTCATGATCTATGGGGAGGACCTTACTCACATAATCACTGAAGAAGGGATAGCTCATCTCGTGCGTTGTCAGAATCCGGAGGAGCGCGAACAGGCTATTCGTGGCGTTGCCGGCTATACACAGGCGGGCTTGGCTCGTGACAAACGCATGGTGGAAAACCTGCGTGATCGCGGCATTGTTCAATACCCCCAGGATCTCGGCATTGACAAAAGAATGGCTACCCGGGATCTCCTCGCAGCACGCAGCATCAGAGATCTCGTGCGTGCTTCAGGTGGTCTTTATAATCCACCAAATCATTTCCGTAACTGGTAAGGAGAATATATGGAGCAGTTTGTAATGATTTTTACGTCAACAGGGCGCTTGACGACATCACCAACACCTCGGGTTTGTGGCGTCGTTTCTTCGGGGAATCTTGAAGTACTCGTTGAGAGCGGCGACGCTGAAAATTCATGCAGAATAGACGTGTCCACCCCCGCTGAAGGATTCCGCGACATCTGGAAGGCAGTGTTGAACGACTTTGTTGAACGCCAGCCGGTGGGAGGTCTGCATGTCACCATTAATGATGCTGGGGCAACCCCGGCCGTGGTCAGCTTGCGTCTCGATCAGGCTATTGATGCTTTCAGGAGTGAGAGACCATGAACTCAAAAACGGTCAATTATTTTGAAGCATCAGCACGGACCCGCATTACCTGTCTCGTTGATACGGACTCTTTTGCGGAAATCTGTCCTCCGCATTTCCGTCACACCAGTCCCCACCTGGCGCGGCTCAATGCCCCGGTGGCCTTTGACGACGGCGTTATTGTGGGGCGGGCCACGGTGGCCGGTCATAGCGTGCTGATTGCCAGCCAGGAGGGAAAGTTCAATGGCGGTGCCGTGGGAGAGGTGCATGGCGCCAAGCTGCGTGGTTTGATGGAGAGGGCTCTTGACGAGCGGCCGGTGGCCGTACTGTTGCTGGTTGATTCAGGCGGTGTCCGTCTGCATGAGGCCAACGCCGGTCTGATTGCCATATCGGAACTGATGCGCGCCGTTCTGCGTACCCAGGCTGCCGGCATTCCGGTTTTTGCCCTGATCGGTGGCTCCTGCGGCGCCTTTGGCGGGATGGGTATCGTGTCGCGCCTCTGCGCGGAGGTGGTTATCTCCGAGCAGGGACGACTGGGGCTTTCCGGGCCGGAGGTCATCGAGACGGTCAAAGGTGTGGAAGAGTTCGATTCCCGCGACCGGGCGCTGGTATGGCGTATCACCGGCGGTAAGCTACGGCGCGCTCAGGGCGAGGCGACCCACCTGGTTGACGAAGACGTTCACTCCTTCCGCTCAAAAACCGCACAGCTGCTCGGCGCATATGCCGAAGAGAAGTTGAAGCCGGCGGGCTTGGCCGGGCTTACCGAGATACAGCGGCAGCTGGCTGAACGGACGGAGAGCTATGCCGAGGCTCGCGATGGACGCATCATCTTCCAGGTGTCCGGCTTCACAGATTTGGAAGCGGTAGCACTCATGCCGATTGACGCGTTCAACCGGCAGCTCGGGGAGGCACTATGAATATCCTGTTTGACAGGTTGTTTGGCACAGGACAACACCATATAGCAATTGATGGCGACTTTTTGGGAGGCACCGCAACCGTCGGTGATCGCGAGGCGGTAATCATCGGCACATGTAACAAGGCCGCTATCAACTGTAGTACTTCCCTCAAGGTCGCCGGGGCCATTCTGGCCGCTGTGCGTGAGGATGAGGCAACTTTCCGCCCGCCGCGTCCGATTGTCTTTCTGGTGGATACCCAGGGGCAGGAACTCTCACGCCATGAAGAACTGTTGGGTTTGAACGGCTATTTTGCCCACGTGGCAGAATGCTGTGAGCTCGCCAGATGCCAGGGGCACAGCCTGATCACCGTAATCCATGGCGAGGCGGTCAGCGGCGGTTTCCTGGCGTTCGGGCTGATGGCAGACCGGGTCTGTGCCCTGCCGGATGCACAGGTGCGGGTCATGGATCTGCGGGCGATGGCAAAAGTGACCAAGATACCGTACGACAAATTGCTGGTTCTGGCAGAGGAGTCCCCCGTATTTGCACCGGGAGCGGAAAACTACTGGCGGATGGGAGCGATTCATGAGTTGTGGCGCAAAAACGACGATTGGCGGCGCTGCCTTATCGCCGCCCTGACTCAGACGGAACAGGAAGACGGACGTGCACGTCTGGGGCTTGAGCGTGGCGGCAGGGAATTGGCCGCACCGATAGCCGCTCTGGTGGCAACGGCGTGATGTTGGTGCCGCAACGCCATGGCTTGGTCTGGCTTGATCCGGGTCTGGATGTGTCTGAATTCATCGCAGACCCGGCGCATGCAGCCGCTGCCAAGGAATGGATCGAGCGCGACCTGCCGCTCGTGTTGGCGCGACAACCTGAGCAGCAGGATGCCGGCACCCACATTACGGTTGGCCTGACCCTGCCGCCGCCGGCAACACGCACACGCGTTTCACTGGTAGTGCCTTCAACGGCAATACTCAGGCAGAGCGGTCCGCTGGCGTTGGCGCAGGCTCACGACGCAGTTGACGGGCGCTGTAAGGAGCTTGTGCAGCGAGTACTGGATATCTGCGAGGATGCAAACGTTGCGCCCTGCGTGTATGGATCGGCGTTGTGGCAGACCGTGAGCAACCGGACCTATATGACCGATACGAGCGACCTAGACGTACTCTTTGTCTGCAATGAGACCTCACACACGCATCGTCTCCTGGACGCGCTTGAGACATGTGATGGTTCGAAACCACGGTTGGACGGCGAGCTGGTTGCTCCGTCCGGCTGGGCAGCGGCCTGGCGGGAGGTTTCTGCTGCAGGTATGGCTGGAGGAATGGGTACCGTGTTGGCCAAATCCACGTATGATGTACGGCTGCTGAGGCTTGAGGAATTTTTCGGGCAAAAGGATGCTTAATTTGGAACGGACTCTCAGCTATTCACCGGAAACACAGCAGGGATTTTCACCGCTGGTTGATTTTCACGTACTTGATCAGCTCTGCCTGCATGCCCTGCGCACCGAGGTCATTGCCTGGCCTAAGCCGGGACTGGTAACGCCGGTCGATTCCGGTAGTCATCAGGACATGCATATCGGCACGTTCCTGAAGAGTATCACTGCGTTGGAAGGAACATTTTCTGAAATGGCGATGGCCGCAGCCTTTGGAGATGGATTCGAGGCCATGATGGCAATAGGTAGGAAGGCTGAATCGAGGATGCTGCTTGCGACCAATGATATCAACACCCATCGTGGGGCAATCTTCAACCTGGGGCTTCTTGTATCCGCCGCAGCATTGCGCAACTGTTCCCCGGACCTGGCCGGATTGAGGTGCGGGAAGATTGTTGCGCAACAGTGGGGGGGGAAGATTCTCGCCGCACGCCCTGCATCTGCTGCTACCCATGGAAATCTGGTGTATCGGCGATATGCCAAGGCCGGTGCCCGTGGTGAGGCTGCCGCCGGGTTTCCGATGGTGTACGGTTGCGGTGTACCAACCCTCCGTGCCTTGCTTCAGGAAGGTTACGACCACGAGCAGGCAGTTATAGGTACGCTTATGGCGCTGATAGAACAGGTTGATGATTCGAACCTGTTGTGGCGCGGCGGGGAGAATGGGCTGGCCTATGCAAAACAAACCGCACGGGAATTTAACGCCAATGGCGGTGTGGAACAGCCAGGATGGCAGGACCGGTTGCTACAGATACACCGCTCTTTTGTGGATCGAAGACTCAGCCCCGGCGGCAGCGCTGATCTTGTGGCGGCCTCCTGGGTCGCCCATCGTCTGGATATGGCAGAGATCCTATGAAACTTGCGATTCTTTGTTCAGGGCAGGCTGGTCAGCATCGTGCCATGCTTGATAATCTGATAACAGCTCCCGACCTGGAAGAACTCCGCAGTAGTGCGTCGGAGATATTGGGTGAAGACGTTGAGGGATGGTGGCGCAACCTGACGGATGAAGCCATTTTTACCAACGAGAATGCCCAGTTTGCTATCGCGCTCTATCAACTGTCCGTCTGGCAACGGATTGCCGCACTCATTCCACAACCTGCCCTGATAGCTGGATACTCACTGGGAGAACTGATTGCATACCATGTGGCCGGTTCACTGAATGTAACCGACACTCTCAAACTGGTGCGCCAACGTGCCCGGTTGATGGATGAGGCAGTCGGGCCTTTAGCCGTAAAAGGCAGCTGCATGGTGCTTTGGCGGGGCAGGGTGTCCTATCAGGTGCAGGAAGCTATGCAACACGGGCTGAAGGATTACGGCCTGGAAACTGCCATAGTGAGGAACCGGGGCGAACAGGTGTTTACCGGCCCGGCCGACGCAGTAGACAGCTTCCTGGCTGATCCCCATATTGTCAATCCCAACATGTCCAGACTGGCAATTACAACCCCGTCTCACAGCCGTTATCTTGTTGCTGCTACCGATAATTTCAGGAGAGTTCTTGACGATTCAAATCTGACCTCACCTTCAGTTCCGGTTCTGGCGGGCGTTGACGGATCTCGAGTGCGGACCCGCAGCCAGGCAGTTGATGCGCTTACCCGTCAGATAGCTACGACAGTACGCTGGGACCGCTGCATGGAAGCACTCGAAGAAACCGGCATCACAACCGTGCTGGAACTTGGGCCAGGAAATGATCTCGCGAATCTGATCGAAATGGAACATCCAAATATTTCGGCACGCTCCATCGGCGATTTCCGTGACTGGAGATCTGTAACCGGGTGGCTGAAAGAGAAGGGTCTTTCGTTGCATTGAATTGCCTGTTATTTTAACCGCTTGACACGACTCGGATAAAACTGGTATGGTCAGGCATTACAATTGTTGTACCGGATAGCACGTCATCGTAAGCCCCGGAAATTTTCGGGGCTTTTTTCGTACCATCAGAGCAACCTGAAAGAGGAGTAACATGCAGTTTCAATCGTTTAATTTTCACCCCGTAATCGCAGCACGTATCAAAGAAGTCGGGTATGTCACGCCCACCCCTATCCAGCAGCAGGCAATACCAACGGTCATGCAGGGACGGGACGTCATGGGCCTGGCCCAAACCGGTACCGGCAAAACGGCGGCCTTCGCATTACCGATCCTCAATCGCCTCATGGAGGGGCCACGCGGCCGCGTCCGCGCCTTGATTGTTGCCCCTACCCGCGAACTGGCCGAACAGATCCATGAATCTTTTGTGACGTTGGGACGACAGACCCGACTCAAGAGTGTTACCGTCTATGGCGGAGTCAACGCCAATCCTCAGATTCAGGCACTCAAAAACGGCGTCGAAATCGTCGTCGCCTGCCCGGGCCGCCTGTTGGATCACATCGGCCAGGGAACCATCGACCTTTCGCACCTTGAAGTGCTGGTACTTGACGAAGCTGACCAGATGTTCGACATGGGATTTCTCCCTGACATCCGCCGCATTTTGAAGCAGATTCCTGCCAAACGGCAGACTCTGCTGTTCTCTGCCACTATGCCGCCGGATATCAACAAACTTGCCAGCGACATTCTGACCGATCCGATTACCGTCAAGGTCGGCAATACCGCTCCTCCGGTGACCGTTTCCCACGCACTCTACCCGGTGGAGCAGCACCTGAAAACCGGACTGCTGCTGGAACTGTTAAAGCATACCGATACCGATTCGGTACTGATTTTTACCCGTACCAAGCACCGCGCCAAACGTCTGGGCGAACAGCTTGAGAAAGCCGGTTACAAAGCGGCCTCGCTGCAGGGAAATCTTTCGCAGAATCGCCGTCAGGCAGCACTGGACGGCTTTCGTGACGGCACGTATCAGATTCTGGTGGCAACCGACATCGCTGCCCGCGGTATCGACGTGAGTCAGATATCGCACGTTATCAACTACGATATTCCCGATACTCCGGAAGCGTACGTACACCGCATCGGTCGTACCGGACGCGCCGCCAAAAGCGGTGACGCTTTTACCATGGTATGCAGCGAGGATACTGTCATGGTGCGGACAATCGAGAAAAAGCTGGGGGCTCCGCTGGAACGTCGCACCGTAGACGGCTTTGACTACAGTGTCCCTGCTCCGAAAAAAGATGCCGAATTCGCCCGGCCACCGCGCGAACCACGGCCAAGCCGCAAACCAGCAGAAGCGAAAAAAAGTCCGACGGGATCAATCAACCCGTTCAAAAGCGATCACCCCGGCAGCAAACCTGCTGCGCGTCCCCAGCAGGGCAGACCGGGAGCAGCCGGAGGACCGGCCAAAACCGTTTTCAACAGTTCACGACGCGGGAAATAATTACCTGAATAATTTATGAACATCGATGGCCAGGATGAACTGGATATGGATACCCGGTTTCATCCTGGCTATCCTGGCTATCCTGGCTATCCATGTTAGACAAAAGTATCTCTCCTGAAGTTGATTGAGGAAACTCTACATGGGAATATCCAAGCACCCCTCAATCGTCACCATGCCGGAATCTAAAAAACCGTACCCCTCAATCCTTGCGTTCCTCTGTAAAAGATTCCCTGCCATCTCAGCGGAAATGTGGGAAAAACGGATTTCAGAAGGAAAAGTCCTTGATGAAAGAGGACACGAAATAACACGTGATACTCTATACGTTCCGCAGGGCCGTATTTTTTATTTCCGTGAAGTCGCCTCTGAACCGCGTATCCCTTTCGCCGAAAAAATCCTCTGTATTGATGACGAAATACTGGCAGTCTGCAAACCGCATTTTCTTCCGGTAACTCCCGGGGGAAAATATGTCGATGAATGTCTGCTGAACCGCCTACGGCGCAGCACCGGAATAGCAGATCTGGCGCCCCTCCACCGCATCGACCGCGAAACTGCCGGAATAGTGCTCTTTTCCGTCAACAAAAAGAGCCGGGGGCTCTACGGCAGGCTTTTCATGAATGGACAGGTTGAAAAAACCTATCAGGCACTCTCGGCATGTCTGCCGACTCAGGAAACAGCTTCATGGAATATTGAGAATCGAATAGAGCGGGGAAATCCATGGTTCCGAATGAAGGTGGTACCCGGCAGCGTTAATGCCCGGTCAGCCATACATCTGACGGAGGTCAAAGGGGATACAGCCCGTTTTACCCTCTGCCCGCACACCGGCAAAACCCATCAACTGCGGATCCACATGAGTGGCCTCGGCTTCGGGATACTGAACGACCGCTATTATCCTGAACTGCAAGATGAGCGAGAAGACGATTTCGACACCCCGCTTCAGCTTATCGCGCAGGCGCTTCGTTTCAAAGATCCTCTCACGGGACTGCACAGGGAGTTTGTGTCAGATCGAGAGTTATTGAAGACGCCCCCTTCAGCTTTCATGCCCCTCCCACAGAAACTGATTCGCATTTCAACTTGACTACATTTACGCATGTCCGTACTCTGCTGCGAAATCATTGTTTCGGAGACAGCGGCACAATTACTATGACTCCTTATCCCACTCAACTCATAGCTTGTCAGGAATGTGACCTGCTACAGCGCGAAATCCCGCTCCCCACGGGTGGAGAGGCGCATTGCAGGAGGTGTGGGGCGATGCTGTACCGGAGCTCTCCCCGAAGTCTTGACAATTCTCTCGCCTTCGCACTGGCGGCAGCAGTACTGTTCGTCATCGCCAATATATACCCGCTTCTGGGAATTGAAATACAGGACAATCCCAACGCGACTCATCTCTTTGGTGCCGTACGCTATCTCTGGAACCATGAGATGCACCTGATATCGTCCCTTGTCTTCGTTACGGCAATTGTGATTCCGGGACTCGAAATAGCCATGATCGTGTACCTCCTGCTGCCGCTCAGGTTCCGGGTTGTCCCCGCCGGTCTCCCCCTGATCCTGCGAGTACTGCAAAACATCAAACCGTGGGGCATGGTTGAAGTCTTCATGCTCGGCATACTCGTGTCACTGGTCAAACTGAAAGGAACGTCCACGATTATCCCCGGTGTTGCGCTCTGGTCATTTGGCGGGTTAACGCTGATGCTTGCCGCCGTCGCTTCTTCGTTTAACCCCCGTGATGTCTGGATCAGGATCGAGCAGGGATCAGTCTGCGAGCGTTCGATATGAATGAGCAATGGGTGACAGCAGCGGAACAGGGTCTCTGTTCATGTCATGTCTGTGGTCTGGTCTCGAGATTGCCGCAGAAGAGCACTCCAGGACACTGTTCACGGTGCTATGCCCGTCTGCACTCGCGTAAACCGCGAAGTGTGGCGCGCAGTTGGGCATTGCTGATAGCTGCCTATCTCCTCTACATCCCCGCCAATCTGTTGACGATCATGGAAACCGGATCACTTTTCAATTACCGTAAAGACACCATCATGAGCGGAGTGGTTCATTTGTGGAAGACCGATTTTGAAGGGATCGCAACAATTGTGTTTATCGCCAGTATCATGGTGCCGTTGTTCAAATTGCTGGCACTTACCCTGCTGCTGCTTTCCGTGCAGCGCCGCTCGCTCTGGCGAACCGCACAGCGGGCACGACTCTACCGGTTGGTGGAGTTTGTCGGCCGCTGGTCGATGCTGGATATCTATGTTGTAACACTCATGGCCGCACTGGTGCAGATTCGTTCTCTGGCCACAGTTACCGCCGGAACCGGTGCAATAGCCTTTGGCGCGGTCGTTGTACTTACGATGTTCAGCGCCATATATTTTGACCCGCGACTTATCTGGGACCCACTGCAAAAAGAGAGAAACATATGACCGATGAATCTCAAAACCCTGATTTTTCAACAATTCCAGAGGCGGTATTTCAACCCCGCCGCCGTCGGAGCCTCCAACTGGTCTGGATTATCCCGATCATCGCCGCAATTATCGGCGCTTCACTGGCGGTCAAGTCATATGTTGAGCGCGGTCCGGTTATCACCATAACCTTCCCGAATGGCGAAGGGCTGGAACCGGGCAAGACAAAGATAAAGTATAAGGAAGTCCAGATCGGAGAAGTTAAGGGCATTACCATTGCCAAGGACAGATCTCACGTGGTGGTGACTGCCGAGTTAACGAGAGAGGCCGATGGTCTTCTGATGGAAGATACGCGTTTTTGGGTTGTACGCGCCCGGATCACGGGGGGAAATGTTTCCGGGCTTGGAACTCTTATGGGAGGTTCCTATATTGGCGTTGATGCCGGCACCTCTACCGTCCGGAAGAATGCTTTCAGCGGACTTGACCGCCCGCCGGTGGTTACTATGAACGCTCCGGGACGTCAATTTGTTTTACACGCAAAAGACATCGGGTCGTTGGATATTGCTTCACCACTCTATTTTCGCCGGGTGCAGGTTGGCGAAGTAGTGGCGCACGAACTGGATAAAAATGGTACCGGTGTCACTCTCAAAGTGTTTGTCCGTGCCCCCTTTGACCAGTACGTCAAGTCCAATACTACCTTCTGGCAGGCCAGTGGCGTCGACATAACCCTTGATGCCAATGGCGTCAAGGTTACCACGGAATCAATGCTTTCAATTCTTCTCGGAGGGATTTCCTTTCAAACCCCGGAAGACAAAAGTGATGCCCCGCCTGCACAAGCCAATAGTGCCTTCAATCTGTTTTCCAGCAAAGAAGAAGCCTTGAAACGCCCGGATACTGTCCTTGAAAACTACGTCCTGGTTTTCAAGGAATCTGTTCGTGGCCTACCGATTGGTGCCCCGGTTGATCTACGGGGAGTAACCGTGGGTGAAGTCAGTAAAATTAACGTGGAACTGGATCCGCGCCGTAAAGAATTTTCCATGCCGGTTGAGATCCAGTTTTATCCGGAACGGCTGCGGGCTCATTACCGGAACAAATCGCAGCAGGGTAAAACCTTGACTTCACGGGAATTGTTGAATTCCCTGGTTGAACATGGTTTTCGTGCCCAACTGAGAAGCGGAAATCTGTTGACCGGACAGATGTATGTTGCGCTCGATTTTTTTCCAAAAGCGGTAGAGGCAAAAATGGATTGGAATAAGCCCGTTCCCGAATTCCCGACCATCGCCGGAAGTATGGAACAATTCCAGGCATCACTTATGCAAATAGTAACTAAGATTGATAAATTGCCAATGGAGGAACTTGCCGGCGATGCACGGCAGGCGATCAAGACGCTCGACACCACACTAAAGAATGCGGATCAACTGCTCAGGAATGTTGATGCCGTTATCGTTCCCGAAGCGCGTTCCGTGCTGACAGATGTTCGCACTTCTCTCGATGAAGTACGTAAAACCCTGGGCAGCGCAAAACAGACTCTGTCGGCCGATGCACCGCTCCAGAAAGATCTCCGCGAAGCCCTGCGTGAAATGAATCGGGCGGCCCAGTCGTTACGCGGTCTGGGCGATTATCTGGAACAACACCCGGAATCATTGATCTGGGGGAAAAAGGAGAACAAACCATGAGGCAGGCCATCATCCGCAGTGGACTTCTGTGCTGTCTTGTAACAGCCATGACAACCGGTTGCAGCAGTTCTCCCCGAGTGACCTATTATGCTCTTGAATCGGCACCCGCGCCTGAATCAAAGCGTGTGCCTTCCTTATCTGCAAAAAAAATAATGCCTTCAGTTTCCGTTGAGACGCCGACGGTGCCGGAACTGGTTGATCGCCTGCAACTGGTGGAACGCACACACACCAATCAGATAGAAATCCGGGAATTTCACCGCTGGGCCGAGCCTTTGAAAAGCAGTATTCCCCGGCTGCTGGCGGATAATCTGTCACGTCTGCTCGAATCTGACCGAATCTCATCTTATCCTCAAAATATGGGCAGTGATGCAGACTTTCGGGTTTTTGTTGATTTTCAACGTTTTGAATCAGAGGGTTCTGCCGTATCAATCGATGCACTCTGGAGAATACGCCGTACAGCAGATGGCACGCAAAAGTCCGGACGGTTGCGGATTCGTGAAGTGACCGGCGGAGGAGGATACGAGTCTGTTGTTGCAGCATATACCCGTGCCCTGTCGACGGTAAGCAGCGACATCGCTCAGGCACTTCAGGCGGAATGGAGCGCAGTACCCGCACAGAAATAGCGGGGACAGACGCAACCGGAGGAGATGAGATGAGAGCTGCTATCCTGACGTTGAGTGACAAGGGTTCCCGGGGCGAGCGGATTGACGAGAGCGGTCCGGCACTGACGGCCTGGCTGGCGGAGCGCGGCGTTACGACAACTCAGTCCCGTATCATTGCCGATGAGTTTGATCAAATTGTCGAAGTTCTGACGGGATGGGCGGATTCTGACATAGCCGACCTGATTCTGACAACCGGCGGTACCGGCGTTTCGCCGCGGGATATAACCCCTGAAGCAACACTGCAGGTCGTGGAGCGGGTAATCCCGGGACTCGGTGAACTGATGCGCATCAGAAGTCTTGAGAAAACCCCGATGGCATCCCTGTCCCGTGCCGTTGCAGGCATTCGCGGCCGGTCACTGATTATAAATCTCCCCGGAAGCCCCAAAGGCGCACGGGAAAACCTTGAAGCGATCTGGCCGACGATCGATCACGCCGTCGAGAAGATTCGTGGCGGTCAGGAAGATTGCGGCGACAGGTTTTCAAAATAACGCCCTTTTGAAATCTGATAAATGGGGTTGCTTATTACATGTTAGGGAAGATCTTTGAGGCCAGCGGCACTGGGAAAACGTTGTCGAATTTTATTGCTCTCTAGACGGGCCATCTCGTTGAGACCCTTGCCAGCGATAAAATAGAGGTAGGCAATCATTTCTGCAATATCGTCATCATCGACTTTGGCATAGGCCGCTGTCTTCTCCAGCACTTCCTTGCGATCAGCTTCGGGCAAAATGGTGAACACGCCGCTGGCCATGTCAAAGTCGGAGCCGCCGGCGATCAACCACATGTATTTCCTGCCAGGTTGGACCAAACCATCTGGTATCTTAAAATGTGTCTCATTTGACTCCGCCGTAAGAACAATTCGTTCATCAGCCAACACAGTAACTGTGACCTGCTTCAAGCCATCGCAGCTATTCTCCCAGCTCAATTCGGGAGAATGATCTATTACGGCCGTGTTGCTGGGTGAAAGAGGCTTCAGACAGCTGCTAATGTTGCCTCCGGATCGCATTACCACTCCACCCATGCTGCCGTCATTAGTTTTGGGGAGGGCAAAGCTTTTTTTAAGCGAAACGGCACCCTTGATAGCTCGGACATGATCCGCCTCAACTATCCCCTCGCTATTTTCACCGATCTCGAAGGCCTGCCGACTCTTCAGCGAAACGATGACAACCTTCCCACCGCTCCCAACCTTGAACCGGCTCCCCTTCTGGACCATCTCAAAAAGGTTCTTTCCGTTTGAGAGCGCGCGAGTACCACTGTCATTCTGTAAGCTCACCTTGCCCTTGACATCAAATATTCGCCAGGATGAGTCTGCAGAAAACGCAGGAGAGGTCAATAGCAGCAGGGCCATCAATAACGGTATGATTATAAATTGCATAAACAGTTACTCCTTTGAATTACATTAGTTAAAATTCATAATACTACGAATGTATTTTTCAAATATTTAGTGCATAAATCTCAACTCCACCGTTGATCCCTTTAATTTCACTCCGGCCAAGCGGTTCAAACGTAAACTGTTCTGAAGCAGCATTTCGCACGGCATCGCTCACCAGAACTTTTCTGGAATACTGTTTTGTCAATGACTCGATTCGTGAAGCAGTGTTGACCGGTGGCCCGATAACCGTAAAATCAAGTTTTCGCTTCGACCCAATGTTTCCCAGGATCACGCTGCCGCAATGGAGGCCGATTCCAATTGCGATACTCCTGTCGCCGATGTATGCCTCCAGCGCACCGGAGTCGTTCAACTGATCCGTTGCCTCACAGATTTCCCTGGATGCCTTTAAAGCATCATCAACGTATTGTTCGTCGACAGCAAAAAATGCAAGCAACCCGTCTCCGATAAACTTGTTGACAAAACCCTGATTACCTTGAATGATTTCGCTGATACACCCGAAAAAAGCGTTTAACATGGAAACAAGTGCCTCTGATGAGATGCTCTCAGATAGCGCAGTAAAACCGCGGATATCAAGAAACATCACACATACATCATGCCGTTCGCCTTTCATAAGGGTCAGCGGATCCTGAGTGATGAGCTTGTCGATTATGGCTGGTTCAACATAATAACTGAAGGTCTGGTAGAGCTTGCGTTTACTGCGTTCCTCGACCATAAAACGGTAAAGATAGTTGGCCGTAAACATTGCCGGAGGTGCAAGGATATGGGGAAATACGGGCAGGTTGAATCCGTATGAAAATGAGTACGTTGCTACGACGAAGTAGGCGAACATCATGGCGCAGATCCAGCAAAATGACATGACAGGCTGCCTGAAGCGGATAAATGGATAAACGGCAAGACAGAGCAGTGCCAAGAGTCCGAAATACATGTTCCTGCCGGTATTGATGATTTGTGTCCGGGTCAGAAGCGTTTCCAACTCAGCAGCATGAATTTGCGCTCCGGAACGCTTCCCAAGCGGGGTATTATGCACATCCTCGTGCTTGCTCACTAATCCGAGGATAATGACCTTGCCGCGCAGCTTGGACATGTCAAAGGAACCGTTAAGAATGTCCTCAAAAGAGTAGTTTGGTATCTTGTCGACCAGGCAGAAGTTGATCCTGAACTGATTCGGGGCTCGCGCAGGAACGCCGGTTGCGCGGTAGAGCTCCGCGACAAAGCCCGCCTGCCCCTGTTCCGGGCTTAGGGACGCCATTCGCAAAATGCTGTCAGAATCGGAATCGACTCGCAACGATGCCAGCTTGACATTCTCCATGAAAGCCATCAAGTCGTGGTAGTATGGCACAAGCGTACCAGAGACACCCTGCACGATTACCGTCTCACGAGACGCATGCATGATCCCTTCCACCAGAGAGTTGTCTAGCTGTCTGCCAATGTCATTAAGTGTTGCCAGCGATGGTGATTCGCCATCTAATCCTCTGAAACTGTCCGGCAACTTTTGTTCAAGCGAATGAAACGGAATTATATCGATTCCGACTGCAAGAGCACCAGATCGGGCAGCCAATTTTAAAAAACGTCCCAATTCCGGGTACCAGAATATGAAAGGCTTCTTCCTGAGCGCCTCGTGATCTTCAATGCTGACCACAACGACGACGCCGGACGGATCCTGATGTCCCAATGACAGCTTACGGCGCAGGTTCATCCTGACATCACATGCTTTGTACTCAAGATATTGCCATAAAGGTTCGCTGACTGCCATCAGGAAAAAGCATGACAATGCCATGATCAAAAATGCTTTTTTTGCAGACCCTATTCCCACGTTACTCGCCAATCTCATCAAATTTATTCAGAGTAAAGCCTTCTTGACACACTTTTAGGGCACATTATTGTGTGACTATTTAAAAAACAATTGTCATGCCAGCGGATATGTTATATCCCATGGTGAGAAAATAATACTTAATTGTGACAGATTAAGCATCAGCAACCTAGCATAGACTTAGGGGTCAGGTTGAGAATATTTTCTGCGAGGTGTCAGATTGCCAGTTAAATGCCACAACATAATAAAAATTAATTCAGCAGCGGCTCTACTCTTGCTGGCGCTATCTTCATTATCACCTGCTTATCCTGCGCTGGCAGCAGCTCAGAATGTTACAATGATATTTGAATTTACCGATGAGTGTGATGACGGAATTACCCCGGAAATAGAATTTTATCTGAAACGCAATCCGGAAAAAATGTGGGGGACTTACTTGCTCCAATATTTCAATAAACCTTTGAAAACAAAGATTAACTGTGAAGAGGATAGTCAAATATGTTTTGGTGCATGGCTTGACGATTCCTCTTGGGGGTGTGGGAAAAAATGTAGTGACTCATCTAAAGGCGCCTGTTTTCTATGCAAGCAGGCAACGGTCAGTATAGGCCTGCAATGCAACAAGTGATGAAAATCGTAACAACAGGAAAACTAGGCATGTCATTAAGATTTGCATATCTGCTGCTGCTATTTTTCTCTACTCCTTTGATGGCTGCAGAGATTAAAAACTTGCGGACCGGGCAACAGGAAAACAGAGCGTTCGCTGCGTTTGACCTGCAGGGCAAACCTGGCGAGAAAGAGGCAGAAGTGAGAGTGATCCTTGAAATAGGCGGGGATCACTATGAGTCTGGTAGGCTTTCACTGACTGGCGATTTCGGCAAGACGGTAAAAGTCGGAGTTGGTAAAATTATTTACTGGGATGTTCTCAAGGATATGCCGAGTGGATTGGAAGGAAATGTCTTCTGGAACATTGAAACATCCTTACCTCCTGTGAAGACAATTCCGGATGAACCGACTACTTTTTCTGATGCCGCTTCCCCGGTTGGTCAAAACGTAACCGATCAGGTTACCAGAATGGAGTTTGTAAAAGTCCCTTCAGGATGTTTTCAGATGGGGGATTTTTCAGGGCGGGGAGATATCGACGAAAAACCGGTTCATAAAGTATGTCTTGATGGTTTTTATATCGGGAAATATGAGGTTACTCAAGTACAGTGGCAGACTGTTATGGGAGTCAACCCTTCATTTTTCAAACAATGCGGAGAAAATTGCCCCGTCGAAAATATCTCCTGGTCTGATGCCATAAAATTCATTAAGAAACTTAATGGCAAGAGCGACAGGAACTACCGTCTTCCGACTGAGGCGGAATGGGAATATGCTTCAAGAAGCGCCGGGAGGAACGAGAAGTTTTCCGGATCAAACGCAACTGTTGACTCTGTTGGCTGGTATGAGACCAACTCTAACAACAAAACTCATCCGGTTGGAAAAAAACAGCCAAACAGCATCGGTCTCTTCGATATGAGCGGTAATGTTGCTGAATGGGTTCAGGATTTAAAGGGTGATTATACTGCAGTAGAGATGAAAAACCCTGCAGGTTCGAAAAGCGGAAATAACAGAGTCGTGCGAGGAGGATCCTGGCTTGATGAAGCATCTGAGTTACGTACCAGTTATCGAAGCGAGCTCGGAACCAGGGTCCGGACTAACGTCATTGGCATGAGGCTGCTTCTGCCGAATTTGTGACAACTGCACCAGGGAGAATACATTTATGAAATGTTATTTTTTTCAGGTATTTTTGATTCTACTGACCGTCACAACGGTATTCGCTGAGCGTTCTGGCGGTAGGATCGCTGTGTTCCCCGGAGGGGGGCAGCGTGATACAAACCCACCAATTATTGCCATCATATCACCGGATGTAAAACCTGGAGTCAAAGTCAACTCTTCGGATGCCAGGATGACTATAATCGGGCGCGCCACCGATGAGAGCGGCGTGGCTTCGGTCATGGTCAATAACCAAGCTGCAAAGCTGGATGAGATCGGCAATTTCTCGATTGATATTCTGCTGAAACCAGGTAAAAACCGGGTATTGGTGGTCGCCGTGGACACGCATGGCAACCAGGGAATGCAGCAATTCATTCTTCATCGCCAGGAGGATGCTGTACAGACAGCCTCTCCGACAAAAAAGGGCACGTACCATGCACTTATAATAGGTGTTCAGAATTATTTAGACAGTTCCATCAACAGCCTCGACGCACCAATCCAGGACGCTCAGGGAGTTTACGATATCTTGACCGGGAGCTATTCATTCCGAGCCGAAAATGTTATTTTTCTGAAGAACCCGGAGAGAACATCCGTTATTCAGGCTTTTGATCAACTTGCTCAGAAGGTAGAGGAGTCAGACAGCGTTCTGATTTTTTACGCCGGCCATGGTTTTTGGGACGAACGCCTTAAACAAGGTTACTGGCTCCCTGTCAACGCAACCAGAAAAAGTCGTGTAGAGTGGCTTTCTAACGGTACTATCAGGGATTACATCAACGGAATAAAATCGAAACACACTCTTCTGGTGGCTGATGCATGTTTTAGTGGGGGCATATTTAAAACACGTACTGCTTTCACTGAAGTGCCTAGAAATATTCAGGAACTGTTCAAACTTCCCAGTCGCAAAGCCATGACGAGTGGTGCAATGAAGGAAGTACCGGATCGCTCGGTATTCGTCGACTACTTTTTGAAAAGGCTGAATCAGAATAAGGAATCCCACCTTAGTTCGGAACAACTTTTTACTAGCTTTCGACAAGCAGTGATAAGTAACAGCATTAACAATCAAATACCTCAATATGGTGAAATTCGCGAGACTGGTGATGAGGGGGGAGATTTTGTTTTTGAACGGAAATATTAAACTGACATCAATGGTGATGAGGTCGAAGCCTTACCAGTTGCTGCACTGTCTGCTATTTTCCGGATTGTTTTTACAAGCATGCGCAATTACAAAAACCGAAACCAGAGTTTTACCGGGCAAGGAACTTTCGAGAGTTTCTCAAGGATTTCGAGAAATTGAAAGCAATATAGTTCTAAAAGAGATAACATCTTACTCTATCGGCATTACCCGTCGTGCCTGCGAAGCCGAATTTATTACTGTTGAGCATCAGGGACTGATTGAGGCAACTCATGAACGTCGAGAGTTGTCTTGTGCTCACGCAATTCCTGAGTATGCTCTTTTTCAGGTAATGGCACTTGGTATTCCACTTTTATATGACATGGTATCCGGATTTGGCATCTTCAGGGAAATGTGTGAAAAAGGCCCACCTGTATACAGTAAAAATACGCTGGATAGTAATACAACTGTTACTCAAATAATAATTGATCGCAAAACTTCTGTTTGCAGAGACCATCCGGTTACTAACGCTGAGGTCGGAGTAACATCAGGCACTACTTCACTTACACTTGTATCCTCTGAAGCCGGGACTGTTGCACTTTCTCCTGAACAAATAACTGCAATTACCAAAAGTACTTCACAAAAAGGAACTATACAGTTTCGATATAAAACTGAAATAATGACCGCAGCTTTTTCTCCTTTGGTTGCTTCAGAACCTCAAATAATGGCCAAGCTGGATGATCAGAACGCCGTTGTCAAAAATGGTACCACAGGTTCTGCTGCTACTGCGGTAAACTCGGCAAATATGATGAATAAAATATCTGGCAGCGCAAATAAAATCTCTGGTACTGCTAAAAACAATGTACAGGCTGAATCGCAGATGATGGCCAAGCTGAATGATCAGAACGCCGCAATTAAAAACAGTACAAAGGGCTCAGGGGACGCTTCGAGTAACGCGGAAAACAAGATAAATAAAATAGCAGGTAACGTAAACAGGATCTCTGGCAATACTACTAATAATTCACCGGCTGAATCGCAGATGATGGCCAGGCTGGATGATCAGAACGCCGCAATTAAAAACAGTACAAAGGGTTCAGATGCTGCTGTTGAATACACGAAAAACAGGATAAGTAAAATATCAGGCGGCATGAACAAAGTCTCTGGTGATGTCAATCAAAAAGCAGCGCAGATGATGGCAAGACAGGCTGAAAAAAATGGAGGTGGCAGTTCTGAAATAACTACGGCAAAATCGTGGGATAAACCTGATATTTTTTCTCATGGCCTTAGCAGCTCAAATAAAGATGTACCGTCGAATACGACTTTGAATGGTGTCAGAGTTACTCGGGAAGCAATTCACCTATTTGCTTTTGCCAACAATAAGTCCAATTTGAGAAAGGAATATCGAGCTGACCTGAAAAGGATTGCAATTAAAATGAAAGCAAACCCAGAGATGCACAGTATAATAGAAGGTTACACCGACAATATAGGACGCGACATATCAAACAGGAAAATATCACTGCGGAGAGCCACTACAATTAAAGATATTCTGGTGAACACGCATGGTATCGCCGCAAAGCGCGTTCATGCATATGGTTATGGTTTGACTAAACCTGTGGCAGACAATTCATCGGCCAAAGGACGCGCAAAAAATCGTCGGGTCGAAATATATACAACAGACAATGCCGTCTTGCAGTAAAAGCTTTATCTTGTCTGCAGCCGTTAATTACCGTTTTCATTGTCCGACATAAAATCAAAGATGCCATTCTATAAAATCACCTCTTTCAATGCATACCAATGCTCAGGTCAATGTCCTTCAGAAAATGGATTAACATGCGACAGGTTTTCAAGATAACGAGTGGAGATTCCTGTGAGTACAAAGGATGCAGTACGAATTGTCGGACCCGAAACAGTCCGAATGCTGGAACTGGGTCATCCCTGGATTGTCGCTGATGCCTACACCCGGAAATGGCCGGCCGGAAGTGCCGGACAGACCGTTGCGCTCAGCGACAGTCAGGGGCGTTTTCTGGCCACAGCCCTGCTCGATCCGGATGATCGGATCGTCGCACGGGTACTGGACCGGAAGCAGATTCAACTTGATAAAAAATGGCTCGCGAAGCGACTGTTAAGCGCTATCGGACTGCGCCGTCACGCAGACCTGAATGATACCACCGTCTACCGTATAGTGAACGCCGAAGGAGATGGCCTGCCGGGCCTGACCGTTGACCGGTATGCCGATTACCTGATGCTGCAGATCTACAGCGCCGCCTGGCGGCCGCATATAAAGCTGGTCACACAGGTACTGCAGGAACTGCTGTCGCCACTCGGAATTTACGAAAAAAGCCGGCCACAGAAAACCCGTGAACTGGAGGCGGTGAGCGATAGCAAAAGTTACGGGAAACTGCTTGCGGGTAAGACGGCACCACAGCGAATGGAAGTCCGGGAGAACGGCCTCTCTTTTCTGGTGAGTCTGGAGCAGGGATTGAACGCGGGACTGTTTCTCGATCAACGCCGTAATCGCCGCGATCTGATGGAACGGGTGAAGGATAAACGGGTGCTCAATCTGTTCGCTTACACCGGCGCGTTTTCGGTCGCGGCGGCCGCTGCCGGAGCAGCACGGGTTACCAGCGTAGATGCCTCGCCCGGATATACAAACTGGGCCAGAGACAACTTCACCGCAAACCGGTTGAACCCCCAGCACCATGAGTTTATTGTTGGCGACTGCCTTACGGTACTCGGCAAGCTGGCACATGCCGGCAAAACGTTTGATGTAATTCTGATGGATCCGCCTTCCTTTTCAACCACTTCAAAGAACCGCTTTACCACCCGGGGCGGCACATCTGACCTGGTGGCAGCGGTTCTGCCGTTACTGGCGGAAAATGGACTATTGATCGCATCATCAAATCATCAGAAGCTTGATGTCGCCGATTACCTTAAAGAATTACGCCGGGGAGCCCTTCAGGTCTCGTGTGACCTGCGGGTCATTTCCCTTCGAGGACAGCCCGAAGACTTCCCGTATCCTGTCACCTTTCCGGAAGGGCGCTATCTCAAATATGCGGTGTGCGTTAAAGCATGAGTTTCCAATGACGATTGAAATTCGTGAATCAGATCTCAAAGTAGAATTCTATCGTGGTTCCGGACCGGGGGGACAACATCGGAATACAACCGATTCGGCCGTGCGCATCCGTCATCTCCCGACCGGGATCGTTGCCCAGGCTTCGGAAAATCGTTCCCAGTTTCAAAATCGTGAGGTTGCGATGAATCGCCTTCGTCTCGCATTGGAACGACGCGAGAGAAAAGTCAAGAAACGCATCTCTACCCGGGTGCCGAAACGGGCTAAAGAGGACCGCCTCACCGGCAAAAGGATCACCTCTGAAAAAAAACGCCTCCGCACAACCATTGACTAGCATCCTCGTGCCGCTTTCCCCCAGAATTCGTTTGACTCACTTTTGTTAAACCTGTAATTTGTCTGATTTAATATGAGCATGTTACCCGGAGTTGCGATGGTTCGCGCATACATTTTTCTTTTCTTCTTTATTCCTCTGACTTTTCTTTTTTCTGTCAGTGCAATTATTTCGACATTTTTTGATTCAAGCGGCCGGATCTATGCCGGGCACGCCCGCCTCTGGGGGAAACTCGCATTGGCGATGAACCTGATAAAGGTTACGGTAACGGGAAGCGAACATCTCCCTGATGGTCCGGTAATTTTTATGAGTAACCATCAGAGCAACTTTGACATCTTATCACTACTCGCTGCCATGCCCCGTCAGTTTTACTGGATCGCCAAGAAGGAACTTTTCGACATTCCGGTGTTCGGCTCCTCGATGCGCCGCGGAGGGTATATCCCCCTTGATCGTGGCGATGGCCGCAAGGCACTGAAGAGCATCGATGATGCAGCAGCCTCGATTCATCAGGGTAAAAGCGTGGTCCTGTTTCCCGAAGGAACACGCACACCGGATGGCAACCTGCTTCCATTCAAGCGGGGCGGATTCATTCTGGCCCGCAAAGCAGATGTTCCGGTGGTTCCGGTTACCATCAACGGCAGCGGCAGAATAAACCCGGCCAACAGTTTCAGGCTGTATAACGGAGATATCACCATTACTCTGCACCCACCGGTTATTATTCCTTCAGGACTCCGCCGGAGCGAAGCCGAGATCTGGCTGATGGAGACCGTACGGGAACAGATTGAATCCGCTCTGGAGCATTAAGTGATTATCAGCTATCCGTACATACTTCTGATTATTGCCGGTCTTGCAGGAATAATCTGGGGGCTGCCGGCAGCACACCGGCTGAAGAGCCCTTTTGATATCGCAGCAGCAGTTGTTGTTCTCTGTGGAGTGATTACTTTTGCTCTGGGCGTCCTTTTAACCTTTATTCCAGGCTTTTTTTAGTACGTTAAAAATATTTCTGCGCTGTTTTGCAGAAATTATTTTGTGAACGTACTTATCCCTTCAGGGGCTAGGTGATCCGATGAACGAGCAGATGAAACGCATCATAGCCAACGGGATTGTCATCATCATGGTAAGTCTGGTGATGTTTTTCGCGAGCACCTGGTGGCGATTGAACAGTCAATTCAACCGGGGAGAAGCGGCTTTCCTCAGAGGGGATTTTACCGCCGCTGTCGCGGGATTTGAATCTGCACTGCATATGTATATTCCGTTTCATCCGGCAATTGAAAGAGCCGCTGAAAAACTATGGCTGATCGGCGAAACCTTTGAGCGCCATGGTGATGTGAACCGCGCCCTGATTTCATACCGCGCCCTGCGAAGTTCGTTTTACGCCGATCACTGGCTGGTTACTCCAGGCAGCGTCTGGATCGAAAAATGCGACAAAAAAATAACCGCGATGATACCCTTGCAGCATGAAAGATAACCTATGAATACAGCAGAAACACAACACTCGGCACTACAGATAGTCGCCCTCGGCGGCTTAGGCGAAATAGGCATGAACATGATGGCCTACCAGCACGGCGACGATATTTTGATCGTCGATTGCGGACTTATGTTTCCCAGCCCGGACATGCTCGGCATCGACTACGTCATACCTGACATTTCATGGCTGCGCGAGCGCAGTGACAACGTACGCGCCATCTGCCTGACCCATGGTCACGAGGATCACATCGGTGCGCTCCCCTTTGTACTGCAGGAGCTGAACGTGCCGGTTTACGGTACAGCCTTGACGCTCGGCCTGGTCACGGCAAAACTTGAGGAGTACAAACTTGACGGTTCTGTTGAATTGATAACGGTTCAGCCGAGAGAGACCGTTGGCATCGGTTCTTTTCAGGTCGAGTTTCTACGTGTGGCCCATTCGATCGTCGACGGCTGCGCTCTGGCAATAACCTGTCCGGAGGGGGTTGTAATTCACACCGGCGACTTCAAGATCGATCATACCCCGGTTGACGGTCAACTGACTGATCTGGCAAGCCTGTCGCGCTACGGTGAAGCGGGCGTCCTTGCACTGCTGTCAGATTCCACCAACGTTGAGCGTGAAGGATATACGTTATCCGAAAAATATGTGGGAGAGGCTTTTGCGGATATCTTCCCTAAATGTACAGGCCGAATCATTGTCGCCGCATTCTCCAGCAGCATTCACCGGGTGCAGCAGGTCGCTGATGTTGCAGCGAACTGCGGCCGGAAAATTCTGCTGAACGGCCGTTCGATGCTGAAAAACGTTCAGATCGCCCGCGATCTGGGCTATTTGACAATTGCCGACGAACAACTGATGGATCTGCGGGAACTGCCTCACCTGCCTCCGGAACAGGTCTGCATTATCTCCACCGGCAGTCAGGGGGAGCCGATGAGCGCCCTGACCCGGATTGCCATGGATGATCATAAGCAGATCAAGCTGGAAAAGGGGGACACAGTCATCCTCTCGTCTCGCGTCATTCCCGGCAATGAACGCACCATTTCGGAGCTGATCAACCATCTCTACCGCCGGGGCGCTGAGGTCTTCCATGAAAAAGTCTCAGAGGTGCATGTCTCCGGCCACGCCAGCCAGGAAGAGTTGAAGCTGATGCTCAACACCGTTCAACCGCGCTTTTTCATTCCGATTCATGGAGAGTACCGGCATCTGGTCAAACATATCCAGCTGGCCCGCACGGTCGGCATCCCGGAGGAACGCTGTATTCTGGCAACCAATGGAGAAGTGGTATCCTTTTATGCCGATACCGCTGCGATAGTTGAACATATTGAGTCCGGCAGGGTTTTTGTCGACGGAAAAGGGGTCGGCGATGTCGGCAGGATGGTTCTGCGAGACCGCAAGCACCTCTCCGAAGACGGCATGATCGTTGTCATTATTGGACTCAATATGTCCACCGGGGCTATTATTTACGGACCTGATATCGTTTCGCGCGGTTTTGTCTTTGAAGATGAAAGTCAGGAATATCTGGAAGATGCCCGGAAAGTGGTTCTGTTTGCTCTGGAGGAAATTAACGCCGAGATGCGCTGCGATGCCGAGGAGGTCAAGACTGCCGTACGTCAGGCGCTGCGACGTTTCTGCAAGAAAACCATCGAGCGGAGGCCGGTCATACTGCCGGTTATTATGGAGATGTAATAATCTCAAAAATATTCTCATACACGCAGAAAGAGGGACTGGCGATAATGCCTGTCCCTCTTTCTGTCTTAAAACAGAAAAACTCGCTTACTGAATTAATCGTATTATTCTCATTTGCATCTAAGATGCATTCATGCATAATACCGACATCGTCGTTTTCATAATTCCTTTACTACACACCCGCTAACTGGTGATGGCACGTTTCACCGCGGGATTGCGAGGCTTCTGTAATGTCAGCAAATGTTGTCACTGTAGCGCCTGCAGGATCACAGCCGGACAGCCGGACACTGCACATTGACACTCTCAGCCAGGCACTGGTTAACGCCATGGGAGTCGGCTTTCTGGCGGTCAACACCTCGGGCATTACCATTATGGCCAACTCTATCGCTCATAAAAGTTTCGGTACATTTCCAGGCAGCGACCTGAAAAAAGTTTACCCTGAGTTATGGCCGAAGACTCTGCAAATACTTAAGGGCCGAAAACTCAGTGCTGAATTTTCTCTGCGACGCGAAAATACAAGCTATCTGATTAGAGTGAATCCAATAATTATCGACTCTGAGAAGGTTGGAGCAATCTGTGTATTCGTTGAGAGCTCAGGCTTGGAAGAGATGGCAATGCAAATGAGCTTCTTTCAGGAGATCATCAGCGAATTAGAGGCGGTCATCAACTCATCTTCGGAAGGACTTTGGATTTGCGATGGCGAAGCAAACGTACTCCGCATGAATCCGGCATCGGAGCGAATTCATGGTGTAAATGCCGAGGATGTTATTGGCCGTAACATGCAGGACCTTGTCGATGAGGGTTTTATTGACAAGTCAGCCACTCTTGAGGTTATCAAAGCAAGAAGCGTGGTAAATATTCTGCAAAACAGAAAAGGCAGAAAGCTGGTCATAACGGGAACGCCGGTCTTTGATACGGTCGGGAAACTGATCAGAATTGTCTCAAGTGTTCGTGATATTACTGAGATTGAAACCATGCAGCGGGAGCTTGAGGAACAGGAAGCGCTTAAGGATCAGTTGCGTAATCACATGCTGGAGCTTCAACATATTGAGCTTGCGTCCAGGCGGGTCATCGCGAAAAGTCCCTGTATGTTGAAAGCATTACGGCAGTCCATAAAAGTAGGTTCGGTTGGTTCTTCAGTGTTGCTCCTTGGAGAATCTGGCGTTGGGAAGGGTCTTATTGCTGATATAATCCATAAAAATTCTCCTCGCTCAGAAAAGCCGCTTATCAGGATAAACTGCGGTGCCATCCCTGATTCACTGATTGAATCCGAGCTATTTGGTTATGAAAAAGGAGCCTTTACCGGTGCAAGTACGGGTGGTAAGCCAGGATATCTTGAACTTGCGGACGGTGGGACGCTCTTTCTTGATGAAATAGCAGAACTGCCGGCCCCTTCACAGGTAAAACTTCTCCGTTTCCTGGAAGATGGCCGAATTACCAGACTCGGGGGGACCGCAAGCCGAACGGTCGATGTCCGGATACTTGCGGCAACGCATCGGGATCTGGAAGAGATGATCGCACAGGGAAAGTTCAGGCTAGATCTCTATTATCGTCTGAAGGTTGTTCCAATCAGTGTCCCTGCAGTCAGGGAACGCAGGGATTGCATCTTACCTCTGATACAGCATTATATAGAATTTTTCGGAACAAAGAACGGCATCAGCAAGCGCTTGACTCGTGCCGCTTCTGACGCGCTACTGACATACCCCTATCCCGGTAACGTGCGCGAATTGATGAACATCTGTGAACGACTTGTCGTTATGTCCGAAACCGAACTGATAGATCTCAAGGACCTGCCGAATGATATTGTCCCACGCACGAAAGAAGTAACGGCTGAAGCAGCAGACTGGACGAACAATTTGACCCTGCAGCAGGCAATGGACATCCTTGAACGTAAAATGCTTGCTCAATCGCTTGAACTCCACAGAAATCAGAGGCAAATGGCCACCGCGCTGGGGATCAATCAATCGACTGTAGCCCGAAAGCTCGAAAAGCATAGTTTGAGTTAATACCACTGACAAAATTTCTGCGTAAGCATCTTGATGCATACGCGCATCAAGGCAGATGAGTAACTCTCTTTTTTATAATTATGTTTGTAAAATTTTGCTCCAAATTATGCAGATTAATTGTTACGCGCAATTTAAATATCTACTGTATTTAAGCAATAAATACAATTTACATGTTTAATATTGATGCGTTACAGTCAGTATAGCGAGAGCATCATCCCTGCCACTCCATTATCCCCCCCTCGCTCCAGACAGTTTTCCTGTGATTGGCACATTCAGTGCAAAAGTTTTCAAACAGCTGTTCTGTTTTTTGTTGCTGCCGGATGTCCTCTACGGGAAGATTCCGCCAAGGTTACGCTTTCCTTTAGCTTTCAATGCTTCCGCATGCAATGCCAGTGACGCAAACAGCATCCCAGGTGATTCCATATGAATGTTACCATTAAGCTATTCGCCACGTTTCGTGTAAAATGGGGGCAAAAGATTGCCCGAACATGTCGCCCGGGTGCCACTATCTTTGATGTTATTTCGGCAATTGGTATTCCTGACAACGAAAGCTTCACTGTTGAATTGAACGGGATTCACGCCTCGCTAAACGACTCACTGCACGAGGGGGACGTTCTTTCACTCATGCCTCTTGATCAGCTGCAAGAATAAGGACTCAGCAATGAATGTAACTATCCAACTTATTGGAACTTTTCAAATCGGCCGTTTTAAAGAGGCGGTCCGTGAGTATCCCTCTGGCACCTGCGTACGGGAGGTGATAAATGAACTTCGGATTCCCGATCCTCTTCTCGGAGTCGTACTTATCAATGGCATTCATGCCGGCACGGTGGACATACTCATCAATGGTGATACACTTTGCTTGTTGCCCTTTATAGATGGCGGATAGAACGAAAGATGATCTTTGCTCAGTTTAGCCGATTTAGCCTATGACAAGGAGTATTCAGTATGAAATTTTCTACAACTGATCCGGCATCTGAACCAGCCTCCATTTTGTATGCGCGCTGCACAGTCGATCTGAAAAGCGGAAGCATGCACACTGAAGATGTTCCCTGTCGAAACCTGGAGGATGTGCTGGGAGGGTTCGGCCGTTCTTTCCAGATTCTGTCCGAACGGCAGATAAACACAGCCTATTGTGAGGAGAATCCGCTGATCGTCAATACCGGTCTCTTAACCGGCAGCAGTGCAATGACCGGAATGCGCACTTATTTTTCCGGCTACAGCCCGCTCAAGGAATCGAAAAAGGGGCTGCCGGCAGCCATGTGGTCAACCGGGAGCGGCAACTTCGGCGTCAAACTCAAATGGACCGGCCTGGATGAACTGGTCTTTGAAGGGCGCTCTCCAAAGCCTGTCTATGCGGTAATCAGGGATTCTCCGGAAGGGCCGGTGGTGGAACTGAAGCCGGCCGACCATCTGGTCGGTCTTTCTACCCACGCCAAGATCATGGCACTGCAGAAGGAATACAGCAACGCCCATTTCGCTGCAATCGGCCAGGCCGGTGAGCAGTGGGAGAATGTCTACTTCGGCGCGGTCGGACTGTCGACCGACAACCAGCTCAAATCGGGTGAGGACAAAATGCGTTTTGCCGGGCGCGGCGGCATGGGGAGTCTCATGGGCTACAAAAACATCCTCGCCCTGGTGGCTCAAAGCAGCAACAAAATCAAACCGCTGACACCCGAAGTCAAGGCCGTAAACATCAACGTCGTCAAAGGGGGCGGCGCAGCACGACTGCAGCCGATCAGCCGCGGCGGCGGCGGCGGCACCTGGGCTGCGTACGATGTGCTGCAGGCCTTTCATGCCGTGCCGGTGAATAATTTCCGGCCGCAGGGGAACGACCTGCCAGAGAAGTTGTTTCGTGAACATGTTGAAAAGCAATTCATGATCAAGTCAGAAGCCTGCTACCGCTGCGGCATAACCTGCCATAACAATATCCACGAAAAGAGTGAAGACGGCAGTGCGGGCAGTTTCCTGGCCAAATTCGACTACGAACCACTCAACCTGCTCGGCACCAACATCGGCATCCATGATGCGCGGCAGGCGGCCCGACTGATCCATCTGTCTGATAACTACGGCATGGACTCCATTTCCCTCGGGGTGACGATCTCCTATGTACTGTCGTACAACGAGAGACATCCTGAGCAGCCGCTGCTGAACGGGGCAACCTTCGGGGACTTCGTAAAGATCGAGGAGTTGATCACTCAGACCGGCCGGGGCAAACTGCTGGAGATCGGCCGTGGCTCCAAACGCCTCTCCGAGATTACCGGAGAGACCTCCTACGCCTACCATGTCAAAGGCCTGGAGATAGCTGCCTATCAACCGGAAACCAACCCGGGATATGCCTGGGCCATCGCTGGCGGGCATATGTCGATGGGGACCTACGGACTTCTCACGCGTGAAGGGAAATCAGATATTGATTCCTGGGTCACCGGCATCACTCAGACAAAACTTCAGATTGTCGGCTTCGACATGATCGGGCTGTGCAAGTTTTTCGACATCACCAAGGGTATCTGCACTCAGATGGTAGTGGACTGCCTCAAGAGCGAGTTCAACCTGGAAGTAACAACAGAAAACCTGGCCGCAGCCGTACGCAGGGCGTTCCTGCGCGGACTGGCCCTTGAGTTGCGACAGGGGTACGAAAAAGGGGAATACACCCTGCCGGCCGAAGTGTGGGAACAACCGAACCCGAACATAAAATTGCCGAATATTACCAATCCGGAATTCATGGCCGAACTTCAAAAAAGGGTCTGGGCGGTTTTTGAGCCGGAGATGGCGGGGCTACTGCCTGAAATAGAGTAGAGATATTTACATAACAATGACAAGGCTGTGTCGGGCTTAAGCTTTCAAATTCACTGCAGCACACCACACAAAGGGAGGTTCAAGATGAAACGAAAAACCGTATCAATTTTGGCAGTACTGTTGGTCAGTTTAACGTCTGTAGCCAGTTTTGCTGCAGAAACAATCAAGATCGGGGCTCTGTATCCGATGTCAGGCAGGGGTGGATTGTACGGCCAGGATTCTGAAGCCGCCATCAAAATTGCTCTGGCAGAAGTGAACGCCAAAGGGTTGCCGGGCGGAAGAAAGCTGGAAGCCATCGTAACAGACGACCAGAGCAAACCGGCCCTCGCCGTAACACTCGCCAAACGGTACATCACGGAAGATAAAGTGAAGTTTCTGTACGGTGTTGTTTCTTCCGGAGCAGCTCTTGCCGTAACCGAAGTCAGCAAGGAGTACAAAACCATTTTTGTCGGTTCTGACCATGCTGCCACCGACCTGACTGCAAATGCCTTCCAGAAATATTATTTCCGGGTGAGCAACAATACCTACCAGTCAATGGCGGCCGGAGCCATGTATATGCAGGAGACCAAGATGGGCGGCAAAATCGCCTATATCGGCCCTGACTATGCCTATGGCAGAGACCAGATCGCAGAGCTCAAGTACTCCCTCGGCAAACTCGGGGTGAAATACGAAATGGTTGGCGAATTCTGGCCGAAACTGTATGAACCAGACTACACCTCATATATCACCGCAATCATCAAAGCGAAACCGGATGTTCTGGTTTCCGGTTTCTGGGGCGGGGACACGGTAGCCTTTATCAAGCAGGCAAAAGCATACGGTCTGTTCGACAAGATGAAGTATTTCCATCCGGACGGCGGCGGCAATTACGAAGTTTTCTCCACCCTTGGTGCTGAATGTCCGGAAGGGTTGATCATGTCTGCCCGGCATCACAACAACTGGCCAGACACTAAAGAAAACAAGGATTTCGTTCAAAAATTCCATAAAGCGACCGGCAGATACCCCTCCTATGCCGCTGAAGGTGCCTATGCCGGTATTCTCGTGATCGCCGAAGCTATCCGGAAAGTGGGCAATGCCGATGATACCGAGGCGCTTATCAAGGCAATGGAAGGTATGAAGATAAAACTTCCTGAAGATCCGGCCGGTTTCACCTCATACATCGATCCGAAGACCCATCAAATCGTTCAGGCTCAGGCGATCGGCGTGACGGTGAAGAATGACAAATTCCCGCCCGCTAAATATGCACTTGGTAAAATGAAGGTCTACGCGGCTGACAAAATCATGGCCACGGAAGAGTATATCGACATCCTGACAAAGTCTAAAAAGAAGTAGCGGAGCATTTTCATGAGTTTTGAAATATTTATTTCCCAGTTTTTCGGCGGTCTGTCTGTAGCAATGCTCCTGTTTCTGGTGGCGAGCGGCCTGACACTGATTTTCGGTGTGGCCAAAGTATTCAACTTTGCCCATGGCTCGTTTTATATGATCGGCGCATATTTCAGTTATCAGGCGATAGCCCTGTTCGACAATTTCTGGATCGGTGCTCTTGCTGCCGCTCTGGGGGCGGGGCTGGTCGGAATGCTGCTTGAGATCTGCTTTATCAGAAGGATTGCGGGACGGGAGGAGGAGGGAGCATTCCAGATTCTGCTCACCTATGCCTTTATCCTGATTCTCGACGATGCGGTGAAATTCATTTGGGGTCCGGCCTACAAAACAATCTCGAAGCCGGAATCTTTGGCAGGATCGATGGATTTTGGCGCCGTCACCATTCCGACCTACAACATGTTTATCATCGTGCTCGGGTTGGTGATTGTCGTAAGCGCCTGGTACGTACTCAGCCGGACCAAAACCGGCAAGATAATCCAGGCGGCATCCACTGACACGCAGATGGTCGGCATGCTGGGAGTAAATGTTTCACTGGTCATGAGCCTGGTGTTCGGAGTAGCAACTGCAATGGGCGGCCTGGCAGGAGCCATGGCCGCCCCATTACGGACCATTGCCCCCGGCACCGGTGTAGAGGTCATTATCGACTCGCTGATTGTTGTGGTCATCGGCGGCCTGGGAAACTTCTGGGGAGCGCTGTTTGCGGCGCTGCTCATCGGCGAAGTCAATGCCTTCGGTATCCTCTGGATGCCGCAGTGGGCTTCACTGCTCAGCTTTGCAGTAATGATCGTCGTACTCATATTTAAACCGAAAGGGCTGTTCTCCCGCGAAAAAGGGAGGAAGAAGATATGAACAATAAACTTACTACCATGGCGCCCTGGCTGGCTTATTTCCTTATTTTCGGCAGTCTGATTTTTGTTGGCGGAGACCACACCATCCATATCGCATCACAGGTGATCATTCTCGGTCTGTTTGCCATTGCGTTCAATGTCCTGTTTGGCACGACCGGCCTGCTTTCGTTCGGACAGGCGATCTTTTACGGTCTGGGGGCCTATATCACCGGCATGATGGCCAAGAGTTTTGGCGGCGACTTTTTTGTCTGGGCGCTGCTGATTGCGCCGGCGGCGGCAATCGTCCTGTCTGTGCTGTTGGGTGTATTAAGCCTGCGCTTGTCGGACGTCTACTTTACCATGCTTACCCTGGCGTTTGCCCAGCTTGCCTGGGGAATTTGCGTCAAGTGGTCGAGCTTTACCGGCGGAGACGACGGTATCCAGGCGATACCAAAACCGGAGTTGCTGGCCGGGGGCCTTAACTACTACATTTTCTCCTTCGTTATCGTGACGGCCTGTCTCTATCTGCTCTGGCGTCTTGACCGGTCACCATTCGGCTCAGTTTTGAAGGGTATCAGACAGAATCCCACCCGGATAAGCTTTATCGGCATGAACGTGTTTCGCCACAAACTGCTGGCGTACATGATTTCTTCCTGTTTTACCGCTATTGCCGGTGGTCTGTATGCCGGAATAGACAAAAGCATTCATCCGGACATGTTTGTCTGGACCATGTCCGGCAGTATTATTCTGATGACTATTCTGGGGGGGATGCGGAGCTTTTTCGGGCCGCTCATCGGCGTCGCGGTCTTTATTCTGCTTGAAGATGAAATAGGGCGCGCCACCCAATATTGGTCCTTTGTGATCGGAGCCATCATGATAACCGTTGTGCTGCTGTTTCCGAAGGGTATTGTCGGCATTTCACGGCACTTCGCGAGACTCTTCGCGAAAAAAGGAGGCCAGCGTGACAACCCTTGAACTGAGACAGGTGAATAAACATTTTGGTGGTCTGCATGTTTCAAAAAATATCACCATGGGGATTGAACAGGGTGAACTCACCGCCATTATTGGCCCCAACGGTGCCGGAAAAACTACGTTGTTCAACGAAATTACCGGCTATATCACACCGGACAACGGGGGCATATTCTTCAACGGTGTAGAGATTACCGGAGCGGAACCGGAGAGCCTGGTCAAGATGGGCATAGTCCGCGCCTTCCAGGTCGCCAGCCTTTTTATTGATGAAACGGTCTACGACAACCTCTGCCTGGCGGCTCTGGCATTCCATGGCAAGAACTGGAATATCTTTACTAACCGAAGTGTGTATAAAAATGTGGAGGAGCATTGTCGCTTCATTCTGGAGCGCCTGGGCCTCAGCGGCAAAGAGGGGTTAAAGGCTTTTGAACTTTCCCACGGAGACCAGAAAGTTCTGGATATCGCCATTGCCCTGACCATGAAGCCGAAACTGCTCCTGCTGGACGAACCGACCGCCGGCATGTCACCTGACGAGCGGGTCAAGATGACCCATCTGATTCGGGCGATTCATGAAGAGTTCAAGCTGACCACGATCTTTGTCGAGCATGACATGGATATGGTGTTCGGGATTGCCGATAACATTCGCGTGCTGGTTTATGGCGAATTGATTGCAGAGGGGAACGCCGAAGAGATTCAGAAAAATCCGGCGGTTATTGAGGCCTATCTTGGCCATGAGGTGCTCTGATTATGAATGAAACACTGCTCGTGCAAAATATCCATAGTTATTATGGAAAGAGTCATATTCTTTTCGGTGTCGATTTTTCCGTCAAAAAGGGTGAGACCTTCTGCCTGATGGGGAGAAACGGCGCCGGGAAAACCACTACCTTCAAAAGCATTGTGATGCTGGTCCCGCCAAAAGAGGGCAAAGTAATCTTGAATGGCAGAGAGATCAACGGACTGAAACCATATCATGCCGCACGTCTCGGCATCGGTCTTGTTCCGGAGGACCGGCGGATCTTCGGCGAACTTTCGGTTAAAGACAATCTTCTGCTCGGCACCTCCAGCGGACGGCATGGCTACTGGAATCTGGAGCAGATTTACACCTATTTCCCGATTCTGCTCGATTACCAGGACAAACCGGGCGGAACCCTCTCAGGCGGAGAGCAGCAGATGCTTACCATCGCCCGGACCCTGATGGGAAATCCCGATATACTGCTGCTGGATGAGCCGACAGAGGGGTTGAGCCCGGTTATGGTAAAAGTTTTGAAAGATCTGGTGTTGAAAATAAAGGAATTGGGCACCACGATTCTGCTGTCCGAACAGAACATAAAATTCTGCATGGCGGTTGCCGACCGGGTTGTCATCATCGACAAAGGACATATCGTCTATGAAGCCGACGCGGAAACCTTCCGGCATGATGATGACGTTAAAAAGAGATATCTGGCTGTTTAACCTACGAGGAGAAACCGATGAATACCAAAATAAACTATTTTAAAACCACCGGCAAAATCATCACCGGGATGAAGTCAATAGCAACTCTCCCGGAGGAAATCAGGCTGCTCGGCGGAAAACGGGTGTTTATCTTTACCGATGAAGGGATCATCAAGGCCGGTATTTGTGAGCAGGTGTTGCAGATACTGGAGGGTACTGTTGAGTCGGTATCTGTGTTCGGAAATGTACCGCCCGAGCCACCACTGGAAACAATCGATGAGTGCCTTGCGTTGGCGCGTGAAGCGCGCTGCGATCTGATAATCGGTCTTGGCGGCGGTTCAGCCATGGACGTTGCCAAGGTTATCTCGGTCCTGTTAACCAACGACAAATCACTTGCCCAGATGATCGGGGTCAATCTGGTAGATGTACGCGGGATCCCGAAAATTCTGATCCCCACTTCTGCCGGCACCGGGAGTGAAGTAACTCCGATTGTCATTCTGACCGACCAGGCGGAGAATCTGAAAAAAGGGGTTGTATCTGATTTCCTTTTTCCGGAGACGGCCATTCTTGATCCGGAGCTGACGATATCCCTGCCGCCGGGCGCGACGGCGGCCAGTGGCATGGATGCGCTTATTCATGCAGTTGAAGCGTACACCTCCGTGAATGCGACCCCCATGACCGATCATCTTGCTGTGCGGGCGATTCAACTGGTTGCTGCAAATATCAGGAGTGCCTGGGCCAACGGCAATAATCTTGAAGCCCGCATGAACATGCTGGAAGGGAGTCTACTGGCCGGACAAGCCTTTGCCAATGCAGGGGTGACTGCCGTACACGCCTTCGCCTATCCGCTCGGCGGGGAGTTCCATGTACCGCATGGCGTATCAAATGCGGTAATGCTTTGCGCTGTACTCCGTTTCAACATGATCGCTAATCTGGAAAAGTTTGCTTCTCTGGGCAGATTGCTCTGCCCGGATGTAGCCTCACAGGACAATAAGGTTTGTGCGGAAGCCGGCATATGTTTCCTTGAAGGACTGATTGTCGATCTGCAACTTCCGAGAACACTTCGGGAGCTGAAGATACCTCAGGATGCAATTCCCCGGATGGCAGAAGGTGTCATGAAGGTCACCAGATTGCTGGCGAACAATCCACGAAAGATTACTCTTGAAGACGCAAAAAAAATATATCAGGATGTCTACTGATGAACATGATTTCCAGGGTTAAATGTTCGGGGGCTTACAATGAAGGAGCAAGCAGAGACACGCCGCAATTACAAGCATTTTCACGAGATAACAACCCGCTGGATGGATAACGACATCTACGGGCACGTCAACAATGTCATCTACTACAGCTGGTTTGATACGGCAGTGAACCGGTTTCTGATTGCGAATGATGTGCTTGACATCGAACATAGTCCGGTTGTTGGCCTGGTAATCGAAACGCAATGCAACTATTTCGCTCCGGTCGCTTTTCCGGATCGGATAACTATAGGAGTGCGCGTGGCAAAGCTGGGAAACTCAAGTGTGCGTTATGAAGTCGGCGTCTTCAGGGAAGACGAAGAGGAGGTTTCAGCTCAGGGGCACTTCATCCACGTTTATGTCAGCCGGGAGACCCGCCGGCCGGTTGCGCTGCCCGATAAACTGAGAACTGTTCTTCAGACCATTCAGGCTTGAGTAAGCTCCGGCACTCTGCATGATTTTTAGAAAAGGAGCCTGATGTGTCAAAAATAACGGTAGCAGCAAAGATCGTTACAAAGAAGGATTCTGTTGAAGCGGTCAAGGCGGAACTGCTTAAACTTATCCCTCCGACAAGGAAAGAGAGCGGCTGTATCGAGTACACTCTGCATCAGGACAACAGTGATCCTTCAATATTTCTCTTCTACGAAACCTGGGAGAGCATCACTTCTATTGAAAAACATATAAAAACTTATCATTACAAGGCTTATGTAAAAGCGCTGGAGGGATTGCTTGAAGAGAAAGTCGTTAACAAAATGACACGAATCGGCTGATTCAAGCCGCTTTTTTGAGAATTTTGCGACAATAACTGTTCAGGCTTTCCCCTTGCTGAATTGCCCTTATGGCGAGAGTCTGATGCAACTCTTTTTCAACACGCAGTAAAAATCTGCCGGAATATACTCTAGAAGCAGTCGGTTTTGGCAGTGGCCGGGCGTCTAATTTGTACAGCTCGATCGTTTCAGCGACAACCTCGCACAACTCTTTGTAAACGGCAGTCTCATCATCGCCATGCACCCCACCTAGCAAAACGCCGGGGCATGTGCCTACATAACAGCTATCATCTTCCGACCATTGCACAATCTTCAGATACTTGTCACCCGCTTTCATCTTTTTGTCTCCTGTATTGAATCCATTCGGGATGCCAATCCTTGATGATCTACACCAGCGCCAACTCCAATTTATGCTTCCGCTTCTCCCAGTCAGGCATCACCTTTTCCAGAAGCCGGTAAAATTCTGAACTGTGATCATGACATTGCAGATGGCAGAGTTCATGAGTAATGACGTAATCGATACTCTCTTTTGGAGCGCGAATCAGGTCAGTATTGAGGGTCAGCTGCCCTCCCCTGGACAAGCTCCCCCAGCGCGTCCTCATTCGTCTGGTTCGGATGAGCGGCTTTGTTAACCCACGTTGTTCAAAGTACGGCCAACACCGAGCAAAGCTGCTGCAAAATGTAGCCGCCGCCTTTTCCACATACCATGCGTTCAAAAGCAATTTGATGTGATCCGGAGATGAAAGGTGCTTTGTCTCCACCAGAAAATATCCTCTCAACAGTTTAACCGAATCCCGGACACCCTCGCTGATTTTCAGGCGGAACTGCTTGCCTAAGTAGAGGTGCGTTTCGCCGCCAACAAACTGCCGCCCCGGTGTTCGCGGGTCAAACTGCCGAAAATACTGCTGCTGTTTCAAGATCCACCGGGCACGTTTGCTGACTATTTTTTGTATCTCATCAAGCCCGGTTTCGGTCGGTGACTTAACCACAACGCTGCTGTCAGGGTACACCTCGATAGCCAGAGTTTTTCTGGCACCACGGAGCACGTTGAAGCTGATGTTCTCTTTGCCATAGGTGACCGTACAGAGTGCCATAGCCTACTTTCTCCGGTTCCTGGAGACGTTCAGTGCCTTTTCAATCAGCACATCCATCTGCTCCAGGCTTATTTCAATTCCCTTGGCGCCTTTTATCTCATCGAATAGATAATCGTCGATGTCATTAATCACTTGCTTCCGGGCATCGTCATCATCCCAGAATTGCACCTTCCAGTGATGATCAAGTATGGCTTGAATCGCCAGAGCTATTTCGGCGGAAATGGTTTCGCACGCTTCCTGCGAAAGATCGAGCTCCGCCAGAAACGGCTTCAGCACCCCAAAGTATGCCATTGCCTCTTCATTGCCTTTCAGGCTGGCAGGGATGTCGTCATGTTGGCGAGTGACTACCTTGGTACGGTACTCCACTGTTCGGTTCAGATATTCAAGATCAGAAATTCGCTTGGCCCGAAAATCCTCAATAGCCTGTTGAATCAGTGCAGAGAATTTCTCGTAAAAAGCCGGATCTTCCGCCATCTTTTCGGTAATAACCTTCTTAGTCGCATGGGCAATGGCATCCGCCTTTGCCGCAGTTGTCTTGCCGTAAACGCCCTGTTCTTCCTTGACCACATTGAACATCTTGTCGTCAAAGATATTGACCGGTTCATTCAACTGGATGACTTCATTCGCTTGAATATGGGTATCAAGCAGCTTCTTGATCTTCGGTTCGTAATCCCGATAATCAATGGCTTCAGCATAGCGGAGCTTAACGGCAGCTTTCAGGTTGTGGAAACGTTTCAGGTCTGCCTTGTAACGGTAAAGCTTTGCCTCATCGATGTTCACGATAAACTCTTCAGACGAAAGAGCAATCCCCAGGGTTTTACTGTATTCGGCCAAACGCTGATAGAAACTCTCCCGATATGCATCATCAGACAGCAGAACCTCGTAGGCTTCTTCGTCGTAACTATTCTTGACCTCTTTGAAGATATCCCACAGGTCGGAGTATCGCTGGGGAAGCTTTTCAACTTCAGCATTTATGGACGTCAGCGTGCCTTTTAGATCGTCTTCATCATACCCTTCAAAAGCACTGTACATGGTCAAGGCTTTATCCAGTTCACCCAACAGCCCCACATAATCAACAACAAAGCCTTCATCCTTGTCTTCCGACAGCCGGTTGACGCGGGCAATCGCCTGCAACAGCGTATGCTCTTTCAATTCCTTACAGATGTAGATAACCCGGTTGCGCGGGGCGTCAAAACCGGTCAGCAGCTTGCTCACCACAATCAGGATTTCCGGTTCCGAACCAAACTTGAACTGGTTGATAATCTGCTTGGTATACTCCTCTTCGCTGCCGTAGCGTTTCATCATCTTCAGCCAGAACTTGACCACCTCGTCCGTCGGCTCATCGTCAGTTTCCTCATACCCTTCGCGGCTGTCCGGCGCCGAGATGACTACCTCGGAAGAAATGAAGCCGATGTTCTCAAGATGCTCCTGATACTTCAGGGCTACGGCCTTGCTCGGGGCAACCAGTTGAGCCTTGAAACCGGTCCCCTGCCAATTGGCCCGGAAATGCTCGCTGATGTCAAAAGCCCGCATGTAAACGACCTGATCAGCCTTGTTCAGCATCGATGCCCTGGCATATTTTCGTTTCAGGTCAGCCTTTTGTTCTTTAGTCAGCCCCTGCGTATGACGCTCGAACCAGAGATCGATGGCGACCTTATTCTGCTCCATCTCCACATAGCGTCCTTCATAGAGCAGCGGGACGACCGCACCGTCCTCTACCGCTTGATTAATCGAATAGTGCGGTTCGATCAGGCCACCGAACTTGACGAAGTTGTTCTTCTCTTTTTTCAGTAGCGGCGTACCGGTAAAGCCGATATAGCAGGCATTGGGAAACATCTGCCGCATCCGCGCAGAAAAGCCGCCGAAGTTGGTACGGTGGCTTTCATCAATCAGCATGAAGATGTCAGGAGAATCATCCTGAAATTTCCTGATGTTCAATGCCTTATCGAATTTGTGAATCAGCGTGGTCACGATGCTGGCCTTATGCTCCGCAACCAGCTCCATGAGGTGTCGTCCCGAGGTCGCCCTGTTCGGGTCAAGGCCGCAGGCGGCAAAGGTATTGCCGAGCTGTTTATCCAGGTCGTCACGGTCGGTCACCAGCACAATACGCGGATTAGTGACGCAGGGATCAAGTGCCAGATTTCTCCCCAGCATAACCATGGTCAATGATTTGCCCGATCCTTGCGTGTGCCAGATGATACCGCCTCTGCGCCGCCCTTCACTATCCAACTGCTGAATCTGCTCCAAGGTTGACTTGACGACAAAATACTGTTGATAGCGGGCTATTTTCTTGATGCCGCCATCGAACAGCGTGAACTTGAAAGCCAGCTCCAACAAGCGTTCCGGACGGCACAGGCTGTAGAGAACCTTGTCCTGCTCGGTCACCAGGCGCTCCCCCTCTGCTTCATGAGCGTCGAAGAATGACCGGGCAACAGCAAATTCGCCACTAAAGAGGAGGTTTTTTTTATCCATCGCAAGAGCGGTATTAACCGAGCGGGAAACATCGGTATCCTTGTCACGCAGCTCTTTCCAGATGCCCCAGAATTTGGCCGGAGTTCCTGCAGTTGCATACTGAGCGGCGTTCTTATTAACCGCCAGGACCAGTTGGCTATAGACAAACAGCCGGGGAATATACTCGTCATTCTGATTACGGATGCACTGGGAGATTGCCTGCTCCACCTCCACATTGGGTGACTTGCACTCGATCACCGCCAGCGGGATGCCATTGACGAACAGAACGATATCCGGCCGGGCTGTCTCCGTGCTGCGGGATCGGTCAACGCTGAATTCAGCAGTCACATGAAAGACATTCCGCTCCCATTCACGCCAGTTGATGTAATTCAGGTTGAAGCTCTTGGAATCGCCTTCGACGGTCTGTTCCAGAGCACTTCCCAGGGTAATCAGGTCGTAGATCGCCTCGTTGGTCTTGAGCAGACCATCGTACTTGACGTTCTTCAGTTTCTGGATGGCGGACTGTATGTTCTCTTCGCTGAACAGGAATTCGCGCCCTTTGTAGTTGATGCGGTTGAGGCGTTTCAACTGCTCGCGCAGGATGCCTTCCAGCAGGACATTGCCGGTTTTACCCTGGCGCTGTTTCATGACCTGTTCAGGAGGGAGGTATTCGTAGCCCAGATTGATCAGGAGTTGCAGGGCGGGGATCTGGGAGAGGTATTTTTCGTTGAAGCGAAAGCCGCTCATGGTTTTCTCCTGGCCTGACTGCGGGTGCGGTAGAGGCGTTCGGTGAAGCCCCCTTCTTTTTCAAAAGCCGCCGCTTGGGCGGCCAGCTGGCGGTCGAGCAGGGAGCAGGCGACTGCGAGCAGGGTGAGAGCCGCGTTAGCGGCGATTTCGGGGTAGGACGGTGGGGTTGGTTGGGTTGGTTTTGTGGACGCTGTGGACATCATGGACATCATGGACGACGTGGACTGTGTGGACTGTCCATCAAGTCCATGCTGTCCACCGATTTCCTTGCACCAAGCCGCAACCTCATCCGCACTAGCGCACCGCCGCGCAACCAGCCACTTGCGGCGCGGGTCTTCCCGCTCCCAGAGCGGCAGTCCCCGCTGCCGCAGAAAGTCTTCATAATCCAGTTTCAACTCTTCCAGGCTGGCGCGGGCCACATTGGTAAGTTTCAGTTCGGTCTTTTTGGAGGTGCCGGAAGCCTGGCTTCCTTCGGCAATGTTCTGCACGCCGCTGCGCGCTGCCTGCACCATCTGGTCGCGGGTGCGGCTGAAGCGGTCGATGTAGCGCTCACAAAAGCGCACCGTCACATCAAAAACAAGCTGGGCAATCTGAAAGCTTTTCAAATTACGATACCCGCCATGCTTAGGAATCAACCCCTCCCCATCACCCATAACAACCCCCACAAAATAATCAGTCCACCTCGTCCACAATGTCCACAAAGTCCACCAAGTCCAAAACAAACCTGACCAAACCCTTACTCCACCCGCACCCGCCACTCCCCGGTCAACAGCCTTTGCATCAACCCACGCTTCTGTCTGCGGTAGGCTTCGGCCTGCTTTTTCAGCAGGTCGATTTCCTGTCTGGCGATGGTGAGGATTGCGGCAATAGCCTCTGTTTCTTCATCACAGCTAGGCAAATAAAGGCTGTTTGAGAGAAACGTAGAGTTTGTAATGTTGATCGTGTTCTTTGCGCCTTTTTGAATGATTGGCCACAAGTAATTTCGAGTCCTAACAGGAGATTCAAAATAAAAATTCAGGAACGTTCCAAGCTGTTGGCTTCTGGGAGTGAATACGCCATACAAGGGTGATACTATTACGGAGGAGTCAACTCGACTCTGCTTGACAATCCCGTAGGGAAACTCTCCGGTTGGACTTTTCGTATAAACGACATCCCTTGGTTTCACCACATTATAGTTTGAGGTGTCTTTGGCAGCATATACACGACCAAGATGTTCAACTTGGTTAATCAAGCCTTTGTGCACTGATACGGAATATACTTCTTCTTGACCGGAACTTTGCTCGCCATGCTCAATCAGCACTTCAGAAAGTCGGTATTTTTGCCATTTTTTTTCAAAGCCCTTGATGCGCATGTTTCCTGCAAGGAGGTCATGTTTAATTGCATTTAAATGCTTCACTTTGGTCTCAATCAACCGTTCGGTTTTTTCGATGGCAAGAGCCCAAGTAGAAAGTAGGGCGTCTATTGAGTCTTGTTCGTTCTTTGGAGGGAGTTCTATAAGGAGTGGTCTTATCGTCTGAAGGTTTATATTTGCTTGAGCATTTTGTGTCGCTCGCGATTCAAAATAACTTTTCTGCGTTTGAAGAAAAAACTTGAGCCAGTTTTTATTAATACCTTCCTTAGGCTGAACGGCCACTAGGCTATCTGTACAAGCAAATCCGAAACCAACTTCTGCGACATCACCGATGTTTGCAGCGATAGTAATTAATAATGTTCCAGCAGGAAAGTACTTGCTGACCTTTAGCCCTTCATTATTTAATGTTTGAGAATATGTAGAGATTGTGGCACCTGATGCGCCTGCTACGTCACCAGTTTGCAAAAACGGAATTTCACCACCAAAATATTTGGGGTCGTTTCTTGGCCTTACAGAAAATTTTCCGCGCTCAACTACAGCAATATCCTGAAGCTCCACAGTCTGCCAGTTTTTCTTCATTCCCCACCCTCCACCATCTTCTGCTTCCGCTCCAACTTCTTGACACTCTTCTCCGGAACAGGCAGCTCTTCCGGCATGGTGCCACCCAACTCCTTGATCGTCTGGCGAACTTTCGCCCCTACCTCGAAATGTGTCTGATTGGCCTTGTCTTTTCCTTTGACCTCGTCCCGGCGCAGCTTCTCTTCGGCCTGTGTGGCTCGGAAGAGGTTGGCAGCCAGCTCGGTACTTCCCATGTGGTCGAGGATCTTCTGGCTCTTTTTTAAGCCCTTACGTCCGTGAATCCCTTTTGCATCCAGGCCGCCATACAGCCCCTTGTAACCATGGTTCTGAAACACCGCAAAATCGATAGTGGTCTCAACACCAGCCAGTTGTGCCGCTTCAACCAGTTGCTTGTTGTGCTCTTTCAGTTCGTTGCGCAGAAACAGACGTTTTTCATCTTCTTTCAGTTGTTGGAACGCCTCGTCGTCAGCCAGTTCCTGCCGTCGTGTCTGAAGTGCAAAGTAGGTCTGACCGTTGGCGATAACAGACTTGGTAGGATCAGCATTCTGTACGAGGAGGTAACAGGCATAACGGGAGAGCGCAAAGGAAGGCATTTCCCTTTCAGCACCTGAGCCAATGGAGACCATCTCGTGCATCTCCACGAAATGGTCAGCAACTTGCTGACCGCTATTTTCACAGGCTTTCCGGGCTTTCTCGATGACCGGAAGAAAGTTCCTGAATTCGGCATACTCCAGAGTCTTGGATAGCTGTCTGGCCATCCAGTATTCCTGTCCGTACTCATTGATCTTCTTGAGTTTCTCGAATGTTTCGTGATGAGCCTTTTCGATTTCTTTTCCGCGCATGATGTTCCTCCGTTAAGACCATTTTGTTGCCATCAACAAATTGGTTGTATCCTGTTCTTGATCATTTCCGTGGCGTCACGAAAATGATCAAAACTGCCTTGTAACTTATTCCAAACCATTTGCGTGACGTCACGAAAATGGTTCACCGAACTATCAAGGATTACTTAATAGTTGCCCTCAGTCCAAAAGCAACTACCTTTCAATCCCCTTCAACATCTCCGCCATCCGCACCCGCACTGCAACCAACTCCTTTTCCAGCTGCTCAATTTCCACCTGCACGGCATCAATATCAATCTCAACCTCCTCCTCAAAGGTGTCCACATAACGCGGAATGTTGAGGTTGAAATCATTGTCCCTGATCTCTTCGAAAGCGGCGACGTGGGCGTATTTTTCTATGTCCTGCCGGGCAGCGACGGTATCGACAATCTTCTGAATATGCTCGTCGGAAAGAGAGTTCTGATTTTTCCCCGACAGGTAGTCGCGGCTGGCATCAACAAAGAGCACATCCTTGCGATCCTGATTGGCACCCCCTTTTTCACGGCTCCGATCAAAGACCAGAATCGCCACCGGAATCGAGGTGGTCGTAAAGAGATTGCCCGGCAGACCGATAACGGCATCAAGCAGATTTTCCTCGATCATCTTCTGACGGATGCGACCTTCGGCAGCGCCACGGAACAGCACTCCGTGAGGCACTACCACTGAGACTCGCCCCTCCTTTTCCAGAGCCGATTCCACCATGTGACTGATAAAAGCCCAGTCTGCCTTTGATTTGGGAGGCACGCCGCGCCAGAAACGGTTATAGCGGTCACTTTCAGCTTCTTCGGCACCCCACTTGTCGAGAGAAAATGGCGGATTGGCAACCACAACATTGAACTTCATCAAGCGGTCATTCTCTACCAGCGCCGGACTGTTGAGCGTGTCGCACCATTCAATGCGCGCACTGTCAAAGCCATGCAGAAACATATTCATCCGGGCCAGCGCCCAGGTGCTGCCGTTGGATTCCATGCCGAACAGGGCGAAGTTGCGGTCATTGACCTCCCGTGCTGCTTCGATCAACAGTCCTCCGGAACCGGAGGTTGGGTCGCAAATACGGTCTCCTGGCTTGGGTCTTCCAAGCTTGGCTACCAGCGTCGAAATTTTATGCGGAGTATAGAACTCTCCGGCCTTTTTCCCGGAGTCGGAGGCAAAGCGTTCGATCAGGTAGATGTAGGTGTTACCGATGACATCCTCAGAAACCTTGCCGGGACTCATATCCAGCAGCGGCTTGTTAAAGTCTTCCAGCAACGTTTTCAGGCGGCGGTTGCGGTCTTTGGTCTTGCCGAGATTACCCTCGCTGTTGAAGTCGATATTGCGGAATACGCTTTCCAGCTTCGCCTTGTTGGCCTCTTCAATGGCATCAAGCACGATATTGATCAGCTCGCCGATGTTGGCCGCACTACGTCGCTCATACAGGCTGTAATAGTCCGCCAGAAAGTGATCTTCCACCTTACCGGTCTCATGATTCTTCAGCTCCGCAAAGGGGAGCACAAACCGCTCCCGCTCCAGTCTGCGCCTGATACGGGCATCGTCATCACCGTATTGCTGACGATATTCCTCATAGTGGCTCTTCCAGACATCCGAGATGTATTTCACAAACAGCATGGTCAGGATGTAATCTTTGTATTGTGCCGGGTCAACGACACCACGGAACGTGTCACAGGCTGCCCATGCGGCGTTATTGATGTCTTTTTGATCGATCTGGCTCATTTTTATTCTCCTTCCGCTATCTGTAATAATTTCAATGTAATATATTGGATGCGCTTTTCAGCAATTAGCTTCGTGATTCGCTGTTCCTTTTCTGCCAAGGAGGCCAATTCTACTATCATCCGCTGTTGTTGCAGTGACGGCACAACTACTTCGAGGTTTTCCAAAGACAGTTTACTGATCATCTTGAGCGATGTCCCTTCAGAGCAACTTGCAAGGTATACCTGAGCCGGTCTCTGACTGATAAACCAGTTCAAATATGCGGGCATGATGCAATCGTTCGTTATCCGTATCCGCAGCAGGGGTGCCGCGAGGATCGCATCACCTGGGTCATCCACAAGCAGAGCAGAATTGCTGGTCAAGCCACGAGAACGGAATATCAAATCTCCTGACCTTACGAGATGGTGTTCCTTGGGAATTTCCATATCAAGCCTGACCAACTCGTCACAGTTGACCTTATTGTCGCTGGCCAGATCTTTCATCTGAATAACTGCAACTGTGCCGGAATCCATTGACTCCAGTCGGGAACGGAATGAGTATCCCGATTGCACCGATGCGATATCTCTTAAAACAACTTTCATACATTTTCCTTGTGAGTAATTCAATTACTGTATTTATTATATCATTGCAAGTTTAATTTGTCAATTATAAATTGCAAAAACGCTATTACTGTGTTTTTTAGGCACAAAATAGGGCGACCTCTATTTGGGAGTCGCCCTAAAATTGCATGCATGGATTGTAAGTCTGGTTTTACGAAACCACGATCCTCGCAAACCTGCGCCGCCCGATCTGGACGATGTACTCGCCGATAGCAGTCAGCTCCAGATTGGTGTCACTGACTTTTTCGCCGTTCAACTTGACCCCGCCACCGTCGATGGCCCGTCGCCCTTCGCCGTTTGACTTGGTCAGTCCGGCTTCGGTCATGGCCCTCGCCAACAATACGACACCGTCGGTCATAGTGTAGCAAACCTGTGGCATCTCCTCAGGAATCTCGTTCTCCTTGAAGCGTTTAACAAAATTATCTTCTGCAATCTCCCCGGCACCGGCACCGTGAAAGCGTGAAACCATCTCTCGCCCCAACCGTTTCTTGGCAGCCATCGGATGGAGCGAATGGTCCTTCAATTCACGCTTCAGTGCCTCTATTTCTGCCAGAGACATATCGGAAAGAAGTTCGTAATAGCGCAGCATCAGTTCATCGGAAATCGACATGATTTTGCCGAAAATTTCGTCGGCCGGATCGCTCACGCCGATGTAGTTACCAAGCGATTTCGACATCTTGTTGACGCCGTCCAGCCCTTCCAGAAGCGGCATGGTCACGATGCACTGGGGAGACTGCCCCCACTCCCTCTGCAGTTCGCGTCCCATCAAAAGGTTGAACTTCTGGTCGGTGCCGCCCAGTTCGACATCGGCCTTCATAGCGACGGAATCATACCCCTGGACCAGCGGATAGAGAAACTCATGAATGGCAATCGGCTGCTGATTGGTAAAACGCTTGTGAAAGTCATCCCGTTCCAGCATACGGGCCATAGTGCACTTGGAGGCCAGGGCGATCATGCCAGCCGAACCCAGTTCGTTCAACCAGGTAGAATTGAAGACAACCTTGGTCTTTTCCGGATCAAGTATCTTGAAAACCTGCTCTTTGTAAGTCTCCGCGTTACTCAGCACATCCTCGCGGGTCAGCACCTTGCGGGTCTCGGATTTACCGGTCGGGTCGCCTATCATGCCGGTAAAATCACCGATCAAAAAATTGACCTCATGACCCAGCAGTTGAAAATGACGCAGTTTCTGGATCAGCACGGTGTGTCCCAGATGCAGGTCGGGGGCGGTCGGATCGAAACCGGCTTTGATTATCAACGGAATTCCGGTCGAGAGCGACTTTGCCAGCTTCTCTTCCAGTTCCTTTTCAATCAGTACTTCTACTGCGCCGCGCTTGATGACGGCCATCTGTTCCGCTACGGACATATTCATAATTAAAACCTCAAAAACATCTCACCACGGAGGCACAGAGACACAGAGAAAACCGGAAAATCTTTTATTTTTTGACATCAGAAAAGATTTTAAGCTTTTGAATTTACTCCGTGTCTCAGTGCCTCGCTTAGAAGCGCCTACTTTTGGCCGTGGTGGACTTTGATTTAACAGCTTATATTGATACGTTCGATACTTACCGCCTTGCCGCTCAGTTCATCAACACCGATCACAACCGCATTCAGGCGGATGTCCTTCTTGGCCACTTCAAACTTTGCCGGGAGCTGGGTCAGAAAACGGTGAATCGTTTCTTCCTTTCCCATGCCGATAACCGAGTCGAAACTGCCGGTCATGCCGGCATCAGTCAAAAAGGCCGTTCCCTGCGGAAGAATCCGTTCGTCAGCAGTCTGTACGTGGGTATGAGTACCGACAAGAGCACTGATCTGACCATCAAGATACCACCCTAATGCCGATTTTTCTGATGTAGCTTCGGCATGAAAATCGACAAAAAGAATCGGAGTTTCCTGTTTAAGTCGTTTAATTTCACGATCAGCAACCAGAAAAGGGCACTCAAGGGTTTTCATAAAAACCCGCCCTTCAAGATTGAGAACACCAACCTTGATCCCGCCAGGGGTGGTCAGGATCGTACTTCCGACCCCGGGCGCACCGGCAGGGTAGTTGGCAGGACGAATTATACGTTGATCAGTAAAAATCAGCGGCACCTGCTCTTTTTTGTCCCAGATGTGGTTGCCACCCGTCAGCAGATGAATACCGTGGCCGAACAGCTCCTTGGCGACCTCAACCGTTAATCCGAAACCGCCGGCGGCATTTTCGCCATTTGCGATGACAATATCAATTGTATACCGGTCCACCAGTCGATGCAGCTCTCGCGACAGCGCCTGACGGCCCGGTTTACCGACAATATCACCCACAAACAGAATTTTAACGGGCATATTCGACCGAACGTGTTTCGCGTATAACGTTGACCTTGATCTGACCGGGATAGGTCATTTCAGCTTCAATTTTCTTGGCAATATCACGGGCCATGACCACTGACTGATCATCACTGACGTGCTCGCTGGAAACCATGACGCGAATTTCTCGACCTGCCTGAATAGCAAATGAAGACTGAACGCCGTTGAACGACGTTGCGATTCGCTCCAGATCACCCAGGCGCTTTACGTACGTTTCCATCATCTCGCGACGGGCACCGGGACGGGCGCCGGAAAGTGCATCGGCGGCCTGAACCAGAATAGCCAGAATGGAATTCGGTTTTTCATCTTCGTGATGAGCCATTATAGCATGTACAATATTGGGAGATTCCCCGTATTTACGAGCCAACTCCGCGCCAATTACCGCGTGAGAGCCTTCAACTTCATGGTCGACCGCTTTGCCCAGATCATGCAGCAGGCCGGCACGTTTGGCCTGTTTGACGTTGATACCCAGTTCTGCGGCCATAATACCGCACAGGAACGCAACTTCAAGTGAGTGGAGATAGACGTTCTGGGTATAGGAAGTACGATATTTGAGCCGGCCGATCAATTTAAGAATTTCCGGGTGAATGCCGTGAACTCCCAGGTCAAATGCCGCCTGTTCGCCGGCCTCTTTAATTAAATGTTCCACTTCTTCAGTTGATTTTGCCACAACCTCTTCAATCCGGCCGGGATGGATGCGGCCATCAGCCAATAGTTTTTCCAACGATAAACGCGCTATTTCACGACGAACCGGATTAAAGCCGGACAGGATTACCGCTTCAGGGGTATCGTCAATGATCAGGTCGATACCGGTGGCAGCTTCAAGAGCACGAATGTTTCGCCCCTCACGGCCAATTATGCGCCCCTTCATCTCATCAGACGGCAACGGTACAACAGAGACGGTACGCTCGGCGACATATTCACCGGCATAGCGCTGAATGGCAAGCGCCATGATTTCCTTCGCTTTTTTGTCACCATTTTCCCGGGCCTCATCTTCGATAGCCCGGATTATTTTGGCGGCATCATGCTTGGCCTCTGTTTCCATTACGTTCATCAACTCTTTTTTGGCTTCAGCAGCCGACATGCCGGAAATCTGCTCCAGTTTGGCATTTTGAACATCTACCGCTTTTTTCAGCTCTGTATCCCGTTGGTCGAGAGATTGCTCTTTTTGCGACACGGTCTGCTCTTTTTTAAGAACGTCCATCTCTTTCTGATCGATCAAACCCGCTTTTTTATCAAGATTTTCTTCTTTTTGCGTCAGCCTTTTCTCGAGAGCCAAAAGATCCTTGTTTTTTTCGCTCGTATGACGATCGTGGTCTTCCTTGGCCTGGATAGCAGCATCCTTGGCTTTAAGCTGCGACTCTTTGGTGATGGTATCCGCTTCACGACGGGCATCGTCGAGCACCTTGCTGGCAAGCTCTTCGGCCTGTTTCAGAATTGATCCCGAATCTTTTTTGTTGAGCTTGTTACCGGCAAAATAGGCTCCGGCGGCGACAACCAGAGTAATAACAACCATAATTACGTTACTTGCATCCATGTTGAACCTCCTTCTATATAAAATCCGGGCCGCGTGGCGAACCCCGGTTACTTCTCTATCGGGATGCGGATTATTCGTGTATCTGTAACAACTATTTCCATTGGAATATCGTGTACATCGGCCCTGATTGGAACTTCTGTCAATTGAAAATCATGGCACAGACCAACCAGATGTGCCGTGCTGTCCGGATGACGGAGAAAACGGTCATAAAATCCTTTACCGTAGCCGATCCGATGTCCTGTCAGATCAAAAGCCACTCCAGGTACGAGAATCAGATCGGCTTCGTCTGCTTGATGATCCACCCCGGTAGGACATGGTTCCAGAATTCCAAACGTTCCCTTCTGAAGCGCTTCAATCCTCTCAACAGGGCGAAAGACCATCTGATGACCGCACACAGCCGGATACAGAACCCGTTTCCCGGTTTGAAAAGCAGCCGCCAGGATCAATCCTGTATCGATTTCGTTATGAGTCGCTGCATACAGCGCTATGCATTCAGCCTGAGCATATTCGTCAAGCGAGAGCAGATTGAGCTGCGCTGCAAGGCTGGACGCGCGCCACACATCATGGTCGAGCACACGGCGCTGTGCCAGCAACTGCGAACGGAGCGACGTCTTGGGCATAATTAAAAACTTTCTCTACTGCACGTACGGAATGGCCCCGGGAAGTTTCGGGAAGGTCGTTCAGGGAGGTTGAAAGGGGAAAAATGCTTGAGTGCCGGGGTAATAGAGAACTGTTTTTGTTATTGCTACCCGGAAGCAGTTTTTCCTTTCAGTGAGGATATATTCAACGGGCGACACATTATTTCAATCAGACGGTTAAATATCAGCGTGTGACGAGCCCGAACGGAAGTACAATTATGCGAATATATGATCAAGTCTCCCTGAGAGACCATGTAAATTCAGATCGATTCCAACGTAACGATCATAGCACCAATTCTGTTTTCGACATCAGCATCCTGATTCTGACGGGAGCGAAGCTCAAGCAATTCTTCTGAGGCATTCAGCAGTGCCAGCGTCAGCACCAGTTGTGCATCACCATTTTTAAGAGCGCTGCCGATCTCCTGAAGCTTGCCATTTACAAAAGTTTCAACCGCCGCTACTTTCTCTTCGGAAGCTGAACTCCGGACCGAAAGTTCACGACCAAGAACTGTCACTGCATGGCTTTTTTTCATACAATGACCACGGCCATGTGTTAAATCCCGTCCAGCTTGCCAAGTATGGCATCTACACGGGACTTTATTCCCTCACGATCATCTGAGAACCGCTTAATTTCTGCAGCCAAACGGGCGTTTTCCTCTTTCAGAGCGCTATACTTTTCGACGATGTCACCGATTTTTTTTTCAAGTACTTCTATGAGTTCAGGATTCACGGGTTCTGTTTCCTTTCGAGGTAGGTCACTATACGAAGGGATACACACAAAGTCAAGCCCTAATTGATTGAAATCGCAGAGTTCCGCGGCAGCTTTCCCCTTTCGGCTGCCTGCATTTTCATCCCTGGAAAAGGGCATTCGTGAACTCCTGAGGATCAAAGTCGCGCAGATCTTCAATTGCTTCTCCAACGCCGATATAACGAACCGGGAGGGCAAATTCGTGACTGACCGCAACCACAATCCCCCCCTTGGCGGTACCATCCAGTTTGGTTAAGACCAGCCCGGTGACACCGGCGGTTTCCTTAAAAATCCGCACCTGGGAAATTGCATTCTGACCGGTTGCGGCATCCAGCACTAGCAAGGTTTCATGAGGTGCGCCAGGGATTTCCCGGTCGATAACGCGACGGATTTTTTTCATCTCCTCCATCAGGTTGACCTTGGTATGCAGACGACCGGCAGTATCAATGATCAGAACATCAACATCACGGGCGACCGCAGCTTTGCAGGCATCGAAAACCACCGCTGACGGGTCGGCTCCTTCCTTGTGGCGAATGACCTCCACCCCGGAACGCCCCCCCCAAACGATCAATTGCTCGGCGGCAGCGGCACGGAATGTATCGGCAGCGGCCAGCAGCACTTTGCTGCCGGAGGCAGAATAGCGTGACGCCAGCTTGCCGATGGTCGTGGTCTTGCCGACGCCGTTGACGCCGATTACGAGCAGTACAAACGGCTTTTGGCGGGCGATGTCGAGCGGGCAGTGATGCTCGGTTAACCGGGCCAGAATCTCATCCTTCAGTGCCGCCCGCAACGCCTCACCATCTTTTAACTCGTTGCGACCCAGACGCTGCTCCAGAGTGCGGACCAATTCCACCGTTGTCTTTACGCCAATATCCGATGTGATCAGAATTTCTTCGAGCTCTTCCAGCGTATCAGCATCTATCGTCTTTTTTCCCAGCACCAGAGAATCGATACGCCCGACCAGACCATCTGCTGTCTTCTTCAAACCGGACTTCAGCCGTTCAAAAAGACCGGGCTTCTCCGACAAATCATCCGGCGCAGCTTTCAGACCCTGAACGGATGTTTCAGCTGGCACTGAAGTTGACTCAGCAGATTCCATCCCGGAAATCTTTTCAATCAGGCCTCGGAAAAAACCCTTTTTCTCCTCCGGTTCCATCAAATCTCCCTTTTCAATTCCGAGATTGCCCGACGGAAATGGTACAGAGCCAAAGCCACCGGACAGCTTCGGTCGACATTCATAACGAGTGAATAATCCTTATCTATACATCCGATGATCAGATGACCTTTGCTGGAAGTAACAACAACGTCCTCGACCTCTCCAATATCTGCACTGCTCTGCATCTCCTTGAGGCGCACCAGTATAATACCCTTGTGAGCAGCAATGAAGCGGATATCATAGGGATCACAATGACAGTGCTCCATGACCGCCTCCCCTTCCCAGTCCACCAGGATGGCACCCACCGCTTGAGGCACATGATCCACTAAATTTTGCAGTATTACTTCAAACGACATGACTGACCCCCAAAAAACACACCTCTTTCTGATACACTAAAAACGTACGTCAATGCAACCGCACTGAAACGACCCGCGACACTCCGGGCTCTTCCATGGTGATGCCGTAGAGAGTGTCGGCAACCTGCATGGTCGCTTTGTTATGCGTGATGATAATAAACTGCGAAATGGCACTCATTTCCCTGACCATTTCGTTGAAGCGACCGATGTTGGCGTCATCAAGCGGCGCATCAACCTCATCGAGAAGACAGAACGGCGTCGGCTTGATCAGGAAAATCGAGAAAATCAGCGCAACGGCAGTCAGCGCTTTTTCACCGCCGGAGAGCAGCGTCACATTCTGCAGTTTCTTGCCAGGTGGCTGCACAATTATTTCGATACCGGTTTCCAGCAGATCCTCTTCATCCGTCAGCCGCAATTCAGCATGGCCTCCGCAGAACAAACGCGGAAAAACCTCCTGAAATTTGGCATTGATAAGGTTATAGGTTTCCAGAAACCGCTGCCGGGTAGTGCGATTGATCCGTTGAATTGCCTGCTGCAGGCCTCGCAGTGATTCTTCCAGATCATCCTTCTGACTCGTCAGGAAGTTGAACCGTTCTTCCATCCCGGTACACTCCTCAATTGCCATCAGATTGACCTCACCCATTTCATCAAGCAGCCGTTGAAGTTCAACCTGCCGCAGCCGTCCGGCCGCTTCGTCACATTCGGCAGACTCAAGCTTTGCCAGCGCCTCCGGCATGGTGATACGGCTCCGCTCCTGCAGAACCTGCTCCAGATGTCCCGCCTGCATAGTCAGAGTCGAAAAACGGAGGTTGAGCTCCGCCTGCAACTGCCTGACACTGTCACTCTCTTCGCGGCTCTTTTTGAGCTGCAGTTCTACCAGATTCAAAGCCGCTCCCGCCTCCTCAAAACAACCGCGCAGTGCGGTCAAGCGGCCCTCGGATTCGGTCTGTTCCCGGACAAGGCCCTCCAGCCGCGCCGATGCTCCACTCATATCAGACAACAGCTGGACTCTGGCGGTTTCAGCGGATGCAAGCTCCTCTCGATCGGCATTCATACGCCGCACAATCTCTTCCGTACGCTGCTCCAGGTCGGACAATGACCGCAGACCGGCATCATGCTGTTCCTTGACAGTCGCCATCTGTACCTTGATAGCGGTCACCTTTTCACGGGCAACTGCCAGTTGGCCACGACGAAGGTCAAGCTCCCCTTTCAAGCGGCTAGTTTCCTGCTCCAGACCCTTTGAAGCATCACCTGTCCGGGTCATCTGTTCCCCGGCCAATTTCAGCTCAGCCTCCAGAGCAGCCTGCTCTTCAGTAATAGTGGCGGTTTCCAGTGACTGCACCTCCAACCGCTCGGCAATGCGTGCACTTTCATCAACAATTTGCAGGCGATCCTTGAGCAGCCCGGCCAGTTTCAACTCCGACTGGTGCAGTTGCACGCCGCTGATCTTAAGTCCTTCGGCAACTTCATGGCTCTGTCGCCGCAGGTCGTCGCGCTGTTTGCCAAGCGCCGCGGTTTCCTCTTCCAGTCGTGCCACGATCTGCTCCAGTTCCCGTATTTCACGCTTTTTGTGGATCAGCCCGTTCCCTGCCGGTTCTCCGGAACCGCCGCTGATGATTCCCCCCTGTGCGGCCATGTCGCCGTCACGGGTAACAAACATCAAAGCAGGAAACAGGCGGGCATACCTGAGCGCAGTGGAGATGTCATCAACCAGCATAACGGTGGAGAGCAGGTTCCGTATCAATCCGGCAAACGGACCGTCTGTCTGCACCTGATCCATCAAAGGTGTAACGCCCGCAACGGCCGAAAGGATACCTGCCGGAAGCGCAAGAGGAAGGGCAATTCCGGCCCGACCACCCTTATGTGTTTTAAGAAACTCCAGCGCACTAATCGCATCGCGGTCATCCGTGCAGAGGATACATTGCAATCGATCTGCCAGAACCGCTTCAAGCGCCGGTTCGAGCTCAGACGGGGCCTGAATGGCATCTGCCAGCACACCGCCGAAACGAGAGCGAAAGGAAGCATCCTTCATGAGCGTCCGGGTTCCCTGGCCAAATCCGGCAAACTGGGCTTCCAGCTCTTTAAGCGAATGAAGACGTGATGAACAGCGATTCAACTCGTCCCGGCGCGACTGCCACACTTTCTCAACCTCCGGCAGCCGCCGTTTCAGGTCGTCCTCATGGCCTCGCAGAGAGGAAACATGTACCTGCAGCGCTTCCTGTTCCCGCGTACCGGCAGATATTTCCTTCTCCAGCAGCTCCCCCCGGTGACGCAGCTGTTCAGAGCGCCCGGTTAGCTGCATTGCTTCCCGGGCATGGCGATCTGACCGTTCCCGCAGCGCGACCAGACGTTTCTGGGCAATCTCAAGGCGGCTCTTGAACTGGGCCGCCTCGGCGAGGGCGGTAAAGAGTTCCCTGCGGCGGCTTTCCAGATCCCGGCTCAGGCCCTCTTCAGTCGACTGGTGCCCGGTCAGTTCTTCTTCATATTTTTCCAGTTCCGCCTGCATACCAGCGACATCAACCACCCCCGTATCCCGACGAAGTTCCAGCAGACCTCGCTGTTCTCCGCATTCTTTCAAACGCTGATCGAGTTCAGCCGCTTCGACCGCCAACCGTGCCCGCCGGACATCCAGGCTGGCCAATTCCTTGCGCTGAAATTCAATCCCGTTCCCGGTCGTACTGAATTCACTCCTGACCCGGAAAATATCCTCCTGTGCAATCGTCAACCGTTTTTCCGCTTCCAGCACCAGTATCCGGGCCTCTTCAGCCTGAGACTCGCCCAGCGCCGTAGCGGCAAAAACCTCACGGATACGCAGGCTCAGTGCCGCAAGTTCCTGCTCCGCCCCCTCCCGTTGCCGACGGGTTTCACGATATTCCCGAGCACTGAAGAGCATCTCGATATCACGCAGCTCATCACGGTATTCCCGGAATTTCTCTGCTTTTTTTGCCTGACGCTGCAGCGATACCAATTGCCGCCTGATTTCCCCCAGAACATCCGCCAGACGGGCCAGATTCTGCCGGGTGCCCTCAATTTTTTTGAGTGCCAGCAGTTTGCGTGACTTGAATTTGGTAACTCCGGCCGCTTCCTCGATCAGAAAGCGTCGTTCTTCAGGTCGCGAGTGGAGGATCTGCCCGATCTTCCCCTGCTCGATGATCGAATACGCGCGGGTACCGACACCGGTATCCATGAAGAGTTCGGTTATATCCAGTAATCGGCAGGGGGTCTTGTTTATCAGATAATCACTCTCGCCATCCCGGTAGAGACGGCGGGTGAGCTGGATCTCAGCAAAATCAAGATACTTCGCCGGCGCACGCCCATCCTCGACGGAGAAGACCAGAGAAACCTCCGCCATTCCCAGAGGCTTGCGGTTCTCGCTGCCGACAAAAATCACATCTTCCATGGCTTTGCCGCGCAGATTTTTTGCGGACTGCTCCCCCATACACCAGCGGATAGCATCGACAATGTTGGATTTGCCGCAGCCATTCGGGCCAACCACACCGGTTACCCCCTGTTGGAAGTCGAGCACAATCTTGTCGGCAAAAGATTTGAAGCCGGATATTTCGAGTCGTTTGATTTTCATGTGGGAGGGAACAATAACCGTCAATGACCCGTGCTGTCAATATATTGCGATGTGTGGTAAAGTCGGTAGCACACTGGAGGGAACGTTCATGAATCTCTATTTTCATACCACGAACATTGGGCGCATCGGCATCGCCGAAGTGAATGGCTGCATATCAAATCTTTATTTTGAAACTGACACTCTCCCAAAGACTGTCACTATAGGAAAAACCGATGTCATCGAAGAGGCCTTCCGGCAGTTGGATGCATATCTTGCCGGAAAGTTGCAGTCGTTTTCCCTGCCGCTTGCCCCCAAGGGTACTGCCTTTATGCTGACGGTCTGGAAAAATCTCAGTACTATACCCTATGGAAAAACAGTCAGCTACAAGGAGATCGCTATCTCGGCCGGAAACCCGAAAGCGTGCCGTGCGGTGGGTATGGCGAACAACAGGAATCCGCTGCCGATCTTAATTCCCTGTCACCGAGTCATCGGCGCAGACGGAAAGCTGATCGGATACCGTGGCGGCGTGGATCTAAAAAGAAGATTGCTTGAACTTGAAGCGCGTCATGGAGATGCTTGACAGATACATCCGACAAGACATATTCCCGCAAAAAACCACTGTTTTAAATAATCGATTGACAGGGAATGGTGATTCCGTTATCGTCCCGCCACAATTTGCCAGTACCCGAGTCGCAGGACCTACCAGGGAAAAATCCTCACGGTTCACGACCTACGGGTGTCGCCGGAAACAGCGCCGCCCTCCTTTAGTGAGTTAGAAGTTGTTTTTGCCTTGTTCTGGCAAATACAACTTCGTGAACGAACTATCCTGCCTGTTTGGGCCGAAAAGGGGAACTTGTGCTTGATATTCCACAGCTGTGGTTTGTCCGCGCCCCTTTTCTATCTTGAGAAGGGGCTTTCTGTTTTTGATAATATGAATACCGTTGCATAACATTTTCAGAATTGACACCCCATTGTCATGAAATATTTGGTAGGTAGTAAACAGCAGCAACACCAAAAAACAAGGGGGAACAGATGAACTTCAAAAAAGCAGCAGCAATTGTAGCAGCAGCAGGGGCACTCTCCGCCCTGGCACTTCCGGCATTGGCAGAAACCGGTTTCTATGGATCAGCCCGTCTGGCAACGTTCTATAACGCGGTTGACAATACTTTAGCCGCAAACGCCACAACAGGTGTCATGCCTCCATCTAAAGACACCACCAATATTGACGAGCATCTGCAGTCGAACAGTGTTTTTGGCATGAACGCCTCAAGCGGTGATTTGTCCGGTAAAGTTGAATTAGGTTTAGGCGCTGCGGCTGTCAGTACCCGCCTTCTGTACGGTAGTTACAAGTTTGACTTCGGCAAGGTTCTCGTCGGCCAGGACAATAACAACTATTACGTTGGCTCCGCCTCGGTTGTCCTCGATGACAATGCTCATAAATCGTATGGAGCATTGTGGGATTCCCGTCAACCGCAACTCAAAGTAACTCTTAACAACGGCCTGTATATCGCCTTTATTCAGCCGACTAACTCTGCTACCGGAAAAATCCTGATGCCGAAAACAAATATCGGTTATGAAGGTGCAGCCGGTACTTTTAAATTCGGAACTGGAGTTGTCGGACAGAAGTATCAGGAATTTTATGTAGCTTCTACTGCAACTACCGCACAAGTCACTGATGGAGTAACCTCCGTTCTTGGCTACATCCATGGCACACTCGGCATGGGTCCTGCCGAGATTAAATTCAACCTCGGCTATGGCCGGAACATTGGTAACATGGGCTTTACAAATGCCAATGGCACCGCTACTACTGGTTTCATGACTAACAAAATGGTTCGCATCGCAGCTACAGCTACTACAGCAGCACAGAATAAGAATACAAATACTCTCGAAGGTTTTGTCCAGGCCAAGTACACGGTCTCCCCGACCCTGGCTATAAATACGGGCATTGGCTATGTAAGTGACACAAACGACACATTTCAAACTGCCGCTACTGCTACCACCGCCGCTATCGGCAAAAAAACCGACAACCGCATGATGGTATATGCCAACGTACCGGTTGGTCTTGGCAAAGGTTTCACCGTCATACCTGAAGTTGCATATGTGAATCAGCTTGACGAGAAAAACAGTAATGTTAAAGGCACAAAGACACTTTATGCCGGCGCAAAATGGCAGATGGACTTTTAATCACTGCCTGATAACGGAATCGAACGTGCATCGACCCGCTCCGGCAGTTGTCGAAAACCATTGCCGGAGCGGTGATGAGTAAAGATGTGAGCCCTCGCTCACTACACAACAAAGGATAAAGGAGTGTGTACATGAAACGACAGGCCGGTTTGAAACTGGGCATCACAACCATAGCGACCACACTCGCAATTCTCGCCTGGGGAACGGTTGCAGTGGCTGCGTCAAAAACGATCATCCTGGCCACGACAACCAGCACTCAGGATTCCGGCTTATTGGATGTACTGGTACCGTTATTTGAGAAAGAGAGCGGTTTTAGTGTCAAAACCATTTCCGTCGGCTCCGGCCAGGCCATGAAGATGGGGGAGAAGGGAGAAGCAGACGTACTGCTGGTTCACTCACCTGATGCCGAGAAAAAGTTCATGGCCGACGGTTTCGGCAGTTCCCGCCGACTGGTGATGCACAACGACTTCATCATCGTCGGCCCCGCTGCCGACCCGGCCAAAATAAAGGGTGCCAGTGCCGCCGACGCCTTGAAACGTGTTGCAGCCGCCGGATCCATTTTCGCTTCACGCGGTGATAACTCCGGCACTCATGCCAAGGAAAAGGGACTCTGGAAGGGTGCCGCCATAAACCCTGACGGTCAGAAGTGGTATCAGCAGACCGGTCTCGGCATGGGGCAGACCCTGAATATCGCGGCAGAGAAAAAGGGTTATACTCTGACGGACCGCGCTACGTACCTGTCACTGAAAAAAGGGCTGGGACTGGAAATTTTGGTGGAAGGGGATGGCAAGCTGCTCAATATCTATCACGTGATCGAGCTCAATGCGGCCAAGTGGCCCAAAGTAAATGCCCAGGGCGGCAAAGCTTTTGCTGATTTCATGATTACGAAGAAAACCCAGGAGACCATCGGCCGTTTCGGAGTGGAAAAGTTCGGCGGCCCGCTGTTCTTTCCTGATGCCGGCAAAAAACCGGAGTCATTAGGGCTTTGAGCCGAGAAAAGAATTGAACCACAGAGCAACTGAGCAACTGAGTAAAACCAAAGTAAAATCCATGTTAAAATCAAAGATCACGAACCTATTCATTGTGTCTTATTTTACTGGTACCGCTTGATCTCTCTGTTGCTCAGTTGCTCTGTGGTTCGTGAATTACCATTTTTGCTTTTGATGTTCAGCGTTCCTCCAGGACGCGCAGTTCAGCATCGGTCTGGCGCAGGCTCTCGGCGATGGAGAGAGCCAGCCGGGCAAAGACCTGAACACCCATGGCGGCATTCGCCCGGGCCAGTTCATTAAAGCGGGAACGGGAGAGAACGTACAGATCGGTATCCACCTTGGCATCAACATCGGCTGAACGGATGCCGCGATCCAGGAAAGCCAGTTCACCGATCACACCCCCTCGACAGACGGTGGCAAGATGGTGATACTTGCCCCCCTCCAGTGGCAGCAATACCCGCAGAGTACCTCTTCGCACCAGATACAGCTCGTCTCCCGTATCTCCGGAGCAGAATGCCTTTTCCCCCTGCCTGAGTGATAATTCGCCGATGCAGCCGGCAAGGGAAGCCAGATCGTCTGCGCTGAACTCCCGGAACAGCCTGAAGTCCTTCAACTCCATTAAGCCCTCCTGGTCGGCGGCAGTCACGCCGGCCGTTTCCAGGATACGCTCCTCCATCCATTCAAGAGCACTGTCCTGAGTTTCACGTATCATGACTCCGTTCCCTTCATGAACCAGACCCATCTGTTCAAGATAACGCTCGAAATCACGCTGTTCCAGAACTCCGGACGGCATGCCGCTGAAAAGAAGCTGACCACCCCGCTCGGCTAACCGGGCATGCATCTGCTCAAACAGGTGAACAGCGGTATAATCGATGGATTGGACGTGGCGCATATCCAGCAACAGAAAGCGGCTGGTCCTGAGATCGGGTTCAAGTTGGCTGAAAAGCTGGTCGGCGGTGCCGAAAAACAGGTTCCCCTGTAGTTCGCAGAAAACCCCCTGGCCGCCGTCACGTTTGAGAATTTCACGATCAGAGGCCTGGCGACGGGTCTTGGATGACATCTGGTTGAGGTACCGCTTGCGGCGGATGACCGAACCACGTACCTGGTCGCGGATAAAAAGCAGAATCGCCAGGGCGATACCGACGCCCGAAGCGGCAATGAGATCAACAGTCAGAGCGACCAGAACCACCCCCGCGATAACGCAGAAATCAAGTCGGCCCGCCGGATAACGCAGCAGGTGAATCATGTTCTTGTCGAACATCCTCCAGGCAATCATGAGCAGGATGCCGGCCAGCGCGCCGATCGGAACCCAGGCAATCAGGGTGCTGAGCAGGAGCAGGGCCAGCACGACAAAGAGCCCTTCAATAACTCCCGAGCGGAACGTGCGACCACCGCTGGCAATGTTGACCAGCGTCGGGCCCATTGTTCCGGCACCCGGAATCCCGCCGACAAAAAACGACGCCAGATTTCCAAGGCCCTGACCGATCAGTTCACGGTTTGAATTATGGCGACTACGCATCTGGACATCAAGACCCACACAGGTTTTAAGCGTATCGATCGAAAGCAGCACGGAAAGGGTTAAAGCCGGCACCAGAATACGACCGAAGGATGCGATGTCAATCTGAAGCATGGGGAGTATCCGGTTGCTGACGGCATCCAGGAAAGAGCCGGATGTCTGCAGCGGCCCGATGATGAGTGGGTTACCGTTCAGTTCCAGCAAACCGGGTGAAAAGGGAGCCAGTGCAAAATAAGTTAGTATGCCGCCAAACAGGCCGAGAATAACGGCGGGAATCTTCTTGGTAACCAGTGGCGCAAGCGCCATAACGGTCATAGTAACAATCCCGACTGTCAGCCCCTGAAATTTCCACAACTCCGGAGAGATTAAACCCCGGGCAAGCGGGATACCTTTGGGGAGACCAAGCAGTTTTGGCAGTTGCCCGATTGCAATCAGCAGACCCACCCCTGAGAGGTAGCCGCTTACCACCTGGTAGGGAATAAATTTTATCAGCCGACCGCCGCCGACGATGCCGTAGATGGTTTGCAACAGAGCCGACAGCAACACGGTCAGTGCCACCATCGGCATGATGGCCTCCGGACCGAGTTTTACCCCTCCTTCGCCGGACAGCAGCCCCGCTATCAGGGCAGTCAGAACGGCAGCAGCCGGTGCACAGGGAGCCGAAATCAGGCCGCCTGTCCGTCCACAGAGCGGTGCGACAATACCGAGCGCAGCGGCTCCGAGCAGACCGGCCATCGCCCCCTGACCTGCGTATTCCTGTCCCAGAGCGGTGTAGACCAGTATGCCGAACGCAACAGAGGAGGGAAGTGCTACCAGCATGGCGGCCAGACCACCCCACACGTCGTCACTCCACGATGATGTCCCTGCCTCGATATGTTCGTTCGCTTTGCTCATGGAGAATGGTCTCCTTGAAGGTTGACCTCTCAAAACTCAATATTAGGGCGAATAACTGCCTTCAGATTATCGGGATCAGCACTTCTCAGCGTACCACTGTACATTGTAGAATCCTCCCAGATAACCCCGACATCAAATTTGAGGGCCACTCCCCATTTTTTTATCGGGAACTTTTTTCCTATGACATATTCCTGTCGAAGAATACGCCCATCTTTTTTGGAAAAATCCCAGCGGAAATCGATAGTGCCGTTTTTAAGAAAGCTGAGATAATCTGCTGAAAAATCAAGACTTTGCCGGCGAATTCCCGCATACAGAGTGTCGGAAATATCAGGATTCGAATGCAATTTCGACCCGACACGAAAACTCCAGGAAAGTTTATCCTCCTTGTAATTGCGCTCACCTTTCATCTTCCATTCGATTTCCAGACTATGATCCGGAATCATACTGTTTTGCTTGATATGCTGGTTTGAATAACTGAACATATAGCCCATATATCCTTTATTGGAACTGACCTTCTGCTCTCCCGGCTTGACAAAACTAACCATATCGCCAAGAAGAATTGAAAGGGAATATGGTTCCTGAAATCCGGCCGTTACCGCCTCAAGCAGATTTAAATCGCTGCTGCCGACATTGAATCCTCGATAAAAATCGCGCTGATACTCCTTCAGGGCAACCCCCAGCAGCGGCATCGGGAATACCGCCGCCTCCACCAGAATATATCGGGGAATCAGGGAGTCGAAAAAAAGCTTCCGGTACACTTCAAACTCGTTAACCCCGGTTATTTCGGGAATAGGAGCATTGGTCAGTGGGAAATGCACGGAAACTTCACTGTAATAGGGGTCGAGTTCCCAGACGAATTCAATTCCGCCAACAGCAGGGGGTGGAATCGGGAGCAAGGCAGGGGAGTTTTCCGCAGGGTACGCCGCAGTTGTTCCGGACCTGCCGGGAGCAATCGCAGCCGGGTTGGCTGAGTCCGGCTGACTCTCCGCTGCTCTGGATGGTTGCACCGGCATAAGACAAAACAGGGAGATTATCGCCAGGCAAAGTATACTGATTTTCACGAAAGCCTCTTCTATCGCATCAGGAGCTCACCCTTAATTGACCGTGCAGAGTCAGACAACCCGGAATGGTATGCTGAAAATAGCTATTTGAGACCGGAAGTCAAGTTGTTTGATTCGGATGAATTGCAGGCGTTGGAGGATGCGGTGAGGCCGGGCCGCGAAACCCGGCTACTTGCCGAATGCGGTCAGCAGTTGCTGCAGAAGTTGCGGTGCATTTGATTTAATGGCGCCCCCCATGAAATCCATAATTCCGGGGCGATAGCCGTCATGCCAGATTCTGTTAAACATCTCGCTGCTGGTTTTGCAGACGCAATCAGCATCTTCAACTGTTTTGCCCTCCTCAACCGTGCACCCTTCGTTATCCAGAGTCAGTGTCTTCCTGATGTCGTCGATTACAAAATAAAACGTCGTCGGAACGGTAAAGACTCCCTTTTGATAGCTATCCTGTAATGTACTGAAAATTTCTTCCTGCATGCGAGACCCCCTCCGGTTTTTTAAAATGGCCCGACAAAATTGAAGGCGGAGCCGAAGCTCCGCCTTCAATGGCAAGGTACGGCAATATCCTGTTTAGTATCCGAGTATATTCGCTACAGGTGGAAACATAATTTCCTGTGTTAGCGGAGAGCCTGTGTACGCTCTTTTGGCCAACGGACCTGCCGTAGTTGGATCAATAACCACGCCTTTGGACAGAAACGCCACCATTTGAGACTGGGCGAGTACTGTATTTGCCGGCGTAGCGAAATCAATCAGGAAGCCATGTCCAACGCTAGTGCCGGTGCCGTCCAGCTTGAACTGGAAATATCCTTCGGCAGGTGTAGCGCCAGCTACAGCCTGATCCCTTGCAAAATCAACCTTTGCTGTAAGGGCTCCATCGACAACACCCCCTGTACGAGTGTACATGAATAAAGCTGGAAGCGTAGTATCAATATATTTAAGCTGACTGAAGCCCGGGGCAATCGCCAGTGCCGCAGCAGTGTTAAGAATTCCGCGTCCGCCGAGGGCATTGCCTAGGTAACGTGTGTTTTCATTTGGAATGACCAGGTCACCGACAGCTTCCTGAATGGCAATACGGCCTGACAAGCGTGAAGGAAGACCTTCGGCGAGCGGAGTAGTCATTGACGCAGGATCCACCGTATCAGTTATGCTCTGGGTTACGAGGAAAAACTGATTGTACGTTACCGTTCCGGCTGCGATCCCCTTAGCAGCCAAACCGGCATTTATGCTGGTGCTGAACGCAGGACTATCCTTCAGAAGGTATGCCAGTCGGCCACCAGGGACACTCATGAAACCTTTCATGTCAGAATTCAGAGTGGTTTGGGTATATGGCGTTCCGCTTGTTGCGAGAGACGTATTTCCAGCCAGATAGTAGGCCCCGACAATTGATCCGAGGCTGAGGCCAACGTATTTTGGTTTTACAGTGGTTCGGTTAGGGGCATCGGCTCCCGCTGTTCCCAATCCGGCGAAGCCACCTCCGATCAGAGTAAGTTCAAGACGGTGGAGGTTGAATGCAGCCTGTTGTACATTGGACCGAGTTGCAAGCGGGGCACCTACAGCCATGAAATCCTGCCCCCATAGCGTCCCGGTCGTGTGCCCACTGACAGCTAATGCACCGTGAAGAGGAAGATCTATGGCAATAACTGCATATCCTGCTGCCGTGAGCGAACCCGCAACGGCAATGGCCTGCTCCTTCTGCCCAGTAATCCCGTGCTGAAACATCACTAATGGCCATCCACCGGCCGGAGCAACACCGGTCGGCACGATGTAAACAAACGGAATAGTTGTTGTCGAATGATAATAACCGGTCAAATTGCCAGTTCCGTCACGGAAAGATTGTACTACACCGGCGGCGGGATTAAATGCCGGCAATCCGCCGAGCGTGATTCCTGTCAGATCAATGCTTGCAGCATTAGCCTTTGCCACGACCGGGTCTATCGAAAGCTGGGCACTGTTAAAGGTCCCGTTATAAACGCTACTGACAGAAGCAGGTGCTGATGTTGCTGAGCCCATAACACCGGTCCAGTAAGCATCTGGCGATGGATTTGTGCCGAGTCTGTCAAAAGTAGCGGTTACTGTGGAGCTGTTAGCCCAGGTTTTACCAGTAAAACCACCAGGCAGACCACCGGCAGCAAAGGCCCGCAGGGCACTTTCAACCGGCATCATGGTGCCGATTGCGTCTTTGGAAACAAACCCTGCCCCGGAGGTTATAAATCTTCCCATGAGCGTGATATCATCCCGACTGGTAATAGTCGTGGTTGCCGAAGCCGTAATCAGATCGTCCATAACCTTGGTATAACCGGACAGTTTGATATTAGCTCCGCTCATGGCATTAGCGCGGATTGGTTCTAAAGCTGCGAATGGGCCGACAAGCTCAAATTTGGATTTGAGATATTTGAAATAGTACGAGTTATCAAACGATTTACCATTGGTGTCATGTACCCTGTTGGTTACGACATACATATAGCGTGTTGCCGGAGATAACGGGAAGTTCGGGAAGAGAAATACATCAGTGCTTCCAGCGGTATATTTGATTGTAAACATTCCTGAAATATCTTTGAAACCAAGCGGACCGTTTTCAAAACTTGAGCTGCTGGTGGTATCCGGAGTCAACTGAAAGACTTTGACGTTGGCTGTGGTGAGCGTAGCAGCATCAACTGCGCTGGTAAATCTGATGTAAATAGGGGCATTCAGACCCGAGACAGCATGGGTAGAAGCCATTTCATATTTATTGACATATGCCAGGGCCTCCGCCGGATTCATCGGAGTATTAGCCGGCCGGGCAACGTAGTTGCCTGATGAATCTTTATACTGGGTCAGCGGATCTTTGGCCGAAGCGGTGGCAAGAACGTTCGGCAGCGGAACCTCACTTGTTTTCGGGTCGAAAATCGCCGAATTTCCGGTGTCAGTGCTGGCAGTATCGAGTCCGGACGGATCCGGGGCGGAGCATCCCACCGCCAGTAAGAAGCTGATATATATCAGAAGTCGCATAATACGTGCATTCATGGCATTTACCTCTCTCGTTGGATAGTAATATCGGTTTTTCAGCCGTTGCGCCAAAACCTGAATCTGTCAGGCGACACCCGGACATTCAAAGGGCACCTCGTTAAAACTTAACGGTAATTGATGCGCCGAAAAGATGCACATCACTCTTGAACGTGCCGTTCTCTCCGTAAAGAGTCGTCATGTCCTGATTATTAACCGTTCTATCCTTGAAGTGTGTCCACATATAGGCAAGATCAACCGAAAAATGTTCGCTGTGGATTCCTTGACCGACACTAAAGCTGATGCGGTCGGAGTCGGGCAATAGCGGCCCGAGAGTGGAATCAGGAATCGGGTTTTGGTCGTACATGAATCCTGCCCTGAGATCCAGATGTTTACTGTACGCGTATTGAGCGCCGATTTTGTAGCACCAGACATCTTTCCAATCGAGCGATTTCGGTTTGTTATTGAAATTGGTAAACTGCGTGCTGGCGAATTTGAACTCCAGATTTTTCATTGTACTCCAGTAAGTTTGCTCGGCATCAAGTTCCAGTGTGAGCTTCTCGATCGGTTTCCAGGCTCCGCCGAGACTCAGGCTGGCTGGAAGATTTATATCCGCCGTGACGGACGAGACTGCGCGGGATCGGGAATAAGGCGATGATGCGCTGGTGGTCATCCCGATAGTGTCAAAACCTGCGGGTGTCGTTGCATTGAAGTTGGCAGTGCCGGAAACTTTGAGCTTGATCTCGCTCCGGTACGACGCCCCGAATGAGAGAGCTGGCAGCGGTTTCCAGAGAAGACCGCCGTTCCATCCGACATCGGTGGCAGTCCCGTCAAGCCCCATGAGGCCAAGTTCATAGGCAGAATTGGTTCCTGTCGCTCCGGCAGTATTAGGCGCTGTTTGCATGGTAACTATTGCATGGGTAACATCAAGTCCCACAGCGACTCCAAGGTTCAGGTCATCAAATCGATACGCTACCGTAGGTTGGAAGTTTATCGGTTTAACCGCGATGTTCATAACCTGGTTACGAAACGCACTGCTGTCATCCCAGCTTTTGGCCAGGGGATAAATTGAGTTGATCGCAAATCCCAGGGAGAGCGGCGCACCTTCAAATGAATGAGTGAGATACGTGGTTGGAGCGATAAAAATATCATTTTTGGCGTTTTCAGACACCGAAGTGGAACCGCCATTACCGCTAAGGGGAGTTGTGCCGGTGAACTCGGTAGAGGGCACATAGATAATCGTTGAACCGAGACTGAACTGCGTCCCTTTGAGGAATGCGATTCCGGCCGGGTTGTAGAAAAGTGCCGAAGGGTCATCGGCCTGTGCGGTAAAGGCATTCCCCATTGACATTGCCTTTGCTCCCTGCTCATTCACTTTTAAGCCTGCCGCCAGAGCAATGGAAGCTGTCCCTGTCAGAGTTGCCAGCATACACGTCAAAATCAGTTTGTTTTTCATTTCAACACTCCTTTCCGTATGTGTGATCTACGCTTCGCTGCATGTACATCCGAAATGTATCCCTCATGACCTTCGACACGCGTGCGCCTCTTTGGCGTGCACAAATTGTGGATCACCCCCCATTCATCGGCGCTGACTCTTATTGATAGCATCTCTTAACAAAGATTCCCTGGACACTGTTTCTAAGTAATTGCGTGCAACCGGGTCTCAAATTTTAATTTTAGAACGGTATTTTTTGACAAGCTATGCCACCTTAACGCGCATGTCAAGAATAAATATGTTCATAACAAATAAAAAATATAAGGGGGGTAGCCTTCGGGTCTAATATCATCATCCCGGCAGAGTTAAGAAGTCAGTACAATAAATAATCAGCATATAATCGGACTGTTATGAATCATTTGATAAACATGCTTTTTGTTGCCCGGAAATTTATCACCGAAAAGTAGAACCCGCAATTGCCCTGATTTGAACGTGCCGATTTTGAATAAGAGGTGACTACATACAAACAGATTACCGCCTGTTGCGCTTTCAAAGAAAGGTGGTATGAATATACTTAATAATCCATCAAATCGAAAATAGAATAAAATTATACTTGACATGAACGTTAAGTATATATAGCCTGCTATCACAGATGACATCCAGGAGGTGAATGTATGAGTAACCGGAATTTCCGCTCCATACCAGACATGCTCAGAAGCAATGCAGCAGTATTCAGCAGCAGGCTCGCCCTCAAATATCGCAAACAGGGCGCCTTTGTTACGCTGACGTACGCGGAGTATTATGAACGGGCGCTTATGGTAGCCCGGGGCCTCGGCAAGATGGGTGTCAAGCCGGGCGACCGAATTGCAATCCTCTCGGAAAACCGCGCCGGCTGGGTTATTGCTGATATGGGTATTTTGTGTACCGGAAGCGCTACGGTGCCGATTTATCCGACCAACACTCCGGAACAGATCGAGCACATGATCAATCACTCGGGAGCCAGGATAGTGTTTGTGTCCGGAAAGTTCCAATACAGCAAGCTTCTCAAGGTAAGAGAGTCCATTCCGGGATTGGAACTTGTTGTTTCATTTGAACGCTTTCTGGGTGACTCAAAGCTTCCGGTCACAACCTTCTACCAGCTCTCCGAGATTGATTCTCCCATAACGGCCGAAGAAAAGAAGGAAATAGAGACAGAAATCGACCGGATCAAGCCGAATGACATGCTGACGCTGATCTACACATCCGGTACTACCGGCGTTCCAAAAGGGGTCATGCTTTCTCACAACAATATCCTGACCAACACCCGGTATCTGACTGAGCAGAGCGGTGCGATCGACGAGAACGATGTCCTGCTGAGCTTTCTCCCGCTAAGTCACATCCTTGAACGGACAGCCGGCTACTACATGACCATCCGCAATGGCGCTCTGATGGCGTTTGCCGACAGTATCGAAAAAGTACCGGAAAACATGGCTGAAATCAGACCGACCGTCATGGTGAGTGTCCCCCGCCTGTTTGAAAAAATTTATCACCGGATTTTCGAAAATGCTCACCAGATGTCCCCCGTCAAAAGATCCCTCTTTCACTGGGCGGTAGATATTGGCAAGAAATACGTTGCCGCAACTTTTATAGACAAACAGCCGCAAACTCTTCTCAACCTTAAATACGCCCTGGCCGACCGCCTGATATTCAGTAAAATAAGAGCCCGATTTGGCGGCAACATGAAACTGTTCTGTTCCGGCGGAGCACCACTGGACAAGACGATCAATGAATTTTTCTGGGTGATCGGCATTCCCATTTTTGAAGGCTACGGATTGACTGAAACCAGCCCGGCCCTCAGCTTCAACAACTTCGAACATATCCGCTTCGGATCGGTTGGCTTCGCGCTGGCTGAGACAGAATTCAAGATCGCTGAAGATGGCGAGATTCTGGTCAAGGGGCCTCAGGTTATGCTTGGATATTACAACAATCCGACGGCCACAGCAGAAGCGATCCAGGACGGCTGGTTCAAAACCGGAGACATCGGACATATCGATGACGGCTTCGTATTCATCACCGATCGCAAGAAAGAGCTGATTATTACTGCGGCGGGAAAAAACATCGCTCCCCAGCCGATTGAGAACGAACTTAAGATGGACAAGTACGTTTCCTCAGCTTTTGTCTACGGCGATCGAAAACCGTATCTGACCGCTCTGATTGTACCCAACATGGAGCGAATGCTGGAATTCGCCAAAGAGCAGCATCTCCACTATTTTGAGATGGAAGATCTCGTCAGGAATGAGCATGTTCAGAAATTGTTCGAGCAGCGGCTCACCGATATCAACAGCCGACTTGCCCAGTATGAAACAATCAAAAAGTTTGAACTGCTGGCCCATGATTTTTCCATCGAAGGGGGCGAACTGACGCCGACGCTAAAGCTGAGGCGCAAGATTATTTATGAGAAATACAAGCACCGGCTTGAAGATCTGTACAGTGATCACATCAATTGAAAACCGGTCAAATCAGTAACCGACAGGGAGGAATATAATGAAACAGATTAACAAGGTAGCAGTTCTGGGAGCGGGGGTGATGGGGGCGACAATCGCCGCACACCTCGCAAATGCTGGAATTCAGGTACTACTGCTCGATATCGTACCGCGCGAGCTGAATGAGGCTGAGGGTGCAACCGGCCTTACGATTGCCGACAGCAGGGTGCGTAACCGTATCGCAGCAGCCGGGCGGGATGGACTGATGAAGATGAAACCGGCACCGTTCTTTCTTCCTGGCTATGCGGCCAACATCGAGGTCGGCAACTTCGATGATGACATGCCGAAGCTGAAGGAGTGCGACTGGGTTGTCGAGGTTGTCATCGAAAACATGGCGATCAAGAAGAAACTCTTCACCGAAAAGGTCGTGCCGAACCTGAAAGAGGGTGCGATTCTCTCAAGCAACACCAGTGGGTTATCGGTTAACGAGATGGCAGAGTGCCTGCCGGAACATGTTCGTGCAAATTTCCTGGTCACTCATTTTTTCAATCCGCCACGCTATATGCGCCTGTTGGAGATCGTACCCTGTTCCTACACCGCTCCTGAAGTAACGGCATTTATGGCCGATTTCATTTCCAAACGTCTTGGGAAGGGGATTGTCTACGCCAAGGATACTCCCAACTTCATTGCCAATCGCATCGGTGTCTATGCCATCTGTAACTGTATTCGCACCATGATGGAAACCGGTATGACCGTTGAGGAGGTCGATGCCGTTGCAGGCACAGCAACCGCCCGTCCCAAAAGCGCAGCCTTCCGTACCGCCGATCTGGTCGGTATTGATACACTCCGGCATGTCGCTGGCAACTCCTACGAACTACTGACCGCCGACGAACAGCGCGACATCTTCAAGTTTCCCGATTTCATTGGCGAGATGGTTGCCAAAGGACTGCTCGGCAACAAGAGCAAACAGGGCTTCTTCAAAAAAGTAAAGGGGGAGAAGGGGCAGGAGTTCTTCTACTACGATTATACCACCGGTGAATATGCACCCTCGCAACGCCCCAAGTTTGCGTCGATTGAAGCGGCAAAGACGATTGATGATCCGGCGAAACGTCTGCAGGCGGTTGTCACCGGAAGCGACAAAGCGGCACAGTTCGCCTGGACCAACATGCGCGACACATTGATCTATACATTCAACCGGATTCCGGAAATCGCCGATGACATCGTCAATATTGACAGTGCCATGAAGTGGGGCTTTAACTGGGAACTCGGTCCGTTCGAGATGCTGGATGCAATCGGCGTGGCCTATTTTGTGGAACGGGCCGAAAAGGACGGCGTTACAGTACCAGCCGGACTTAAAGCCATCGAGCGTTTCTACAAATTCGAGAACGGTCGCAATTACTACTACAGCATTCTTACTAATGAGTACTGTGAAGTGCCGCGAAAACCGGAGCACATCAGCCTCTCAATTCTTAAGAGAAACAATAAAGTCGTGGAAAAAAACAGTGGCGCCTCCGTAATCGACCTGGGTGACGGCGTATTCTGTCTTGAGTTCCACACCAAGATGAATGCCATCGGCGGTGAGATTCTCGCAATGACTCACAAGGCGATCAAGCGCACGGAAGAAGAAGGAGTCGGCCTGGTCATCGCCAATGAGGGGAGCATGTTCTCCGCCGGCGCCAACCTGATGCTGCTGGTAATGGCGGTCGCCGAAGGGGCATATGATGAAATCGCCATGACCGTCAAAAGCTTCCAGAAAGCGATGATGGCTATCAAATATTCCAAAATTCCGGTCGTGGCCGCCCCGCACCACCTGGTTATGGGCGGCGGCTGTGAGACCTGCCTGCACTCCGATGCGATCATCCCCCATGCCGAAACCTACATGGGTCTCGTGGAACTGGGCGTCGGCCTGCTTCCGGCAGGCGGCGGCACCAAGGAGATGGCGGTTCGCGCCATCAAGCTGGCCGAAGAGTACGAACTGGACGCAACGCCGTTTATCTTCAAGAATTTCATGAATATAGCCATGGCCAAAGTCAGCATGTCGGCTGCCGAACTGACGCCGATGGGTTTCATGCGCCAGGGCGACGCTATTACAATGGACATCGACAAACGCATCCATGACGCCAAACTGAAGGCCATTTCACTGGCAGCAAACTACCGCCCCGGAAAACCGTTGACCGACCTGAAAGCACCGGGTCGCAGCGTGGCCGCCTCCATCAAGTCACAGCTCTGGAACATGCAGCAGGGTGGTTTTATCTCCGAGTATGACCAGTATCTGGCCGGCATGGTTGCCGAAGTCATCACCGGCGGAGATGTACCGGCCGGCACCCTGATCACCGAGGAGTACCTGCTGGACCTGGAACGGGAAGCGTTTGTCCGCCTCTGCGGACAGAAGAAAACTCTGGAGCGGATCCAGCATATGCTCAAGAAAGGGAAACCGCTGAGAAACTAGGCTGAGGCAGGTGTTAAGGTTAAGGTTGAGGTTGAGATAAAATCGACAAATCTCCTCAATCTCAATCTTATCCTTACACTCAACCTTAACCTCAATCTTAACCTTAATCTTAAACCGGAGGTTTTACATGAGAAACGCATATATTCTGGCCGCTTACCGCACTCCCGGCTGCCGTGCAAAAAAAGGAAAATTGAAGGATGTACGCCCCGACGATCTCGCGGCAGTTGCTATCAAGGGGCTGCTGGATCGAACCGGCATTGACCCGTATGATGTCGAAGACATCATTATCGGTTGTGCTTTTCCGGAAGCGGAGCAGGGAATGAACTTTGCCCGTGTGGCCGCAATGAAGGCCGGTGTACCGGTCGAGGTACCGGCGCAGACGGTCAACCGCTTCTGCTCCTCCGGCCTGCAGACGATTGCTACGGCAGCGGAGCGGATCATAGCCGGATTTGCCGACTGTATTATCGCCGGCGGAGCCGAGAGTATGAGTATGATACCGATGGGAGGAGGCAGATACAGCGCCAATCCGTCACTGATGGCCAGTTGGCCGGAAGCGTTCGCCTCCATGGGTATTACTGCCGAACTGGTCGCTGATAAATACGGCATCACCCGCGAACAGCAGGATGTCTTTGCCGCATCCAGTCATGCCAAGGCTGCCGCTGCCATTGCAGCGGGAAAATTCAAGGATGAGATCATTCCGGTGGAAGTGGAGAACTGTACACTGGTAAACGGGAAAATGAAACGGAGCAAAGGGTTGGTAGATACCGACGACGGTGTACGTGGTGATACCACCGCAGCAGGTCTCGCAAAACTTAAACCGGCATTCAAGGCCACCGGCACGGTTACCGCCGGCAACACCTCCCAGATGACCGACGGCGCTGCGGCGGTACTGGTGGTCTCCGAGGAGTATCTCAAAAAAATCGGCAAAAAAGCATTGGCACGCTTCGTCGCCTTTGCCGTTAAAGGGGTGCCACCTGAACTGATGGGGATCGGGCCGGTGGCAGCAATTCCGGCAGCTCTGAAAATGGCCGGCCTGACTCTGGATGATATCGGCCTGATCGAACTGAACGAAGCGTTTGCCGCACAATCTCTGGCTTGCGTAAAAGAGCTTGGCATAGATCCCGCCCGGGTCAACGTCAACGGCGGGGCAATAGCACTCGGCCATCCGCTCGGATGCACCGGCGCCAAACTGACCGCCAGCATCCTTCAGGAGATGCAGCGCACGGATACCCGCTACGGCATTGTATCCATGTGTATCGGTGGCGGCATGGGTGCGGCGGGAATTTTTGAGAAGGTGTAGCATTTTCGTTGTAGGGGCGGCCCCATGTGGCCGCCCTTGCTGGAAAGACCAACCAAAGTCAAAAGCGGGCGACCACACGGGATCGCCCCTGCAATAAATACAACAGAGGTGACATCATGGCTGCAAAACTATTCAAAGGTGCTGAATATCTGATTACCGAAGCAGATAAGAACGACATTTTCACTCCCGAAGACTTTACCGACGAACAGCGCCAGATCGGCGATACGACCGAGCAGTTCGTTCTCAATGAGGTTATCCCGCATCGCGAGGAGATCGAGCATCACAATCTCCCGCTGACCGTTGAACTGATGAAAAAATGCGGAGAGCTCGGGCTGCTTATGATCGATGCTCCCGAAGAGTATGGCGGGCTGGAACTGGATAAAGCCACCAGTATGCTAGCGGCTGAAAAGCTGGCGCAAGCCGGCTCGTTCTCCGTGACCTATTCCGCCCATACCGGTATCGGCACGCTCCCGCTGGTCTATTACGGGACCAAAGAGCAGAAGGAGCGGTATCTGCATAAAATCATTTCCGGCGAATGGATTGCGGCCTACTGCCTGACTGAACCAGGTTCCGGGAGCGATGCGCTTGGCGCGTCTGCAACCGCCATACTCTCCCCTGACGGCAAGCATTACATTCTCAACGGCACTAAACAGTTCATCACCAACGGCGGCATCGCCGATTTCTTCACGGTGTTTGCCAAGATCGACAAGCAGCACTTCACCGGTTTTTTGGTTGAGCGAACGACTGAAGGGCTGAGCGTCGGACCGGAAGAGAACAAGATGGGGGTCAGAGGTTCGTCCACGACTCAGATCATTCTGGAGGATGCCAAAGTACCGGTTGAAAATCTGCTGGGAGAAATCGGCAAGGGGCACAAAATCGCCTTCAACGTCCTGAATGTCGGACGCTTCAAACTGGGAGCAGGTGCTACAGGTGCGGCAAAAACCGCACTCACCACCGGCATCAAATATGCCAATGAGCGCAAAGCCTTCGGCGTGACCATCAGCACCTTCGGCGCCATCCAGGAAAAGATTGCCGACATGAGCGCAGCCATCTTCGCTTCGGAATCAGTTGTCTATCGACTGGCAGGCCTCATCGACGATCGTCTTGCCACCCTCCCGAAAGGCACGGATGATTACTACGAAGCCTATCAGCAGGGTATCGAGGAGTATTCCGTCGAGTGCGCCATCGTCAAGGTGCTGTGCAGTGAGATGCTGGCAGATGTTGTTGATTCTGTTGTCCAGATTCATGGCGGTTATGGCTTCATCCAGGAATACGCTGCAGAGGGATATTACCGCGACGAGCGCATCAACCGGATCTGGGAAGGAACCAATGAGATCAACCGGCTGTTGATCCCCGGCATTATTCTCCGGCGCGCCATGAAGGGGGAAATCCCGCTTCAGAAAGAAGCGATGAAAGCCTTTGAATCACTGATGTCGCCATCTTTTGACGAGTTGGACGATTCTGTTCCCTTTGCAGCTGAGAAAGCTCTGGTCGCCAGCCTGAAACAAGCTTTCCTGGTGCTGGCCGGCAGCGGCGTGCAGAAATTCATGGACACGATCAAGGATGAGCAGGAGATCCTGCTGGCCGTTGCGGATCTGGCTATCAACATCTTCGCGATTGAAAGCGCCGTACTGCGTGCAGAAAAAATCCTGCCAAAACTGAGCGAGAGCAAAAAGGCCTCCGTCAGCGCCGCCGTGAAGGTGTTCACCTTCAATGGCAACGAAAAGGCTGCATCCGCCGCTCGCCGGGCAGCCTACTTCATCGAGGAGGGGGATACCCTGACCATGCTGCTGGCAGGTATCCGCAGATTCACTAAATACGATGCCACCGGTCTGCTCAAGGCAAAACGTCAACTGGCAGCGGCTTCCATTGAAGCGGATAAGTATATTTTTTAAACATGCACCAGCATACCGTCCAGACCCCCTACGTTGTCGGGGAGGTACATCTCTACAGCACCGGATGTGAAGGTGGTCTGGTGTTGTTCGACACCGGCCCACCAACACCCGAGGGGGAAGCCTGTCTGCTTGGCGAGATTGATCTCTCACACCTGAAATACGTCTGTATCACTCATTGCCATGTAGACCACTACGGTCTGGCCAACTTTATCCTTCAACATAGTAATGCAGAGATATTCATACCACGCAGGGATGCCATCAAGTTTCAGCGCCATTCAGAACGGATGGCGCGGATGACCGAGATCCTGGACGGATACGGATATGGAGGAGATTTTGCTGATCAGTTGCGGGACTCCTTTGAGCGGAACAAGGTATTCCCCGCCATTCCGGAGCGATTCCGCATCGTTGAAGAATCTGATGAACTGATCCGGCTCGGAATCAGCTACCTCCCCTGTCCCGGGCACTCGCAGAGCGATCTGGTATACCTGCTCGGGAATTCGGCGGTAACCGGCGACATCCTCCTCAGAAATATCTTTCAGGCCCCCCTGCTTGACATTGATCTGGATAGTTTTAGCGGACGGTTCAGAAATTATGATGCCTACTGCAGATCTCTACTCAATTTGGCACAACTCCGCGGCCGATCCATCATGCCGGGACACCGCCGCTATGTCAAATCTGTAGATGAAGCCCTGCTGTTTTACGTCAGGACTCTTCTGGAGCGTGTTGTTCAACTGCTCCCGTTCAGAGGATTGGCGCTGAACAGTATCATCGAGAATCTTTTCAAAGGAAGACTGATCGAGCCGTTTTTCATCTACCTGAAAATTTCTGAAATCGTCTTCATGCTGGACCTGCTCGAGAACCCGGCCCTGCTCAAGGCATCACTGGAGCAGATCGGGCTGTTTGATCAGATAAGTGAGCTGTATGAGAACGTAACATAGAATGGAGAGAACCATGATCGACCCGCTTTTTCAACCAATTATTATCAATCGCATGGAGGTAAAGAACCGCATCTACATGCCGGCCATGCATCTGAATATGGCCGGCAATTATGCGGTGAGTGACCGACTGGTGGATTTCTACGCCGAGCGGGCCCGTGGCGGAGCCGGAATGATCACCGTCGGGTATGCAACGGTAGATGAACGCTCAGGCAGCCCCGGTAACATCGGCGCCCACAAGGATATTTACATCCCCGGCCTGACCCGCCTGGCAACGGCTATCCGCGAAAACGGCGCCCGCTCCTCCGTCCAGTTGAATCATGCCGGACGTTACAACCACTCCATGCTGATGGGCGGCAAACAACCGGTAGCCCCTTCTCCCATCGCTTCACGCTTGACCCGTGAGATGCCTCATGAACTGGGTATTGCCGAAATACAGGAAATCATACTTCGATTTGCCCAGGCGGCAGGACGCGTGAAGAGTGCCGGTTTCGACGCTGTCGAGATCCTCTCCGGTACCGGCTACCTGATCAGCGAATTTCTTTCCCCGATGACAAACAAACGGACTGATCAGTACGGTGGTGACTTCGAAAATCGCATTCGCTTCGGCCGGGAAGTAATCTCCGCCGTCCGTGAAACAGTAGGTGCAGAGTTCCCTCTGCTGGTCAGAATGAACGGCAACGAATTCATGAAGGGCGGGTCCAGTCGCCAGGATCTCCAGGAATACGCCATACAACTTGAAATGGCCGGGGTGGATGCCCTCTGTATCAACGTCGGGTGGCATGAAGCCCAGGTACCGCAGATCGTCACCGAAGTGCCGCGCGGAGTCTTTGGCTACCTGGCCCGAAGTATCAAGGAGCGCGTCAGTATTCCGGTTATAGCCAGTCATCGCATCAACGACCCGGATCTGGCACGGGAAATGATCGTCGATGGTCTGTGCGATATGGTGGCGCTCGGCCGGGCGCTGATCGCCGACCCGTTTTTTCCGGAAAAAGCCCGCAATGGGCATGAAGCCGATATTGTTCACTGCGTGGCCTGTGCTCAGGGCTGTTTCGATAATCTATTCAAAATGAAGGCGGTAGAATGCCTCTGCAACCCGCGAGCAGGATATGAACGCTCCCGTTCGTGCACCAAGGCCGATCTCCCGCTGAATGTCACCGTTATCGGTGGCGGAGCAGCCGGAATGAGCGCCGCAATCTCAGCAGCTGAGCGGGGGCACCGGGTTACGCTCCATGAAGCGGGTGACCACCTCGGCGGGCAGCTCCTGCTAGCCGGTGCTCCTCCGGGGCGGGAAGAGTTTCTCGATCTGGCGACAGATCTGGAGCGGCAGGTGGAATTATCCGGTGCCACCATCTTACTGGGCTCACGCGTTGACGAGCAGCTCCTCAAGGGCACCCTGCCCGACGCGGTAATTCTCGCCACCGGCGGCCTGCCGATCACTCTACCCATACCGGGCGCGGACCTGCCGCACGTGGTCCAGGCCTGGGACGTCCTGACAGATACGGTCGCAACAGAACGAAGAGTTGTGGTAATAGGCGGGGGGGCCGTTGGCGTAGAAACCGCGCTGTTCCTTGCGGAAAAGGGCACCCTTTCCGGTGAGGCGCTCAAGTTTCTGTTGGTTCATGGGGCCGAATCAGTTGAAGATCTGTACGGGTTGGCAACCAGGGGAAGCAAGGATGTAACAGTTATTGAACTGCTGGGCGAACTGGGGAAAAATTTCGGAAAGAGCACCCGCTGGGGGATGATGCAGGATGTGGAACGATGTGGCATCAAGACCCGGGCAAAAGTGAGAGTGATTGAGATCACCGCTGACTGCGTCAAAATTGAATACGAAGGTCAGGTTGAAGATATTACTGCAGACTCCGTTGTGCTGGCCGTCGGAACACGCTCCCACAATCCGCTGCAGGAACTGGTTGCAGCCAGCGGCATTCCGTTCCGGGTCGTCGGAGATGCTCTTCAGCCCGCTATGGTTTTTGAAGCTATTCATCAGGGTTTTACAGCCGGTCGCGAGATCGGCTGAACTTACGGTTTTGGGGAGCGTATTATGAAAAATCTTTTTGCGGCACTCGTTCTGACACTGTTTTTTGCCAGCCAGTCACCGGCTGTGGAAGTTGCCGGCGTCAATCTTGAACCGACCGTAACTGTCAACAGCCAGCAGTTGAAATTGAACGGCTCAGGAATCAGGAAGAAGTGGTTCGTAAAGGTATATATTGGTTCATTGTACTCAAGCAAACGTCTTTCAACCGGTCCTGAAGCGTTGCTTGACAGCGGTGACAAGCTGATCAGACTAAACTTCCTTCACTCAAAGGTTGAGAAAGAAAAAATTTCCGAGGTTTTAGGCGAGGGATTGGCAAACAATTCACCCGATCTGGTCGGCTCCCCGGAAGTGAAGAAGTTTCTTTCGCTTTTCACGGCAGATTTTTTTAAAAGTGATATTGTCGATCTTATTCTCAACGCTGATGGCAGCGTGACAGCCAGCCACAACGGCAAGTCTCTGGGAAGTGTCCCTTCCACCAAACTGGCTAAAGCTGTTCTCGCAATTTATCTCGGTGAAAAACCGGCTGACGACTCACTTAAAAAAGGGATGCTCGGCAAGGATTAGAAAGAGCCACATGCGAACCGGGACTGTTCGGCCGCAATCAATTCCGGTGTCACTTGCAGGCGGGGACATCCTCAACCTCCAAAGATTTGCCGGCGGCGCACCGGGGCCACCGGTTCTGATGCTGCACGGTGCCATCGAAAACGGCCGCATTTTCTACTCCGGATCAGGGAGAGGGCTGGCCCCCTATCTGGCACGTAACGGTTTTGATGTCTATGTGGCCGACCTGCGTGGGCGAGGCAAAAGCACGCCGCCCCTCGGCCGGGGTTCGGGTTTCGGTCAGACGGAAGCCATTACCGAAGATATCCCGGCATTCATCGAAGCGATCAAAAGGATTCGCGGCAACGTCCAGCAATACTGGATAGCCCATTCATGGGGCGGAGTCCTGTTCTCATCTGTTCTGGCGCGATTTCCCGAATACGTGAATCTGGTTCGTTCTCTGGTATATTTCGGCAGCAAACGCACCATCCGGGTCTGGAATATTCAACGCATTCTCAAGGTGGAACTGGTCTGGAAACTGGCCTGTCCCCTGGCATGCCTCGTGTTCGGATACCTCCCAGCACGTCGGCTCCGAATCGGCTCTGACAGCGAAACGGTCAAATCGTATCGACAAAGCGCAACCTGGGTAACGAATAATGCCTGGATAGACTCTGACAGCGGCTTCAATTACGGTGAGGCCATAAAAATGATACCCCTTCCACCGATCTGGTATATCGCCGCAGAGAACGATCATGCGCTCGGGCATCCCAACGACGTACGGGATTTCATGGAAACTGCCGGCAGACAGGAGTGCCGCTATACGGTACTCTCCCGTAGTAACGGCAACCGGCATGACTACGATCACATTACCATGTTGACTCACCCGGATGCCGTGCAGGATCATTTCCCTGGTGTACTCGAATGGCTACAACAGGACGATTGCAGGCAAGGAGCACACGATGGCACAAACATTCTCAACCAGCATTGAACTGCGTTTTTCCGACCTTGACGCCTATGGCCATGTCAACAGCGCCGTCTACTTTACGTATCTGGAAACGGCGCGGGTCAAACTGTTCAGTGATTTTTTCAGGGAAGTCACGCAGCATGGCATTTTCACTCTTGTAGCCAGGGCTGAATGCGACTTCAAGATCCCGATCACACTCTATGACAACCTCATCGTTACTCTCTGGATAGCCAAAACAGGACGATCGAGTTTCGAACTGGAATATCGACTCCATGACGACCAGGGCAAGACCTATGCCACCGCCCGCACAACCATGGTCTGCTTTGACAGTATAAAAAATAAAACCGTTGCCATTCCGGAAATCATCAAGGCAATGGCATAATTGGAATAAGGAGCAATCTCCATGAACCGCACAGAATTTATTCAAAGCGAACTCAGCGAAGGTATTTTCACACTTCGCATCAACCGACCGGATAAAAAAAACGCCCTGAACCTGGCTATGTATCAGGCCCTTGCCGACGGATTACGAAAAGCGGACGAAGATGCCGGGGTACGGGTAATTTTGATCTGCGGCGGTGATGACTGTTTTACCAGCGGCAATGATCTGGCCGACTTCCTTAACGCTCCGCCAACCGGCCAGAACAGCCCGGTCATGCAGTTCCTGTTTGCAGTCAGCGAAGCCAGTAAACCAATAGTTGCAGCGGTAAATGGTCTGGCGGTCGGAGTCGGCGTCACTATGCTGCTGCACTGCGAGTTGGTCTATGCCGGGAACAGTGCGACATTTCAGATGCCGTTCGTCAATCTGGGGCTCTGTCCGGAGGCCGGATCCACATTGCTTCTGCCTCGTATCATGGGGCATCAGCGGGCAGCAGAACTGCTGATGCTGGGTGAAGTTTTCTGTGCAGAAAAAGCCTGTGCCGTCGGCATCGTGACAGCAATCTGTCCGGACGGAGATGTGCTCGCAACCGCACGGAACAAAGCGTTGCAGCTAGCGGCCCAACCTGCGGCGGCGGTACGTCTGGCTAAAAGCCTGCTCAAGCGAGACTATGCGGGGCCATTACGGGAGACCATCCTCGAAGAGGGCAAACAGTTCATGGCACGCCTGAAGTCGCCGGAAGCGGCTGAGGCGCTGCAGTCATTCATGGAACGCAGAAAGCCGGATTTCACGAAATTTAGCTGAAGGTATCAATCATGGGACATCACCTCGGCTCTAAAAGCAGTATCGTTCCGCTGATCGACCGGCTCAACAAATACCCGATCGGCTTGGTGGACAGTGACAAGCTGCGCGAGATTCTTTCGTTGCTCTTTGATGAGCGTGAAGCGTATATCGCCTCACGATTTCCACTTGAAGAGGCAACTCTGGATGAACTGGTACGCCTGACAAAAATTCCGGAGGCAGAGCTGCTGCCGCTATTGGATCAGATGGCTGATAAAGGGCTGGTTATGGACATGCCCTACGATGAAGAGGTCTATTATCTGCTGCTGCCCGGACTGATCGGTTTTTTTGAATTCACCTTCATGAAGAACCGCAGCGATTTACCACTGGAGCGCCTTGCACTACTGATGCGGGAGTATCTGGAAGAGAGTCAGTCCAAAGAATTCTTCGGCAGTGCAACGCCTCTGACCCGTTCACTGCTTTATGAGGAACATATCCCGGTCACCTCTGAAGTAACCAGCTATGAACGGGCACGGGATATCATCCGGGAGGCTGGATTCGGTGCGGTCGGGATGTGTTACTGCCGCCACAAGAAAGAACATCTGAGCGAGACCTGTGACAAGGGAGCGCCGGTAGACGGCATCTGCATCTCGCTCGGGAGTGCGGCACGCTTTATGTCACGGCGTGGCTTTGCACAGGAAAAGAGTGTGGACGAGCTGCTGGCGGTTCTTGATACCGCCAGAGGATACAACCTGACGCATATTACCGACAATATACGTCACAAACCATCCTTTATCTGCAACTGCTGCAGCTGCTGTTGCGAACTGCTGGCCGGCGTGCAGATGGGGTACCACAACGGCATTGCCAAAACCGGCTTCCGCGCCGTTATCGACCCGGAACGCTGTAACGGTTGCGGTGTCTGCTTCCGTGCCTGTAACGTCAAGGCTATCGCACTTCCGGAAGGGGTAGCATTTGCAAAGGGCAGCGACCGTTACGCCCTGGTTGCCGATACGCTCTGTCTCGGCTGCGGCGCCTGCATAAGCGTCTGCAAACAGGCCGCTCTCTCCATGATTCCTGCGACCACCAGAGTACTACCGCCGTTGAAACGGAAGGAACTGTACATCCGGATTCTCAAGGACAAACGACGTCTGACGCCGTTTGTCGTCAGCGGTATCAAGAAGAGTCTGCGCGGGCTTTTCAAGCGCAAACCGTCCAATACATTCATACCAATTATCAAGGAGTAGACCATGTTCCTGCTCAATCCTAAACAACTCAGTGAAAACCACCCTGATCCGGCTTTGAACGCTATTCTCCGTAAGACCGTCGTTTTTTTTGAAACCAGGGGGAAGAAGCAGCTCAAGGAAGATGATTTCAATCGGGTCTGGTATGCCGATTTTCTTGAATTCATCAAGCAGGAGCGGATTTTTGCCACTCTGCTCACCCCATCCGGATACGGAGACAAGAATTGTCGCTGGGACACCTCGCGCCTCTGTGCCTTCAATGAACTGCTCGGCTTTTACGGTCTCTGCTACTGGTACGTGTGGCAGGTTACCATTCTGGGGCTGGGGCCGATCTGGATGAGCCCGAACGAGGAATTGAAACGGAGAGCGGCACAGTTGCTGGATGACGGAGCTGTTTTTGCCTTCGGACTGTCCGAAAAAGAACATGGTGCCGATATCTATGCCAGCGACATGCTCCTGGTCCCGACCGGCGACGGCAATTATCTGGCGCGAGGAGACAAATACTATATCGGCAACGGCAATGAAGCGGCGATGGTTTCGGTCTTCGGTCGCGAACCGGATGGCGGCGGCTACGCCTTTTTTATCGTCAACAGCAAGCATGAAAAATATGAACTGGTTAAAAACATCACCGCCACTCAATCCTATGTAGCTGAATTCGTACTTCACGATTATCCGGTAGCTGAGACGGATATCCTTTCAAAAGGGGATGAGGCCTGGAATGCGACCCTCAACACCGTCAATATCGGCAAGTACAATCTGGGATGGGCTTCAATCGGCATCTGCACCCATGCCTTCTATGAGGCTATCAATCACGCTTCGGGGCGCAGTCTCTATGGCATGCACGTTACCGACTTTCCGCATGTAAAGCAGATGTTCGTCGATGCCTATGCCCGGCTGGTCGCCATGAAACTCTTTGCGCTGCGGGCCTCGGACTACCTCCGCTCCGCCTCGGCAGAAGACCGGCGCTACCTGCTCTATAATCCGGTGGTGAAGATGAAGGTGACGACCCAGGGGGAAGAGGTGATCAATCTGCTCTGGGACGTGATCGCCGCCAAAGGATTCGAAAAGGATACTTATTTTGAAACGGCCGCACGCGACATCAGGGCGCTTCCCAAACTGGAAGGAACGGTTCATGTCAACATAGCTCTGATCGTCAAGTTCATGCAAAACTATTTCTTTAATCCGGCCGAATACGCCGAGGTGCCTCGGCGACTTGAGCCGGTAAATGATGATTATCTGTTTAACCAGGGGGCAACCAGAGGGCTCGGAAAAATCCAGTTCCACGATTACCGCCCGGCCTATAATTCCTGTACCCTGCCGAATGTGCAGATTTTCAAGGAGCAGATCAGCCTGTTTCGTGAGTTCCTCTTCAAAGCGACACCGGACGCTGGCCAACAGAAGGATATCGACTTCCTGCTGACGGTAGGAGAGATCTTCACGCTCGTGGTTTACGGGCAGCTGATTCTGGAGAATGCCACTCTGCGTGCAATTGAAGACGATGTAGTCGATCAGATTTTCGACTTCATGGTGCGCGATCTGTCAAAGTTTGCCCTGCAGCTGTACAGCAAGCCTTCCAGCACAGAGGCGCAGATGGCATTCTGCATGAAACTGGTTCGTAAGGCGCATGTTGATGAAGAACGATATGGCAGGGTTCTACAGCGGCATGTGTACAGCATGAACGGGGTGTATGAGATGTCGGAGTGACAATCTGACAGTAAAGTTGTTGATCGCCAGCGGGATCTTTCTGTGAAGCTGATAGCTGTTTATTGACGGATCATCTGCGCTACCGGGCGGTAAATCCAGTATTTTCCACCGGTAATGTGGGCAAGATTGATGGCGCTCTTCATAACCGTCCGCATGTTTCCAAAGTTCTGGTGTGCCAGGATGTACCGCTTTTTGCCAAGAACTTCGTAGATGACTGCAGTATGTTCGGGGGCACCAAGAGTTGTCAGCCGTGTGACTCCGGCAGGAAGCTGCTCTGAAACGGTAAGGGAGCGAAACTGAATGATATCTCCTGCCTTGATCTCGCTGGTTTCCGGGTTAAGCAGGAGTCCGAATGCTGTCGGGCGGGTCCAATCGGCGAGATTGCTGACGAGCGCTTCCTGAGCAAGATCCCAGCACTCGCCCCGACCAACCGAGGTACCCAGTACTGTATCGACAAATTTGATTACCTTGTCGTTCAGTTCAATACCATTCTGGTCTACCGGCAGCAGTTTTTTAACGGTATGAGTAAAGAAGCCCAGCCCCTGGTAGTTCAATGCCGCCCTTTTCTCACTGCCGTAAAATGTAACGGTGTACGTGCCGATACCCTCTTTCAAGAGATACCGGACGTTGAAAGAACCGTCGGCAGCAAGAGGAATAGGATTACTGCGTGTAATCTCCCCTTTTTTGCCAACCTTCACGATCAATGTTTTTTGCGTGGTGTTTCCGGACAGCACGACACTTGAACCGAAGTCAGCCGGTACGGGGTTGAGACTCAACCTGTCTTCACCCCCCTGATACCAGGTTATGGCGGCGCTGTCTGGCTGTGCGGAGGCTGAGACAACGAGTGTAATCATTGCGAAAAAAGTCAGCACAGGTTGCATGAGAATACGGACAGAATGCATGAAAACCTCAGAGCTATTCATGACTTTTTTTGAAAAACATACATCATTGTAGCGATTTTTATCACCCCAAAGTCAGGCAATTTCTTCCCAACCGTTTACTCTCATACATAAGTGTATCTGCCCTTTTGATTATCGTATCCATAGTGTCGTCACTGCATACGAGTGTAGCTCCGATCGAAACGGTGACATGCAGTTTATCGTGTTCAGCTTGAATGTATGAGGATTCAACCAATATGCGCAGTCTGTTGCCGAAGTCTTCTAGTTGCATTAGGCTGACATTCCGTAAAATCCCGATAAACTCTTCACCGCCCCAGCGGCCAATCAGATCGAACGGCCGTGCATTCTTGACAAGAGTATCAGCAACACATTTAAGAACCAGATCACCGACATCATGACCATAGGTATCATTGAATTCTTTGAAATGGTCGATATCCATAAAGAGAATACCAAAGGGAAAGTCAATTCGTTTTTTTTCCTCAAAACAGCCGGCGAGATCCTTCTCAATGTAGTGCCTGTTTGCAAGCCTCGTGAGATTATCAAGCAGGGCCATTTCTTCAAGTTCTTTGACTTTCAATTCATTGTATCTGAGGTTGCTTATGTCAGTGAACAGTTCGGCAGCACCTATCACACCGCCGCTCTCATCGGTAATGGTACTTGATCGGACAGAGACCTGAATCCGGTGACCATCCTTATGGTGCAGATAAATCTCTGATTCTCTGGCAGCTCCGTCGATCATAGTCATGGCCAGGGGGCACATTTCCCGGCAGAGACAATTTCCAGAGCAATCCACATGAGTAAGAATATTATCCGAGCAGGATTTGCCAACAACCTCGGCGGACGTAAAACCGGAAATTCTTTCGGCAGCTTTATTCCAATATTGAATTATCCGGTCTCTATCAACAATGTACAGACCATCATTGAGATTATCAACGAGCCTGCCATAGGAAACTGAATCAAGAATCATAGGTTATTTCACTCTCTCAGTTACACGATATAGTTCTTCTGCAGATGTAACCTATTGACCTGACAGCGTCAACACCAAATATAAATCAATGCAGTTCACCGTTTCAACGCAAAAAAGAGGGGCTTTCGCCCCTCTTCGCTATCAACACTGTTTAATCTCTGCCGCCATGCTGCCTGCCATCGCGTCTTTCATCCTTCTGCTCTTCCTTATCACGTCGTCGGTTGTCTTTTATCTCTTCCCTGTCGTGACGACGCTCATCTTTCGATTCAACCCTGTCGCGCCGGCGCTCATTTTTTATACCTTCCTTATCACGTCGATGTTCCTGTTTCAGCTCTTCCTTCCGCTCATGGTCAGGCCGAAACTGTCGCCCGCGATAATTGTTCCGGTCATTGCGGTACACGCGATGTTCCCGGTCACGATATGAGCGGATCTGCTCGACCCGGTGTTTGCGGATGGCCGGCGGCAGATTTCGGAAGGGCATTTCAACCCAGGGTCCATTGTGATGACGTGAATTATGCCAGCTATTGCCATAGTACAGATAATATTGATTCGAGTCGTAAATGATGTCATAAGGCGTATCCACACCGACATAAAAACCGAGCCGGGAGGGGGCGACAAAGAGCGGCGCTACGTCAAAATGTACCGACGGGGAGGATACAACCACCCGGGGAACTGGCACACCCACATTGAGATTAACGTTCACCTCTGCCAGTGCAGTCGATGTTGCCGTGATGACGGTTACGGCAAAAAGCAGTACTGTTTTATTCATACGATCTCCTTTTTAACTTTTGGTGACTATACCACATACCAGCAAGTTCAGTGCCGATTTCTTCCGTTCTGACTCCTTGTGCCCAAAGAACAAAGTACGGGCATGTTGAGCTATTAACAGGCATGATCACTGCCAAGATGCGTGTACCTGATTTGAGGTAGTCATGGCTTTTTTACGAGTACAAACAGAATGAAGTTTAAACATAGCGGGGGAAAAGCAGAATTAGCTACTTGATCAAATTAAATTCACCGATAATCCTTTGACGATAGGCGGTAATATCTTTTTCAAGCGACTGAAGTGTAGATACTTTTTGTTTGATGCTTTTGAGGTGGGTGTCCAGCAGCTCGGTCAAACGTGGCATGATTTTTTCCGGAACCTTCTGTTCCTTATCAAAGAGAATAGCCAGTTCCTTCATCTCCTCCAGAGAAAGCCCCAGTTCTTTGACTTTCAGGACGAATTTGAAACGCTTTACATCCTTTTTTTCATAATATCTGACCCGCCCGTCAGTTCGCTTGGGAGGTTCAACCAGGCCGAGTTTTTCATAGAGCCGGATCGTTCTTGTCGTGATCCCCAGCATTTCTGCCAGGTCACTGATCTGCATATGGTCTTCATTACTCAGCCTCATACTTTACCCCTGTGTTAATTATTAGTATTTAAAGCCAGGTTCGTTTTTTTGTCAAGATTATTCAACGATTATTCAACGCATTTCACGCTTTAGTTTGACCATTTCCGCATAAAAATGTGCGTACCCGCATAAGCAATTTGCACTCCGCCGAAACATCGTCTAAACTCCAAAAACGTGACAAATGACCAAGGGGTTTTTATGGCTGACCACATACGTCTGGCCGCATGTACGATCTTTGATACCCCATTGCTGAAAACCCTTCTGCATCTCTGTTCTGTACTCTACCTGAAAGCCGGCGGCTGGACACTAACCGGTGACGTCTCCAACGCGCGGCGCTGCGTGATGATTGCCGCTCCGCATACCAGCAACTGGGATCTGCCGATGACACTGGCTATCGTCTTCGCCTTCCGTCTCAAGGTTTATTTTCTTGCAAAACACACTCTTTTTACACCACCGTTCGGACTGTTCGTCCGTTGGCTGGGCGGCATCCCGGTTGACCGGAGTAAAAATAATAATCTGGTAGAGCAGGCAGTTGAGCTGTTCACTGCTCACAAAGACCTCGTATTGCTTGTACCACCGGAGGGGACCCGCAAACAGGTCCGTTACTGGAAAAGCGGTTTCTATCATATAGCCTGCGGCGCCAACGTACCAATTGTGCTGGGATTTATCGATTTCAAGCGCAAGGTCGCCGGGTTTGGCGACATATACGTCCCGAGTGGTAATTATGACGCAGATCTGGTTCAGATCCAGGGATTTTATGCAGGAATCAGCGGCAAAAACCGGGCCAGACCGGATGACATGGCCGCCACGAACAACACCGAACCAGAATGAGAACCGGGCGGACAGACATGCTGGCAAACACTCAACAAAAGCTCCCACTGATTATCGGGCATCGCGGCGCATCGCGGGCAGAACTCCTGCAAAGGCTGGATGATCATTCCCGACCCTGGGACATCATTGTAATCGGCGGCGGCGCTACCGGACTGGGGGCGGCCGTTGATGCGGCCGACCGCGGCTACCGCACGCTGCTGCTGGAACAGGGTGACTTTGCCTGCGGAACTTCGAGCCGCAGTACCAAACTTATCCATGGCGGCGTACGCTACCTGCAGCAGGGCAACCTGGCACTCGTTCGGGAGGCGTTGCGTGAACGGTATCTCCTTCTCACGAACGCACCGCATCTGGTGCATGATGTTCCTTTTGTCATCCCGCTCTACAGCTGGTGGGAGCGCCCCTTCTACGGTATCGGCATGGCGATGTACGACCTGCTGTCGGGCCTTCACCGGCTGAAGCATTCCCGGCACCTCAGTCGCGAAGAAACTATTGATCTCGTTCCGACGGTCAGGAGGAGGAATCTTCGCGGAGGCATCGTCTACCATGACGGCCAGTTTGATGATGCACGCCTGGCCATCTGCCTGGCGAAAACAGTGGTGGATCTGGGCGGGACTCCGCTCAATTACATGGACGTTACCGGCCTCGCCCCGGCATCAGAATGTCTGACCACTGTTACTGCCAGAGAGCGTGAAAGCGGCCGGGAATACAAACTCTCCAGCCGGGCGGTTATCAACGCCACCGGCGTGCTGTGTGACCAGGTGCGGCGAATGGACGAACCGCTCTGTTCTCCCCTGATCACCCTGAGTCAGGGAGCTCACCTGGTTCTCGACCGTTCGTTTCTCCCCGGAAGCTGCGCGGTCATGGTTCCCCATACCGACGATGGACGGGTCTTTTTCGCGATTCCGTGGCATGGCCGTGTCATTATCGGAACGACCGACACCCCCGTTGACAGGGTTACGCCTGAACCGGTGCCGTTTCCGGATGAGATTGATTTCCTGCTGGCACATGCGGGACGCTTTCTCGAACGCCAACCGACCCGTTCCGACATTCTCAGCACTTTTGCCGGACTCAGGCCACTGCTCGGAGGAGAAAGGGGAAAGAAAACCGCACAGCTGAGCCGTGAATACCATCTGTCTGTTTCCGCTTCGGGGCTCGTTACTATTACCGGCGGCAAATGGACCACCTATCGCAGCATGGCTGCTGTCGCGGTTGATGCTGCTGCCAACCGGGGTGGACTTGATCCACGTCCGTCGACTACCCGTTCACTGCGCCTGCATGGCTGGGAAGCGCCATTAGTCAAATCGGGCGCACCGGACGGATATGGTTCCGACCGAGGACTGCTTGAACAACTTGCCGGTGAACACCCGGGGTGGAAAGAGCAGTTGCACCCTCGCCTCCCCTGCACGACCGCTGAGATAATCTGGGCTGTGCGTTCCGAATGGGCACGAAGCGTGGAAGACGTACTTGCCCGACGTACCCGGTCCCTCTTTCTGGACGCGGCTGCCAGCCGTGAAATCGCCCCCAGGGTGGCCCGCCTGATGGCAGCAGAACTTGGACGCGATCAAGCCTGGCAAACTGAACAACTGGAACGTATTGACGTATATTCGAGGCAGTTTCTACCGGCCTGAGAGGCCACCCGAAAAGGACATACCATGATTTATTCCGCCTATCTTGCCACTGGTCAGATGATTGCCTTCATGGAGGGTCTCTCCAAAATAAATGTCAGGGTCCACGGTCAGGAAATGATACCGGACGGTTCAATAATCTTTGTCGTCAATCATTTTACCCGTATTGAAACCCTCCTGCTTCCCTATCACATCCATACACACACTCACGTTCCGGTCTGGTCGTTGGCCGATCACTCCTTTTTTGAAGGCACTATCAGTGGTTTTCTGGCGAGAATCGGTGCGATTTCAACCAGAGATCCTGACCGGGACCGCCTGATCGTTAAAACCCTTTTGACCGGCGAAACAGACTGGATCATTTTCCCTGAAGGGCAAATGGTCAAGGACAGGGAGGCCGTCACCAAACCCTCCATCTTAGGACTGTATCGTGGCAAACAGCGGACAGCCCATACCGGAGCGGCAACTCTCGCGCTGCGCACCGAATTTTATCGTAAACGTCTGCAGCACCTGCTTGCAGAAAATCCTGCTGAAACGGAACGCTTGCAAAATCTGTTTCAGATCGACGACCTGGAGCCGGTTCTGACCGGAAAAACATGGATCGTTCCGATCAACCTCACCTATTATCCGCTCCGGGCACGTGAAAATGTGCTCAGTACCCTGGCTGATCGTTTTGCAGGCAATATTTCTGACCGACTGCGGGAGGAACTTCTGACTGAGGGATCCATGTTTTTTGAAGGAGTGGATATCGACATCCGCTTTGGTCAGGCCATTCCGGTTTCGGAGTCACTCACCTCCCCCCGGATTATGCAGGACATGTTTTCCCTGAGACAGATAAATTTTGACGACCAGCTCCCATCCCTCCCGGACATGCGCCAGGAAGCGACAACCCTGATGCACCGTTTCATGGCCGACATCTACAGTATGACCACAGTCAATCACGATCATCTTTTTGCATCCCTGCTCAAGTCGCTTCCCTTTAACAGGATTTCCGAAGACGATTTCCGGCGACGTGTTTTTCTGCTGACCGATCTCGTCCCCGACAAAACACTGGTCTTTTGCCACCAAAGCCTTGAGGTTGGTCAGATTGCCTTGCTGACTGATGACCGCTACCACAAATACCGCGACTTCCTGGAATTGGCCCGGGAAACCGGTGTCGTCCGCTGCGAAGATGGGTATCTGTTCCGGAATAGTGCTCACTTTTCTGCTGAGAGCCAATTGCACCGGATACGAATCGATAACCCGCTCGGAGTTGCGGCAAATGAAGTACAGCCGCTGTCAGGTCTGAAGCGTCAGGTGCGCTGGATGGCATGGCTGCCGGAAACACTGGTCCGCCACCGGGTTTCCAAAGTTCTGCAGCGTCAGGCGGCTGATCAATATGAAGCCGACTACGTACAATTCCGTCACCTTGTCGAGTCCAAAGAGCGTACTGTCGGCGCGCCTTTTTTATTGAAGGGGACTTCACGGCAACTTGGCATCGTATTGGTACACGGTTTTCTGGCGGCCCCGCTCGAGATGAGAGAGCTTGCCGACTATCTGCACGGCAAAGGATATTGGGTATACTCTGTTCGTCTCCGAGGACACGGGACTTCTTCTGAAGACCTTGCCACACGGGTCGGGAGCGACTGGACTGAGTCGGTTGACCTCGGCTATGCATTGATAAACAGTATATGCAGACGGGTTGTGATCGGCGGGTTTTCTTTTGGCGGCGGACTGGCGCTGGACAGTGCCACCCGCATTTCCGGTTTGGCCGGAGTTTTTGCGGTTTCACCACCTTTTCGCCTCCGGGATCTGTCAACTCACTTCGCAGCGGCAGTTGCCACCTGGAACAGTCTCATGGACACAATGAACTTCCACGGGGCGGAAAAAGAATATATTGAACACATCCCGGAACATCCTCTGATCAACTATACGCGGATTCCGGTAGCGGCACTGACGGAACTGGAGAATTTCATGAGCGATCTTGAATCGCGACTGGCGAATGTGACGGTGCCGACCCTGGTTGTGCAGGGTCTCGGGGATCCGGTGGTCCGTTCTGATGAAACAGCGCGTACGTTTGATCTGCTCGGAGCGGAACAGAAGCGGTATCTGCCCCTCGACTTCAATCGGCACGGAATACTTGCGGGGGAGGGTTCAGAGAAGGTTCATGCGGAGATTGCAGCATTTATTGCCGGGCTGTGAAGATTCCCGCCTTGCGCCAAACCACCTGACAAACGCAGTCAAATACAAGTGTCAGATGAGCGGAATATGAAAACCAATAAGCGCCTTCAGGACAATTTGGAAGGTGATGGTTTCGGGGATCGTGTCTACCTGCTCAACTATCCGAACTAAATAATAAAAACACGGCGGCATGCTTTTTTTGAGGGCTTTTATACGTCTTTCCCGCATTCCTTTTGTGCAGATTTGTCCTGATACATCCTCTCATCACTCAGCTTTAATGCTTTTGCAAGCTGGTCCATATTTTCTGCAGTTGCAATTCCAAATGCGATGCTTACGCTGCCACTGGTGATTTCAGGGCAGTTCCTGATTCTCTCGACCGCTTCCTCCGCGACGTCACTGCCGGATTCCGGAAGAAGAACGGCAAATTCATCACCGCCGATGCGGGCAACTATATCTTCAGCCCGGAATACCGTCACGATAATCCGCGCCGCCAGACGGATCAAAGAATCCCCCGCGTCATGCCCCAATGTGTCATTGACTGTTTTAAGGCCATTGACATCAGCCATCACGATACTCACGGGAAACATTCTGCTGTGGGCAAACCGTTCCAGCTCTTCATCAAAAAAAGCCCGGTTATAGAGGTCGGTCAACGCATCGTGCGTATTGTCATGACGGAGCGTCATTTCAATCTCTTTGCGGGTGGTAATATCATGGACGATACCTATGATGCCGATGACGGCGCCACTGTCATTAAAAATGGGGGTTTTGATCTTTTCCACGTAATTGACCTTCCCCTCGCGATCAACAACGTACTCTTCAAAATATGTGCGATTACCGGATACGATGACATCATTGAAGTCTTTTTCATGCTTTTCGGCAAGTTCATGCGGATAAATGTCATAATCGCTCTTCCCGATCAGATCCTGCGGTGTCACCCCCAATTCATTGCAGAACGGATCGTTTACTGCGACATACATTCCCTCCTTGTTCTTAAGCCAGGCGATATTGGGAATATTGTTGAGAATTGCCTGCTGCTGTCGGATGACTTCGCTGATCCGCTCTTCAGCGAGTTTGCGGGCGGTGATATCCTCCATCGCCAGAAGGATGATGCGTGAGCCGATATTATCCCGGAAAATCTGCCGCGCGTTCAGCAGAATGGTCTTGCGGCCGATGCCGGGAAATTCATGTTCGACCTCGTAGCCGTTGATGACGGTATCAAGCGGGAGGATCTCCTCGATAAGCACCCGCAGCCGGGGAATATCCCACTGACGATTACCGAGGTCATAGATGAAAATACCGATGGTTTCTTCGGGTGTGACCTTAAACGTTTCGTAGAAGCTGTGGTTGGCGGTAAGGATTTTCAGGTCCGAATTCAGCACCACCAGCGGCTCGCGCACGGTTTCGACGATGTTCTCGGCATATTCCAGTGCAATCTGGATTTCCGCTTCCAACTGTTTGCGGGCGGTAATATCCTCCATCGCCAGGAGGATGATGCGTGAGCCGATATTTTCCCGGAAAATCTGCCGCGCATTCAGCAGAATCGTCTTACGGCCGATACCGGGAAAATCATGTTCGACCTCGTAACCGTTGATGACGGTATCAAGCGGGAGAATTTCCTCGACAAGTACCCGCAGCCGGGGAATATCCCACTGGCGGTTGCCGAGATCGTAGATGAAATTGCCGATGGTATCTTCGGATGTGACCTTAAATGTCTCATAGAAGCTGTGGTTGGCGGTAAGGATCTTCAGGTCGGAATTCAGCACCACCATCGGCTCGCGCACGGTTTCGACGATGTTCTCGGCATATTCCCGTGCAATCTGGATTTCCGCTTCCAGCTGCTTGCGGGCGGTGATATCCTCCATCGCCAGAAGGATGATGCGTGAGCCGATATTATCCCGGAAAATCTGCCGGGCGTTGAGCAGAATGCTCTTGTGGCCGATATACGGGAAATCATGCTCAACTTCATAGCCGTTGATCACGGTATCCTGAGGGAGGATCTCTTCAACAAGAACCCGCAGCCGGGGAATATCCCACTGCCGGTTACCGAGATCATAGATAAAGTTCCCGATGGTATCTTCGGATGTGACCATAAAGGTGTCGTAGAAGCTGTGGTTGGCGGTAAGTACCTTCAGGTCGGAATTCAGCACCACCAGCGGCTCGCGCACGGTCTCGACGATGTTCTCGGCATATTCCCGTGCAATCTGGATTTCCGCTTCCAGCTGCTTGCGGGCGGTAATATCCTCCATGGCCAGAAGGATAATATGCGAGCCGATATCCTCCCGGAAAATCTGTCGTCCGTTCAGGAGAATCGTCTTGCGGCCGATCCCGGGGAAATCATGTTCGACCTCATAACCGTTGAACACGGTATCGTGAGGGAGGATATCCTCAAAAAGTACCCGCAGCTTGGGAATGTCCCACTGCCGGTTGCCGAGGTCATAGATGAAGTTTCCGATGGTTTCCCGGGGTGTGACCCTGAACGTCTCATAGAAACTGTGGTTGGCGGTAATTATCTTCAGGTCGGAATTCAGCACCACCAGCGGTTCGCGCACGGTCTCGACAATGTTCTCGGCATATTCCAGCGCATCCTGAATTTCTACTTCCAGCAGTTTGCGGGCGGTAATATCCTCCATGGCCAGGAGGATGATGCGTGAGGCAATATCCTCCCGGAAAATCTGCCGGGCATTCAGGAGAATCGTCTTACGGCCGATACCGGGAAAATCGTGTTCGACTTCATAGCCGTTGAACACGGTATCGTGAGGGAGGATTTCCTCAAAAAGTACCCGCAGTTTGGGAATGTCCCACTGCCGGTTGCCGAGGTCGTAGATAAAGTTTCCGATGGTTTCATGAGCCGTTACCTTGAAGGTTTCATAGAAACTGTGGTTGGCGGTCAGGATCTTCAGATCCGAATTCAGCACCACCAGCGGTTCGCGCACAGTCTCGACAATGTTCTCGGCATATTCCCGGGCATTCTGGATTTCAGTTTCCAGCTGCTTGCGTTCGCTGACATCCCTCATAATCCCGATGGCATGCCTCTTTCCCTTGATAGTCAGGGCCGATACGGAAAGCTCCATCGGAAATTCCGTCCCATCCTTGCGGAGTGCTGAGACTTCATTCCTTTTGCCGATGAACGGACCGGTACCCTCTGCCCTGAATCGATCGAAACCCTTCTTTGCGCTGTCGCAGAGCCGTTTGGGAACAAACAGATTGTGGAAATCCTGCCCGATAATCTCAGCAGTAGAACTGCCGAACATTTTCTCCGCGGCAGCATTGCAGAATGTTACCGTTTCGCTGTCATCCATCATGATAATCGCGTCAACAGCCATTTCCGCCAGACGATACATCCGCTCTTCACTCACCCGCAGTGCATCCTCTGCCAGCTTGCGCCTCGTTATGTCGATCAGGGCGCATCGGCACTGCTGCCCCTGATCAGTCGCCTTGGCTTCAATCTGCAGGACAAGCGAAAGTTTTCCTTTACTGAGGAGCGCCACCTCACAGGACTCCTTGCGTTGACTGTGAAATACCGTTCCGAGGAAGGCGGCGAACGCGGGACGATATTCTTGCGCAACGAACTGTCCGAAACGGGCGCCGATCAATCGAGAACGCACCCGCCCCAGAAGAGTGGCGCCGCTGAGGTTCACGGAGCAGATGACGCCGTCGAGATCGAGCGTGGCGTAGCCGACCGGGGCAAAGTCGTAGAGATCAGTGTAGTTTTCCAGAGCCCGCTCCACTTCGTCCCGCGCCTTGCGGAGCTCTGCGTTCTGTATCTCCAGCTCAATCTGGTGAACTTCAAGCTCATGTACCAGCTTCTTCATGGCATCGTCAGTCCGGACAGGAAGCAATTCGTGCACCTGTGCACCAAGCCGCTCTTCCGCAGTGCGCCGCAAATCGGATGCATTTTTCATGAGGTTTTTCACAGTGCTGTTTTTCATCGCCGCCCTCCTGTCTGGTACCAAAATCCGGGAACCGCTGTTTTTCCCGCACCGTTCCGTTTCCTACCGGTATCCGGCGCCATGTGCTTACTCCGCAAGAATGTTTGAATCCAGACACACCTTGACAACGTGCGGGTCGAAGTGTGTTCCCGAAAGCGACCGGAGATACTTGCGAACTTTTGTTACTGACCAGGAGGAGCGGTAGAGGCGGTCGGACCTCAGAGCATCCCACACGTCAACCACCGCAAAGATCCGCGCCACAAGAGGAATCTGCTCACCTTTCAAGCCGAGCGGGTACCCGGTGCCGTCCCATTTTTCATGGTGGGCGTACGGGATGTCGAGTGCCAGACGGAGATAACTGATCGGAGAGAGCATTTCGTAGGCAAAAACCGGATGTTTTTTCATCACGACCCATTCTGCCTCGGTCAATGTCTCATATTTGAGCAGGATCCCGTCCGGAATCCCCATCTTGCCGATGTCATGCAGCAGCGCACCCCAGCGGACCTGCACCAGCTCCGCTTCACTCAGACCGAACAACCGTGCCAGCTTGACGGTCAACAGAGCCACCCTCTGGGTGTGCCCGGCTGTTTCATTGTCACGCAACTCCATCGCCCGCGACCACCCTTCGATGGTGGCGTCATACGCCTGAAAAAGGTCGGTGTTCGAATGCTGCAGGTCATCGAACAGGGTAACATTATCGATGGCAATCGCGGCCTGCGCCGCCAGAGCTTTCAGGAAATCAAGCCACTCGTCATCCCGTACCAGCCGGGAGCGGTGAAAGACCTCCAGCACCCCCACAACCTCTCCTTTCGCGATCAGCGGCACCCCGTAGTAGTTGACAAAATTCTCCCCGGCAAGAAGTATCCCGCGCAGAAAGGTGTCGTGTTCAAGCGCCAGATCATCAATATGCACGACTGTGCGTTCCTGGGCGGCACGGCCGGCATATCCTTCGCCGAACGGCTGGCTGACGTGCTTGATGGCACTGCTGGTAAAACCGCGACCAGCGACGTACTCCAGCGACTGAGACCGGGGATTGAACAGCAGTACGTCGGCGGCATCAACCTCCAGTTGAACAATGACATGGGTGAGGAGCGTAGACAGGCTGAGATTCAGGTCAAAACTGAAATTGATGGCACGGTCGATTTCAACCAGGGCGGTCAGATGTTCCACATGCCGCTGAATCCGTTCCTCTGCGTACTTGATGGCGCTGACGTCTGCGAACATCACCACTACCTGCCGCAGCACGCCGCTGCCGTTAAACTCGGGATAGGCATTAACCAGCAGCCACCGGTGTTCTTCCTCCCCCTGCCGGACAATTCCCATGACCAGATTTTTCAGCACCTGCCCCGAGGCGATAACCTGATTGAAGGGGTACTCGTCAGCGGGCATCGGGGTGCCGTCCTCGCGGATATAGTGCCAATCCAGATCGTGGGCCACCGTGCAGAGCAGTTGTTCCGGCAGCAGCCCGAGCAGCAGTGAGGCTTCGGGATTACACTGTATAATCCGGGTATCGGCGGCATGGACAACGACACCGATGGGCAGATTATTGATCAGCAGCCCGTGATCCTCCTCTTTTGCCAGCAGGTCCGCCTCGACTTTCCTCCGGGCGCTGATGTCACGGATATTACACTGAATAACCTTTTCATCACCAACCAGATACACGTTGCTGACGAATTCCACCTGCATCTGACGACCATCTTTCGTCCGCAGCGGCAGGTTTTCGTAGCGCACATACTCACGCGTCTGCAATTCCTGGAAAGAGCGTTTACTGGCTTCAATATCCTTGAACGCACCGACCTCCCAGAGTTTCTTCTGCACGAATTCTTTCCGCGAGTAGCCCAGCATATTGATCAGGTACGGATTGACGTCACTGATTGCACCGGTCCCGGCATCCAGAATCAAAATACCATCCTGCGCTGATTCGAACAGGCGGCGGTAGCGAAGTTCCGAGTTTTTGAGCGTCTGCGTCGCCTTTGCCTGTTCGGGGGTGGGTATCCGGCGCGGCGCGTGTACCTCTGCAGCAGTCTGTTTCATGGCACTCTCACTTTCAATTTCAATCAGTCCCGCCAGTAGATACAGGAAACCGGACAGACATCCATGGCCTCCTGCTGGATAGTGTCTTCGGTCTCCCCTCCCGGATCGTAGACTTCCGCCTTATCGTGGTCAGCCAGACGAAATACTTCCGGGACATTTATCACACAGAGTTCACACCCGATACACGCATCCTGATCCACCCATGGCTTTCTCATGTCATCCTCCAATATTCCTATGATTCTGTTTGCACCGGTTTTTGCTACAGAGAGCTCCTGTCGGTGTTAGCCTCAACGCCGGCCACCACCCCGGCCATGGTCGCGACGCCATGTCCCGATCCAGACGACGAGTGTGCCGATGATGCCGGCACTGACCATCCCTTCACCCAGATAATGATGATAACCGCCCAGTGGAGAGAGGACCAGCATCGAGCCGCCGATCACGAGAGCCGCAGCTGCCATGGCAACAGTGAGCCGTTCGAGGATACGGCTGATGCGCCCTCCCAGAGCTTCAACTGTCGGAGCCTGCAGCCGCCCCAGATCACCCTCGGAGATACGGCGCAAAATACGGCGTGTGTCACCGGGTGCTTCAATTACCAGTCGCTCCAGTTCACGCGCAAACTTGCCGGTCTTTTCCTTTATCTTTCCCAGTGAAAAGTGCTGTTCTGTCAGGCGTGCTATTTCATCCCGAAACGAATCCATATAGTTGTGGTCCGGATCAAGCTGGCGGATCATCGCTTCAAGAATGACAAATGCCCGGGTGAGGAGAAAAAACTCCGGCGGATTGTGTACTCCGTTCCTGCTCCCGGCGCGCAGCAGCGAATCAAATGCCTCCCCGATTGAAACCTCGGACTGATCGGAATTGTGGATTTCGTGCAGTACGGCTTTTATGTCAATAAGCAGCGACGAGTTGTTAACCTTTTCACTCCCCTGCGGCGCCATCTCGAGATATGCTTCCCTGGCACCCCGTGCGTCACCTTTGACGACAGCTTCGAGCAGAAGCGTCAATGATTCGCGCATCTGTTCGTCAAGTTCGCCGGTCATACCGAAATCGAGAAGAGAGAGCCGTCCATCCGGCATCACCAAGACGTTTCCGGGATGCGGGTCCGCATGAAACAGCCCTTCCTCAAAGATTGTCTGCAGCATCAGTCGCACCAGGGTGTTAATAGATTGCGCAATATTTTCCGGGTGCATTTCGGCGTAAAGATCGATCCGTTCTCCGTTTGAAAACTCCATCGTGAGGACGTTTCCGGTTGAATATTCTGTCACGACATCAGGAATCCAGAGGCCCGGGATATCGGCAAGCGCAGAGCGGAACAGCAAAATGGAACGCGCTTCGCGGCCGAAGTCGGTTTCACGGTTCAGGCTGTCGGCAAATTCACTCACAATAACAGGCAGATCGAGTGCGAGCAGACGTGGAAAGAGTGTTTCCCCCAGCGAAACCACATAGGTCATCGCCGCGATATCCGTGGAGATCATTTCTTCAAGGCCGGGACGCTGCACTTTTACCGCTACATGGCGTCCGTCACGCAATGTGGCCTCATGCACCTGGGCAATGGTTGCCGCGGCAATCGGTGTTTCACTGAACGATGCGAACAGCTCAGCAAGCGGAGCGCCCAGTTCGTCTTCGACCGTAGAGCGTACCTCATCAAAACCGAGAGCCGGAAGCTGGTCATGCAGCTGTTCCAGCTCAGTTATGTAGGCTTCCGGCAGCAGATCACGCCGCATGGCAAGTACCTGACCGAATTTGAGACAGGCGAGTCCCAGCTCCTCAAAGGTTTTACGGACCTCCTTCGGCGGCGGCCAATGATTTTTGCCGCGCAGAGCGCCAAGGAACTTGTGCCGGGCAAGAACACGCATGATCTGCAGGAGCCGCGGTGCGACTCGCAGCAGGTTGCTATTATCGATAATTACTGCCATGGACTTTCCTCGTCAGTTATACAGCAGAAGCCGGGGGCTGCTGTCTTCCTTCGAATCGTTCCCAGTATTTCTGACGACGGTCCGATTCTTTCCCCATGGTCCATTTACTCCAGATGACATACACAACAGCTGTCCATACCCACATAACAACCATTCCGACGAGATCCATTGCGCGCTCCTTTTTTTCGCTGACTTCTGCAGCCGCTCGTAATGCATACCGCCTGAAGCCTTTCGTTTTAAAGCTATTTAAAACGGGATCTGGCCGAATCAACGGCTTCGCTAATGGCACTCCAGGCAAGATCTATTCCTGATTTCATATCTTCCAGAGCGCTTCCTCCGGCCCGCTGAAGCTCTTCAACCTTCTGCTTTGCAACTGCCTGTTTCGCTTTCAGTGACTCAATCTGTTCGTGGTACTCCTTCCGGAGATCTTCCGTAACTCCGCCCGCCTTTGTGGAAAGCAGGTCAATCTCGGCATTCAGCTCATCCAGCTTTGCATGCATCTTGCGCAGGTACTCGTCTCTGCTGTTCATGATAGTTCTCCTTGCATTCAGTCTGATCTTCGCAGTTGGAATGACGTACGATCGGGTCAGTAAAAGGTGCCTGTGTCAGTATAATAGCAGGCTGTTTCAGGAGGGACTATGGGCAGGTGTCCGTATTTGCTATAGGATAATCGGCCATAATCCGTCAGGCGATGGCCGGTACTACGGTGCGAGTCAGTCTTATACTCCGCTGCAGGGTGATGCTTTATTGCCGGAATCATCTGCAACATGCCATGCCTGGCTCACAAAACGGAGCGGCCGACTATTTTACCGTCGGCCTCTCCGTTACAACTACTAATTCGTTTTCATCCGGAAACTCCGGATGTGAAACTGTTTGTTTCGGCCAGACACTAGTTAGTGGTCGAGATGTGGGAAAGACTTGTTTGTCAGAAGTTTTTCTTATCTTATCGACCGGCACCAAGTCCCATCAGAAATTTTGCCACCGGAATGCACTGTACCCTGCCACCGGCGGTATCGATTACATCCTCAAAATCATTGGTCACCAGTATCGATTCTGCTGCTTCATGGCCTTCCGGAGGTTTTTGGAAACAGGCCAACTCCCGATCCGGTATGCTGGTCACTGATACATCGTCATACCAGACTTGAATCCGCTTGGTGATCTTCATTCCCTCCTTGACCACAAAGTCAGTATCGCTACCATCGGTGTGATAGTAGACTTCCTCATGATGCCGCTTCAGGTGGCAGAAGACCACGTTTTCCACCAACCAGCCCATATCTTCGGAAAATGCAAAGGCGATCCGGTTGCGAAGCCCCGTGTCGATGGCATACGGCTTGAATCCGGCCCGCATAGTGCTCTTGAGCGAATAGGAAAACATCTGCAGCTGAAACAGCAGATAGCTTTCCATGATGGCCGATACGTAGTTTTCGGTTTTGTCCTGGGAGATGGTGAAGTTGTTCTTCAGCTTGGTGATGCTGGTTAGTTTGGCGACGTTGGTCAGTAAGTATACTGCCAGATTGCGCAGGTTGGACACATCCCTGATCTCGTAGCGGGTAACGATGTCCCGGTAGAGCAGATCCTCAAAATAGTTTTTGAGCAACAGCTCCTTGTCATCGGTTGATTCTCTCAGCACCACTTCCGGGAATCCGCCGTACTTCAGGTAATCACTGAACGCTTTTCTGACGACTGCTTTCCGGGTCGTATAGTCAAGTTCGGTCACGACCTCCAGATTATTGAACCGCAGAAATTCCTGAAACGAAAGCGGGTAGACCTCAAACGACACATGCCTGCCGGTCAGCTTTGTGCCGATCTCGCGTGACAACATTTGTGACGATGAGCCGGTGACGAATATCTTGATATCCTCTGTTTCACTGCGGCCCCGAACCCAGCTCTCCCAGCCGGGTACATTCTGCACTTCATCCATGAAGAGCCAGCATTTCCCTTCCGGCTGCACCCGATCCCGGTAGGTTCGATATATCTGCTCCAGCAGTTCCACCGAGTATTCGGAAGAGAACAGCGGCTCTTCCAGATTGACCCGCAGGATCGAGGTCGGCGGCACCTTTCGGGCAAGCAGCTCCCGGATCACCTGCGCCATAAGGGTTGACTTGCCGCAGCGACGCACCCCTTTGAGGATAACAACTTCCTTGGAGTCAAGCTGTCCGAGGCAGTCAGGGAGAAGATCCCTCTTGATACCGGCATCGATGTTGCCGGTGGTCCAGTAGCGATTGTAGGAAGAGAGGATTTCGTAGAGTTTGGTCGTTTGCATGGTGTACCACCGATATACTTAATGTTTTGGTTTATTTTATAACCGGTATATCGGTGAGTCAAGCTTTATCCGAAATTTACACGTCAAAAAAAGAGGAAACGCGAGATTTCTGGTGATGGATGAGGAAATATGATTCAATGTACTCACGTAACCAGCATGCGACCTACTCTTCGAACAAATAGGAAAGGCCGACTTTCTTACAGTCGGCCTCCCATTAAAACGTGTCTTCGATGTGTCTGTTTTCTCACCCGTAACAGGTTCACCGGCGTATCACGTTCACAACTGCTCTAACACCGCTTGTGCCACCGCCTCTGACGAAGCGGGGTTCTGGCCGGTAATCAGGTTGCCGTCGTGAACAGAAAATGATTGCCAGTCAGCTCCTTTGGCATAATTGCCGCCGCATTTTTGCAATTCATCCTCTACGAGGAACGGTACAACATTGGTCAGTCCGACAGCAGCCTCTTCCGAGTTGGAAAATCCGGTGACCTGTTTCCCCTGCACCAGTGGCGAACCATCCGGCGCCTTGGCGTGGCGTAATACCCCCGGCGCGTGACATACCGCCGAAACAGGCTTGCCCTGGGCATACATAGTCTCAATTAAAACAATAGAGCACCTGTCCTCTGCCAAATCCCATAACGGCCCGTGGCCACCGGGATAAAACAGCGCGTCGTAATCATCAGCACAAAGATCTCTTAAAATTTTGGTATGTGCCAAAGCTGATTGCGCTTCCTTGTCCGCTTTGAATCGAGCCGTTGCAGCCGTTTGAGAATCTACTTCATCACTCTTCGGATCAAGCGGCGGTTGTCCCCCTTTCGGCGAAGCCAGGGTAATTTCAACGCCGGCATCTTTGAAAACATAGTACGGGGCAGCAAATTCCTCCAGCCAGAAACCGGTTTTTTTGCCTGTGCTGCCAAGCTCGGAATGTGACGTCAGTACCATCAGGATTTTCATGGTTGTTTCTCCTTTGTGTCTTCGACGTTAATGTTGATTTCAGGTCGCAATGTAGTCCCGATCCGTACTTCTCCTGTCAAGGTGCGGTGTACCGGACAGTGTCCGGCAATCTCCAGCAAGCGCTGACGCTGCACTTCGTCCAGATTGCCATGAAGCTCAAGCTCCCGGTCGATACTGTCGATCTGGCGTGCCTTCTCGTCGCACTCCTGACAATCTTTAGCGTGGATTTTCTGATGTGAAAGCCGTACCACCACCTCCTCCAGCGGCCACCCCTTGCTCTGCGCATACATTCTGATTGTCATGCCGGTGCAGGCGCCGAGGGCTGACAGCAGATATTCGTAGGGGGAAGGGCCTTCATTACCGCCGCCGTATGCCACCGGTTCATCGGCCACAAGCGGAAAGCCGTTGGCAAACAACTCGGTGCGAAAACCATCGGCTCCGGTGCGTGCCGTAACCCGGTTGTCAACCACCTCCGACTGGATATGCGCAGAAGCCGGCGGGTCTGATCGTGTCAGGTAGCGAGTGGCCCAGGTGGCAATTATGCCGCCTGCGTAAGCGGAGTCCCGGGCATCGGAAAGAAGATGGTCGGCCGAATCGAGCGATATGAAACTCTTGGGATGAGTCGCGGCCTGGTAAATGGCAGCGGCGTTTTCTATCGCCACCACCCGGTCGTGCGGCGAATGCAGCACCAGCAGCGCGGCTTTAAGACGTGTTTCTGCCGGGTGCTGAGCCGCCAGATCGTCCAGCAGGCTTTTACGGATGATGAAATCGCGTCCGTTAATGCTGACGGTTGCCTGGCCCGACTGTTCGATCTGTTCCGCCGACGCTCCCAGCAGATGTCTCAGACCGGCAGGGTTGAACGGTGCGGCGATAATTGCCACGGCTGCTGTCGAGGTGATCGCAGCAGCGGCGGCAAGCACGGCCGTCCCCCCCAGAGAATGGCCGATGAGCAGCCGGGGTGCCTCATATTCTCGCTCCAGAAAAGTGGCGGCCGCGATAAGGTCGCTCACTTCGGAAGAAAATGATGTCGTGGAAAAGTCCCCCTCACTCTCTCCCAGGCCGGTGAAGTCAAAACGCAGCACGGCGATGCGAGCCCTGCTCAGGGCGCGTGAAATGTTCACCACCGCTTTCAAGTCTTTTGAACAGGTGAAGCAGTGCGCAAACAGGGCATAGGCCAACGGCTGCTCGTCATCGGGCAGTTCCAGCCGGGCGGCAAGCTGCTCACCACGGTTATTGGCAAAAGTGATATTCCTGGTATTCATAACTGCCTCAATACTCAGGCTGTACAGTGCCTTTCATTAACCTGCTTTGCCAGATCTGCTGCCAACGCGCAGAGGGTGCCGGAGTCTTCAAGCCCGCTCAGAAAACGTGCCGGAATATTCGAATAGCCGACCTGCGCTCCCGCCAGAGCCCCGGCCAGGATCGCCCGCGCCTGATTCTGGCCGCCGCCATTTACCGCGTGCAATACGGCTGATTCAAAATCATCGTGAAAACGCGCCGCCAGGTAATAGGCCGCCGGTATCTGGTGATAGATGGCGCAGGGCATGCCGTACACGAGCGACACTTTCCAGGCAGGTTCGATGCGGATGTCCGGATCAACTGCTGCGGCAGCCATGTATGACGGGGTGAGCAGGGCATCCGGAGAGGCAAATTTTCCGGCGCGGGGCGGATCAGGATCGCCGGGACGCGGTGGTTGTAGATTGTCGCCGGTCACAGCGTGAAAGGGGAGCGCTCCGTCGTGAACTAGTTTCATCAAGCGGCTCGACAGCCTGGTGTCCAGCGCGTGCCCCTGAACCAGCAGACCCAAAACCGAGCCGAAGGCAACGGTCATGGACACGATGGTTGTATCATTCTGAGTCAGAACCGTGTTGTCGGCGATACTGCCGGCAAGGCGGGCGGGGTCGAGCGCATAGCGCACCGCCAGCGCCAGGGTGCGCTCAATCGCCTCGGTTGTATCCGCGTGGCCGCCGGTTTGCTCCCACGGCAGCCTCAGCTTCACTCTCTTCTGCCACAGATCGCGAATCGACTGGCTGGTGTAAAAGCCCGGCCCGTTGATCGGCGTGCCATCCAGCAGCGGCAGCAGCTCTTCATCCATGCGGCGGCAGAAGTCGGCCTCGTCATAGCCACCACATTCCACCAGCGAGCGGAGCGTCAGTTTGAGGATGAAGCCGGCCTGGGAGAGCTGGCCAGCCTTCATGCCGAAATGGTAACGGTCCGGTTGCGGGTCGGTATAGTCGCTGATCCAGCCGCCATAGTCGCGGCGCAACTCGGCAAGGTCATAATACCAGTGCGGCCCGAGTCCCATTGCATCTCCGATAAAGGCGCCCATGATGGCGCCGGCCGCACGATCCTGTATGGTTGTGTCAGACATGGTAAGCTCCGGCTGTCTTGTTTTTCCGGCACAGGTCAGCGATACTCCAGATTTCGCCACCCTGCGCGGCAATGTACAGAAACACGAATATTCTAGGCTGCATCAGAATTACTACCTTTCTTCCCCATGATGATCGAGGTGATGATTGATATAAACAAGACGCCAAAGATCACTCCAAGTGAAAAATGGATCGGAATTTCATAGCGGGTATCCGCCAACAGCATCTTGATCCCGACAAATGCCAAAACAAAAGATACGCCCAGCTTTAAATATGCAAACATGCCCATCACATTGGACAGGAGAAAATAAAGTGCCCTGAGCCCCATAATGGCAAAGACATTGGAGGTATAGACGATAAAGGGGTCTCTGGTCACGGCGAAGACTGCCGGTAAGGAGTCCAATGCAAAGATGACATCACTCCATTCCACCATGATGAGCGCCAGAAAAAGCGGAGTGGCAGCACGAGCACCCAGTTTGTTGATAATAAATCTGTTGCCATGCAACCGCTTGGTGATCGGAAGAAATCTTCTGATCAATTTTACCAGCAGATTCTTCTCCGGCTCGATCTTCTCCGCGCCTCCAAATGCCATCTTGATGCCGGTAATGATCAGAATCCCGCCAAAAACGTAGATCAACCAATGAAAGGTCTCCAGTAGTTCAATCCCGATAAAGATAAAAATTCCTCTCAGAATCAACGCACCGATAATGCCCCATTTGAGTATCTTCGGCTGGTATAGGCGGGGAACATGGAAGTAGGAAAAGATCATGATGAATACGAAGAGGTTGTCAACCGAGAGTGATTTCTCTATGACATACCCGGTAAAAAACTCAAGTGCCTTAATCTTGCCCAGGTAGTAGTAGACCCCGACGTTAAATATCATGGCTAGGGTGATCCAGACCCCTGACCACGTCAGTGCCTCGCGGAATGAAATCTCGTGACTCTTCCGACTAAGGCCAAGATCGACGATCAGCATAGTCACAACCAGCAGACTGAATGCGCTCCACATCAATGTTTGATCTGACATCAAGTATCTCCTCTCATACGGTTAATACGATCTTTTACCGCTACGAGGAGCTTTTTCGCCCAGATGAACTCGGTGGCTAGCAGAGCCAGGCCGACCGGTATCACTACAATAGCCGGTCCGGGCAGCACGATCATGACTATCCCAATTGCCAGTGAAGTAAAGCCGATCACGATCACAACCAGCCGTTTGGCCTGTTTAACTGTATGGATGATAATATGCTTCATGATTCACCCTGTTCATGTACGGCACATGTAAACCCGAATGCAGCCAAGCACCTGGCGGCCATTACTGGCTGCTGGTAATTTACTTTTTCTCTCCGGAATAAGTTATCCGGTAGATTGCACCCATTTTGTCATCTGAAACAAGGATTGAGCCGTCGGGCATGATCTGCAGGTCAACCGGCCGCCCCCAGGGACTTCCGTTCTGCAGCCAACCCTGTGCAAAAACTTCATACGATTTGGCCCGGTTTTCCCTGAGACGAACCAGAGTGATCCGGTAGCCGCTGGGATCGCTACGGTTCCAGGAGCCATGCTCGGCGATGAAAATCTGATCGCGGTAGCTTTCGGGGAACATGGCGCCGGTGTAGAATCTCATGCCAAGTGACGCCACATGCGCACCAAGCTCCATCTCCGGCAGGACAAATTCATCCTTGCGCCAGGTTTTGCCATATTCGGGATCGTGTATGTTCTTCCCGTGCAGGTAGGGGAAACCGAAGTGTAATCCCGCTCTGGTTGCACGATTCAGTTCATCCGGCGGCTGGTTATCCCCCAGCCAGTCACGACCGTTGTCGGTGAACCAGAGTTCGCCGCTGCGGGGATGCCAGTCGAACCCGACCGTGTTGCGCACGCCGCGGGCAAAGATCTCCAGCTTACTGCCGTCCGGGTTCATGCGCATGATCGAGGCGAAGCGTGGATCTTTCTCCTCGCAGACGTTGCAGGGGGCTCCCACCGGCACATAGAGCCTGCCATCCGGCCCAAAGCGGATGAATTTCCAGCCATGGTGACTTTTGTCAGGAAAGGAGGCGTTTACGACCACCGCTGCGGGCGGCTTACGGAGATGTGTCTCGATCGCGTCGAAGCGGAGTACACGGTTGATTTCGGCAACGTAAAGGGCGCCATCGCGAAAGGCCACCCCGTTAGGTGACCTTAAACCACTGGCTATGGTGATAACCTCGTCAGCTGTGCCGTCGCCGTTGCGGTCGACAATGGCATAGACCTTACCCTCGTTACGACTGCCGACAAACAGGGTGCCCTTTGTACCGAGCGTCATGGAACGGGCGCCCGGCACGTTGGCGGTGTAGACGGATATGCTGAAACCGGGAGGTAGCGAAATGTCAGCCAGTCTTGCCTGGTTGCTGCACGCGGTGCTCGCCGTCAGGGTGAGTATTATTGAGACAAGTATCCTTAATGAGCCCTGAATTGACATGTCCCATCACCCAAGTGCCACGTCAAGAATCATCATTACCGAAAAGCCCGTCATGGTCGCCATGGTTACCAGGTCTATGTTCGCCGCAATCCGCTGGGATTCGGGAATGAGCTCTTCTACAACAACAAAGATCATTGCTCCGGCAGCAAAGCAGAGTGCATAGGGAAGGATGCTCTGCATCTGCATAACAAACAGTACTCCGACAACTCCGGCAACCGGTTCAACCATTCCTGAAGCCTGCCCCAACATAAAGCTTTTCTTCTGCCCCATGCCTTCCCTTCTCAGCGGCATGGATACCGCCGTCCCCTCCGGAAAATTTTGCAGCCCGATTCCGATGGCCAGCGCAATGGCGCCGCCGAGGGTGGCGGAAGGGAGGCCGACCATGACTGCGCCGAAAGCGACACCGACGGCAAGCCCCTCAGGGATGTTGTGCAGAGTGATGGCGAGAACCAGCAGGGTACTTCTCTGCCAGGACGTTTTGATCCCCTCGCTTTGATCGGTTGCCAGACCCGGATGCAGGTGGGGAAGCAGGCGATCGGTAAGCCTCATGAAAATGCCGCCCCCCATGAATCCGATTGTAGCGGTCAGCCAGGGTATCTGTCCCATTTGCTGGGCCATTTCGATGCCGGGCGCGAGCAGCGACCAGAAGCTTGCGGCAATCATGACTCCGGCAGCAAAGCCGAGCATCGAATCCATAAGTTTTTGGTTGACCACTTTCGCGAAAAACACGAGGGCCGCACCGGCGGCAGTAACGCCCCACGTGAAAAAGGTGGCGATCAGTACCTGGGTAATCGGACTGAATTGCTGCATAAATTCGACCACTATATTACTCCCCGGAACCTGAGCTTCGCTTACACAATCACTTCGTCAGGCAGTTCGTTCGTATCATCCGCCGCTCGCGGGAAATGCTCTTTAAGTACCGCACCCAGCTTTTCAATGGCAGCGCAGAGCCCTTCAAAGGCATGATCCTCCCTGATTTTACCTGCCAGTTCCCCGGCTAGTGCCTGCCATAACTGCTGTCCGATCCGCTCATTAATTCCCCGGTCACCCAGAATCCAGACCTTATGTTCCAGAGTGGAGATGAAAATCAGTATGCCGGTCTCATCTCTCGTGCGATAGAGTTTTTTCTCGAAAAATGCGCGAATAGCACGCTCCCGAACCGCCTCCACCACCCGTTTTTTTCCCGCCAGCGCCAGCTTGAACCGTGGAAAGCGGCGCATGAATAAAAGAGCCGGATACCAGAACAGGATAACTGCCGGAATATATGACCAGATCGTTACCTGATGCAGCGAAACTGCGGCAACAAGGGCGACGAAGGCCGACAGCAGCAGGGCTCCCAGAAATTCGGCTTCCCGGTAACTGTCGCTTGTGTCAACCACCATGACCGCAATCTCGCCGGACGTATCTAGTTCGGCCTTTTTTACCAGAGTGCTAATCTTCTCTCTTTCCGGCTCAGTGAAAAAATTGCTGGCATTATTTCTGTTCATTACCAATCCCCCGATGCTCCACCACCGCCAAAACTTCCACCACCGCCGGAAAAACCGCCAAATCCTCCGCCAGATGCACCTCCGCCAAATCCCCCACCGATGAACGGTATGCCGCTGCCGAACAGGAATATAACCACAAGACCAAGGACAAAGCCTGCGGCACCCAAAAGCGCCAGCACAATAATCCCGAGACCTGGAAAAGTCAGAAAGCCGATCAGCGGCAGGCCTGCCGCACCGACTGCGCCACCCAGAAATTTTGAAAACGATCCAAGGAAGACGACAGCTACCAGAAGAAAAACCAGCAGGGTAAATGCCGGATTGGCGCTCTTCTTTCCCTGCTTCAGGTCGCGCGGTTCTGCCTGGTATTCCCCCCTGACAACCTTCATGATTGACGAAACGCCCGCCGTTATGCCGGTGTCATAATCATTTTTCCTGAAATGGGGAGACATATCACCGCGGATAATCCTTCCGGAGACCAGATCAGTCAGCACCCCTTCCAAACCAAACCCAACCTCGATCCTGATCTTACGTTCCTGCTTTGCAATCAGCAAAATTACGCCGTTATCCAGCTTTGTCCGGCCGATTTTCCACGCCTCAGCAACCTTGATCGAGTATCCTTCCAGGCTTTCGCCTTCCAGAGAGTTAATGGTCAGCACAACTATTTGCGTTGAGTCGCTTTTTTCAAAATCGGCAAGCGCCTGTTCCAGCCTCCCTGATACACCGGGAGACAGCATGTTCGCGTAGTCGTTTACACGGCCACGGAGCTGCGGCACCTCAAGCGCACAAGCAAGGTGGGAGTGCAACAGCAACACCACTATGACGCACAATATTTTCATGATCGCCTGAATAAGGACGTCTTAAAACTTAACTTTTGGTGCTGTCTTTGCCCCTTCGTCAGCCTTGAACGGCTCCTTACGAGTGAGATGAAGCAAGAGCGAATTGGTCAGGCTGTTGGGAAAGGTTCTGATACTGGTATTAAAATCCTGAACAGCCTTGTTGTAGCCCACCCTTGACACATTGATCCTGTTTTCTGTCCCCTCAAGCTGATTCTGCAGATTCATGAAATTCTGATTTGCCTTAAGATCTGGATAGCGCTCCACCACCACCATGAGCCTGGAGAGGGCGCCGGAAAGCTGTCCCTGTGCCTGCTGAAATTTTTCCAGCGCCTGGGGGTTATTGACAAGATCCTTGGAAACCTGCAGGGAACCTACTTTGGCGCGCGCTTCGGTGACAGCCGTCAAGGTGTCGGCCTCGTGTTTAGCATACCCTTTTACCACTTCGACCAGGTTGGGGATCATATCGGCTCGCCGCTGGTAGGAGGCCTCGACATCGCCCCAGGCCGCAAAAACCGCCTCTTCGGCCGCCTGCATGCTGTTGTAGCCGCAGCCGCCAAGCAGGCCCAGGCTGAGAAGAGTAATGATCAAAATTGTGATCCGTTTCATAATGCCTCCTTGAATCTATAAATGTATATTTGAGGTTTGCGAAAAGCCGGCGTAGGAAAACAGGTAAATAACGGCATGATTACCTCCTTTCGGTGACAGGTTTTGCCGCGATCAGGCGAGGTCAAACCGGTCAAGATTCATCACTTTATTCCACGCGGCGACAAAGTCATGCAGGAACTTTTCCCGGGAGTCCTCACAGCCGTAGACTTCCGCCACGGCCCGGAGCTGGGAGTTCGAACCGAAGATGAGATCGACCCGGGTGGCTGTCCACTTGAGTTCTCCAGTTGCGCGATCCCGCCCCTCGAACAGGTCGTCGGCTTCCGGAGCCGCCCGCCATGTAGTGCCCATGTCGAGCAGGTTCACGAAGAAATCATTGGTAAGTGTCTCCGGGCGCCTGGTGAAGACGCCGTGCCGGGACTGTCCGACGTTAGCATTCAAAACGCGCATACCACCCAGAAGAACTGTCATCTCGGGGGCAGTGAGTGTCAACAGTTGCGCCCGATCAACCAGCAGCTCCTCTGCCGATACGGTGTATCTGGTTTTGAGATAGTTGCGGAAGCCGTCAGCAACCGGTTCAAGTACGGCGAACGAAGCCACGTCGGTCTGTTCCTGAGTCGCATCGTTGCGCCCCGGCGTAAAGGGGACGGACACATCAAAGCCGGCATTCATAGCAGCCTTCTCGATCGCCGCGCATCCACCCAGGACAATCAGGTCGGCGAACGAAACCCGCTTCCCGCCTGGCCAGGCGCTGTTGAACTCTTTCCTGATTCCTTCAAGAGTTTCCAGCACCATCGCCAGTTGGACTGGCTGGTTAACCGCCCAATCCTTCTGCGGCGCGAGACGGATGCGACCGCCGTTCGCCCCGCCGCGCTTATCGGAGCCGCGGTACGTGGACGCCGATGCCCAGGCCGCCCCGACCAGTTGGGAGACAGATGGTCCTGATGCGAGGATTCTATCTTTGAGGAGGGCAATATCCTGGTCGTCTATTAACACATAGGTGACTGTGGGGATCGTGTCTTGCCACAGAAGATCTTCTGCAGGCACGTCCGCGCCGAGATAACGGACGCGCGGCCCCATGTCGCGGTGGGTCAGTTTGAACCAGGCCCTGGCGAAGGCATCGGCAAATTTTACGGGGTTCTGCTGATAGTACCGCGCGATCGGCTCGTAGATCGAATCGAAGCGCAGGGAAAGGTCCGCCGTGGTCATCATCGGCCGATGCTTCTGCGACGGGTCATGGGCGTCAACCACCATATCCTCTTCGGCCACGTCTTTGGCCAGCCACTGGTTTGCACCGGCCGGGCTCTTGACCAGCTCCCACTCGTATGTGAAGAGCGTGTTCAGATAGCCCATATCCCATCTGGTCGGGTGAGCTTTCCATCCGCCCTCGATACCGCTGCCGATGGTATCGCCACCTGTGCCGCTGCCGAAGCTGCTCTTCCAACCGAGCCCCTGCTCTTCGATGGGGGCTCCTTCTGGCTCAGGCCCCACATGGGACGCAGGGGCGGCGCCATGACATTTACCGAAGGTATGCCCACCCGCGATCAGCGCGACGGTCTCTTCGTCATTCATCGCCATGCGGGCGAAGGTCTCGCGCACGTCACGCCCCGAGGCGACCGGGTCAGGATCACCGTTCGGCCCTTCCGGATTTACGTAGATCAGCCCCATCTGCACGGCGGCGAGCGGATTTTCCAGTTCCCGGTCACCACGGTAGCGCTTGTCGCCAAGCCACACATCCTCTGACCCCCAGTAAATATCCTCTTCCGGCTCCCAGACATCTTCGCGCCCGCCGCCAAAACCGAAGGTTTTGAAACCCATTGACTCCAGGGCGCAGTTACCAGCGAGGATCATCAGGTCGCCCCAGGAGATCTTCCGGCCGAATTTCTGTTTGATCGGCCAGAGCAGGCGGCGCGCCTTGTCAAGGTTGACGTTGTCCGGCCAGCTGTTGAGCGGCGCGAAACGCTGCGAACCCGAAGATGCGCCGCCACGGCCATCACCGGTGCGGTAGGTGCCGGCGCTGTGCCACGCCATCCGGATAAAGAGCGGCCCGTAGTGACCGTAATCAGCCGGCCACCAAACCTGCGAGTTGGTCATCAAATGAGTGAGGTCCCTCTTTACTGATTCAAGATCGAGTTTGCTGAATTCCTCGGCGTAGCTGAACTTCCCGCCCATCGGGTTGCCAGCGGGAGGATTCTGATGCAGGATCTTGAGGTTCAACTGGTTTGGCCACCACTCCCTATTCGACCGGCCACTCCCGGCCGTGGGCTTGTCTGTTCTGCCCGTTACCGGGCATTTGCTATCTTTACCCATCTCTGTTCCCCTTTCAGCTTTTCCTTAAATCAAGGCGTTTTGTTGCGGCTCCCGAACGACAACCCAGAGGTGCCGTCGCGGTACGCAATCAATGGATCGTCCGATGGCTCGATGTTGCCGCTAAACATCTCCTCCCTGATTGTGGCGACTTCTTCCTGAATGCGTTACGTCACCAGAATTGCGTCCATGGTGATGGTCGCATTCAAGAGCCGTGAAACAGGGCAGCCTGCTTTTGCCTCCTGCGCCAGCCCGGCAAAAACTTCAGGAGTGGCTCCGGGTACGGTGGCGTTGACTTTCAGATGGCTTTCGGTAATGGTCCACCCTGCGTCTTTTTTCTCGAACGTAACAACGGCTGTTGTATCGATTTTATCAGCGAGCAGTCCGGCGTTGCCCAGTTGAACTGAAAGCGCCATGGAAAAGCAGCCGGCGTGTGCTGCAGCGATCAGTTCTTCCGGATTGGTGCCGATTCCACTCTCGAAGCGTGTACTGAATGAATATTGGGCTTGTGCCAGCACACCACTTTCAGTTGAAACTCTTCCTTTTCCCTCTTTGAGACTTCCTTGCCATACGGCTGATGCTTGTCGTTTCATGTGATCCTCCTATTATTCATATCAATTCTCCTTGAATGCGCGGATCATCAGCTCATAGTCCTCAAGCAGCGACTGCAGATCCTCTTCGTGCTCAACCTCCTGCTGCAGAATGGTCAGCACCATGTTGTAGGTAACCGGATCCTTTTCCCTGGTGATGTCCATTAAACGCTTGTAAACGCCAATGGCGCATTGTTCGCCTTTGATATTCTGCTCAAGCAATCTCTTCACAAACGGGTCGTCCGGTGCGTCGTATCCGCAATTAGTGAATGTGTACCACTCTTCCGGCCTGGTAACCGGGACTCCACCCAGCTGAATGATGCGCATTGCCACCATATCGGCGTGCAGCAACTCTTCGGTCGCATGCTGCAGCAACTCGGCTCCAACTGCGTCCTTCATCGGCCCCTTGACCAGCTTTGCACCAAGCCAGTACTGGTAATAAGCCAGCCATTCGTCACAATACGCCCTGCGTAACAACTCCAGAAGTTCATCAACATCCATCCCGATAATTTCACGTCCTTTTGATCCCATATCTAAATTTTCCTTTCAGTGCCAGCCGCCTCTATTATTCCGTCTTCAAGCTCCCGAATGATCAAATTTACCTGGCAGTATCACACCTGTAATGCTTTGATAGCTCATGCTGGTGTTCTCCTGATATTTTTTACTGCGAACAGATCATCTGTGCCTTTTCAGGATTTCTTCAGGCTCGCAATATCGATGACAAAGCGGTAATGTACGTCACTTTTCAGTACCCTCTCGTACGCCTCATTGACCTTCTGAATCGGAATCACCTCAACGTCGGAAACCACATTGTGCTCAGCGCAGAAATCAAGCATCTCCTGGGTTTCCCGGATGCCGCCGATAAGCGATCCGGCCAGTTTCCGGCGCTGCATGACCAACGATCCGGCGGCAAGCGGCATCGGTTCGGGGATGCCTACCAGCACCATGGTGCCGTCACGGCGGAGCAGATTCAGATAGTCGTTGTAATCATGTTTCGCCGAGATGGTGTCGAGAATGAAATCGAATCGCTTGGCGTTGACCTCAAATACACCCTTTTCACCCGTGGCGATGAAGTCATCCGCACCAAGAGCCAGGGCATCATCGCGTTTGCCGGGTGAATGACTGAGTACCGTGACAAATGCGCCCATTGCCTTGGCGATCTTTACCCCCATGTGACCAAGCCCTCCCAATCCCACTATGGCAACATAGTCGCCGGCCTTGACACCGAAATGTCGCAAGGGTGAATAGGTGGTGATGCCCGCACAGAGCAGCGGCGCCACCCGTTCCAGAGGCAATCCGGCTGGAATACGTAAAACATAATCCTCACTCACGGTGATACAGGTAGAGTAGCCTCCATAGGTCAGCGTTTTTCCGTCCTGCTCGTAACTATTGTACGTAGCGCTCATCCCGGCTTCGCAGAATTGCTCCTCACCTTCTTTGCAGGCTTCACATTCATGGCATGAGTCGACAAAGCAGCCTACGCCGACAGTGTCGCCGATTTTCCATTTGCTGACATGCCGACCCGCTTTCACGACAGTGCCGACGATCTCGTGGCCGGGTACCATGGGGAAAATGGAGCCGCCCCACTCGTCGCGGACCTGATGAATATCGGAATGACAGACACCGCAATAGAGAATATCAATGAGCACTTCGTGCGGACCGGGATCGCGACGTTCGATTGAATACGGCACGAGCGGTGTTTTTGCAGTAATAGCAGCATACGCAGCAGTAGTATTCATAACGGTGCATCTCCTTTTCGTTGTTACTCATTTCTACCCCGGGAAATACCAATACGGATACATGAGTGAACTTCTTTCTATCTGTTTTTAGATTCATCTCTGGTTTTTGATGTATCTCTCACCGGATCTACACCTAATGTTACCCATCCACTTGCGCGCTTGAATTTTTCTATCAGATTCAGAGCAATCAATTTGTCAAGCTGCGATTCTCTGACATAATCATAATGGTTTTTGTCGCGCTTTATCTGAATCAGCATGGTGATCCCTCCGTACCCGGCTTCTTACAATTCTGCATCAATACATTAAGGAGTTCATCGGTTGTTGTCATCGTCTCCTCCAGAAATCGAGTAAGAACAACTACACGGTCAAAATGGTCGTGGCTGAAGCCGACTTATCATCTATCAGTTTCCATCCGGAAACTCCGGATGAGAAACCGTTGGTTTCTGGTTCGGAGAGGAGTAATTTTCCGTTCCGGCAAGGAAATCGAGGAATTGCGCGGAGGCGTACACCGGTACGCCACACAAGCAATACCGAAGATTGACGCCGCCAGAGCGGAAAAGAACCCTTTCCGGACAGAAACTATTTATTGGTCAGCCTGACAATCACGACGGCCAGCATAACCAGCATGACCAGGCCGATCAGCACCCAGACCCACATTTCTCCGCCCGCCAATTGATCCATCCACCCATCATTCCGTCTGAATTGTTCGGCATACGGCACCTCGCACTGTTGAAATTGCTATTCTGTCCACCGCGTAACGCAAAGCGTGCAACAGGATATCTGTTACAACTGCCCGATGACTTTTTTGAGTTTCACCTGTATCTCTTCAGCAATGCCCTGCAGCACTTTGTTCGGTATTGCCTGCATGGAGGCAAGCGGATCTACGGCTGACACTTCAATTTTGCCATTATCCAGTTCCTGGACGATTACATTGCAGGGGAGCATTGTGCCTATTTTGGGTTCTGCCACCAATGCACGGTAGGCGAACGGGGGATTACAGGCGCCAAGAATGGTGTAATTGGGGAATTCAACATTCAGTTTTCTCTTCAATGTTTCCTTCACGTCAATCTCGGTAAGAATTCCGAACCCTTCGTTTTTCAATTCCTCTATTACCCGCGTGACCGCTTTCTCAAAATCAACGTTCATTATTTTGCTGAAGTAATATGACATGACTGTTCTCCCTTACCTGCTGTGTGAGGGCGTACCCTGACTGCCACTTCGCGCAGGTCATCACGTTCCTTGATGAACCGTGAGATTACGTCAGCTAGACTGTAACATCCGGTTCAGGGAATTGAGATTGGCGGATGTCTGAATTTGCCGTAAGAAGTCAAGACAACAGATGGCAGGAGATTCCGAGGGGGATACTGCGAAGTTGTCCTATGATGGTGGAAACAGCCCATACGGGAAGAATCAACGATAGCGGCATTTCAAATAAGAGTTAATTGGTGAATGTCCGTTATTACAAACAGATGTCAGGAAGTATTACATAGTTTCCATCCGGAAACTCCGGATGTGAAACTGTTGGTTTCTGATTCGGAGAGGAGGAGTTTTTCGTTCTGGCAAGGAAATCGAGGCATTGTGCGGAGGCGTACTCCGGTACGCCGCACAAACAAGGCCGAAGATTGACGCCGCCAGAGCGTAAAAGAACCCTTTCCGGATAGAAACTACATAGGGAAATCAGAAAATACGGCGCGATTACGTCCTATGAAAATGTCGTACTCATTCTTCACTACGCGATATAATACCCGTTGCTATGCTTCTGTTTTTCAAGTAATAAGATCACAGTAATTCAGGTAAAATCTTTTGTCCGGAAACGCCGAAAGAGAAACCGTTGGTTTCAGGTTTTGAAATGTGTGTGTTTCCTGTGCCGGCAAGAGATGCACGTGATTGCGCAGGCGAAGTTTCCGGAGGTACATCGATACATGGTCGATCAGGAATCCAGGTTCGTAAAACCGGCTTACCTTTTCAGCGGTGTGGCCGCACTGATCGGACTCTACCTGACGAGCCGCTTCAGCTATCTGCTCTTCCATTCCCTCGTCGAGATATTCTCTGTTATCGTCGCGTGCGGAATTTTCATCATCGCCTGGAATACCCGCCGCATCATGAACAACAATTACTTCCTCCTTTTCGGCATCGCCTCTCTTTTCATCGCTGTCGTCGATCTTCTCCACACCCTCGCCTACAAGGGGATGAATGTTTTCCCCGGATACGGCCCCAACCTCGCCACTCAGCTCTGGATTGTCGAACGCTATCTGCTGGGTTTCTCCCTGTTAGCGGCCCCGTTCTTTCTCGACCGCACGCTGCGGGGGGAGCGTGCCATGGCAATGTTCTTCGTGACCACCGCACTCCTTCTAGCTGCCGTTTTCGGTGGTGTCTTCCCCGATTGCTTCGTGGAAGGGAGCGGGCTCACTCCATTCAAAATCGGGAGTGAGTACGTCGTCTCCTGTATACTCGTCGGCTCACTCTTCTACATGAGAGGGAAGGGCGAGTTCTTTGAACAACAGGTGATGCAGCTCATTTCCAGCGCCATAGCCCTGTTCATCGCCTCGGGGCTTGCCTTCACCATCTACACCGACGTCTATGGCATCAGCAATATGGTCGGCCATTTTTTCAAGTTAACCGGTTATTTCCTGCTCTACAAGGCCCTGATCGAGACCGGTCTGGTGAAGCCCTACGGCCTCATTTTCCGGGAGATCAAGGAGAGCGAGGTGCGGCTCCGGAAAGCCAACGAGAATCTCCAGGAAGCCAATGAAGAACTTCAGGCGCAACGCGAGGAACTTCAGGAAGTTAATGAGGAACTACAGGCTCAAGGTGAGGAACTTCAGGCTCAAGGTGAGGAACTTCAGGCTCAAGGTGAGGAACTTCAGACGCAGAACCACGAGTTGGCGCAGTTATGGGAGAAATCCAAACAGGCTGAAGAGGCGCTGGCAGAGAGCGAACAGCAGGTCAGGCATAAACTGGACAGTATAATTTCTCCGGAAGGAGATATCGGCAGTCTGGATCTTGCCGACATCATCGACGTCCGGCAGATGCAATTGCTCTTTGCCGATTTTTACAAGCTGTCAGGGATGCCGATGGGCCTGCTGGATGTCAACGGCAAGGTTCTGGTCGGCGTGGGCTGGCAGGAAGTCTGTACTGAATTCCACCGCGCCAATTCCGAATCCTGCCGGAATTGTGTCGAAAGCGACGTTATACTGTCGGCAGGTATCCCCCGTGGCGAGTACAGGATTTACAAGTGCAGAAACAGCATGTGGGACGTGGCGACTCCTGTCATGATCGGCGACAGACACTTCGGCAACCTCTTCATCGGGCAGTTTTTCTTTGAGGACGAACCGCTTGATTATGAACTTTTCCGGGCGCAGGCCAGACAGTACGCATTCGATGAAAGTAAGTACATCACCGCCCTCGAAGCTGTGCCGCGACTGAGCAGGGAAACCCTGCACGCCTGCATGTCCTTCTTCATGAATCTTGCCGACATGATTTCACGGATGAGCTACAGCAATCTCAAGCTGGCCCGCTCCCTCGCAGAACGCGATTCTTTGATGGCGCTGCTGGCCGATAGCGAGGAGCAGTTTCGTACTCTGGCGGATTCCATCCCCAACCTTGCATGGTCGGCAACCGGCGACGGCTACATTACGTGGTACAACCGGCGCTGGTATGAGTACACCGGCATGACTCCGGAACAGTTGGAGGGGTGGGGATGGCAGAGCGTGCATGATCATAAAGTCCTGCCCGAGGTTCTGGAACGGTGGATGATGTCGATAGCAACCGGTCAGTCGTTTGAGATGGAATTCCCGCTGCGTGGAGCCGACGGGCAATTCCGCTCCTTCCTGACGCGTGTGCTGCCGTTGAAGGATTCGGCCGGTCAGGTTCTTCGCTGGTTTGGCACCAATACTGACATCTCTGCTATGAAGCAGGTCGAAGAGGAGCTGCTTCGGGCCAAGGAGGAGTGGGAACGTACCTTCGACAGCGTACCCGACCTGATTGCCATCATCGATGACAATCACCGGGTGATGCGCTTGAACAGGGCGATGGCCGCCCGCCTCGGACGCGAGCCGGAGGAGTGTCTGGGCCTGCCCTGTTACAACGTGGTCCACGGGTTGAATATGCCTCCGGAGTTTTGTCCGCACTCCAAGACGATTGAGGATGGCAGGGAACATAATTTCGAGCTGAGTGAGGAGCGGCTGGGGGGAAACTTCCTCGTTTCCACAACGCCGCTTATGGACCGGGAAAGTCGAATGATCGGTTCGGTTCACGTGGCGCGCGACATCACCGAACGAAAAAGTGCCGAGGAGGCACTGAAAAAGTTGAATGATGAGCTGGAAAACCGGGTTGAGGAACGGACAAAGGAGCTGGCTGCATCCATTGAGAGCCTGAAGCTTGAGATTGTTGAGCGGGAAATAGCAGAAAAATCCTTGAGGGAGGAGACCTCCAAACGCCTGCAAGCCCTGGAATCACTTCGTGAAAAGGAGCAGATGCTCCTCCAGCAGAGCCGTCAGGCGGCCATGGGCGAGATGATCGGCAACATCGCCCATCAGTGGCGGCAACCTCTGAATACTCTGGGGCTTTATACACAAAAGCTCGGAGTGTGTTACGACATGCCCAGCTTCAATAAAGAGTTTCTGGACAATTCCATTGCCAAATCTATGGAAATTATCAAGCATATGTCCAAAACTATTGACGATTTCAGAGACTATTTTAAACCGGAAAAAGAAAAAACTGATTTCTATGTGAGTGAGGCGATTAAAAATACATTGTCCCTACTGGAAGGCAACTTTCATAATCCGAAGATCACAATTGATTTCGTAGAGCAGATCAATCCTGTCATCAATGGCTATCAAAACGAATTTGCTCAAGTGTTTCTCAATATCCTGAATAATGCCAGGGACGCTATAATTGAACGTAAAATCAATGATGCCCGGATAACAATCACGATATGCAGTGAAGAAGGCTGCGCTGTTGTAACTGTCTCTGACAACGCCGGGGGAATACCTGAAGAGATCATTAACAAAGTATTCGACCCCTACTTTACCACCAAAGGTCCGCAGCACGGGACCGGAGTTGGGCTCTTCATGTCAAAAAACATTATAGAAAAGAATATGGGAGGAAAACTTACCGTATGCAACACTGTCGCCGGCGCTGAATTCAGGATTGAAGTGGGGAATGGAACTCAAAACTAATTCCCCCCAATCGGGCCATACAGACAATTTATTTATCTCCCCAGACAGCACTCGATTGAAGCAAACAGATCTTTGAAATCGATAGGTTTGCGAACTATTTCGCAATTGACACCGGTCAGGGCGAAAATATCATGTTTGTTCCGGTCGCTGTGGGCCGTGACTACAATGACTCTGGTGTCAGCCTTGATCGCAGGTATCCTGCTGATCATCCAGGTTCCATCCATTTCAGGCATGCTGATATCGGTGATGACGATATCGGGCAGATATCTGATGAAGCTGTCGAGACCGGCTTTGCCATCTCCGGCGCTATAGATGCGGGCGTTCGGGAATTTTATTTCCAGAATGCTGCCGAGTATTTCGCTGGAATCTTTATCATCCTCAACCAGCAAGATGATTTTCGATTGTGCCTGAGTCACCTTACACCTCGATCCGGAACTCGGCTCCCTCTTCGATGTTACGAACCGAGAGCCTCCCTCCCATGCTGTTTTCAATGATGCTCCCGGACATATGAACAGACCGATGCCGGTCCCCTGCTGCGGCCCTTTGGTGGTAACAGGGATCGAATATCATTTCCATAGTTGTCTCATCCAGCCTCTGAAACAGAAGCCAGCCGGTTCACCTTCGGAGTTTCCGGATGGAAACAAGTTTATATAGCTTATTTCCATATTTGCAACAGGTAATGACAGAATAGTACCAGAGATCGTCCGGCAGATCCGGAATTGGTATTATCCATTCATCTCGGAATCCGGAAGATACAGGATAGAGCGGTAGCGGCGCAGGTCGGCAACATGGTCACGGTCGGCTTCGCTCAGTGCTGCGAAGAGCTGCTGCATTGATGCTTCCTTGAATTTCAGAGACGTATGAGCATGCAGGTCGGCAAGTTTTTCTTCCATTTCAACCGCTTTTGAAATCGCAATCTTGAGATCCGGCTTGACATTCTTGATGTTACTCATGAGTTCCAGAAGTTTGAACTGGATCGAATATGCCGTTCGCATACTGTCTTGCAAAACTTCGAATTCAGTCTCTTCCCAGAGTCGAATTGCCAGTTCGAACTGTTTCTGATGATTCTCTTCCTCAAGTGCCGTTTTCTTCCAGAGCTGTGACGCTTCGGGGTTATCCTCATAGATGCTGCTGTAATGGTGGTACAACTCCGCACAAAGCCCCTCAATGCCTCTGCAGACATCCAGGAAAGTTTTTCTGGCCATCTTGTCGTTTATCTCGTTCATTCTGAACTCCTTTGATTCGTGAGGCAGCAGGGTAAGCCGTCCTTCTGCCCCACCGGGGAATGAAGTTTCAAGCCTGCGCGACCTGTACGATCTGCTTGCCAAAGTTTTTGCCCTCGAACAGTCCCATGAAGGCCCGGGGGGCGTTTTCCAGCCCGTTGATGATGTCCTCGCGGTACTTGATGACCCCTTCAGCCAGCCAGTTGCTCATCTGCCGATGGAATTCGGCATAGCGGTGCCCGTAGTCATCATAAATAATGAAGCCCTGCATTCTGATCCGCTTGACAAGCAGCGTGCGGGTCAGCAGTCCCAGTCGATCGGCACCCTGCGGCAGGTCGGTGTCGTTGTATTGTCCGATCAACCCGCAGAGCGGGATCCGTGCACGGCTGTTCAGCAGCGGCAGTACGGCATCGAATACCGCACCGCCGACGTTCTCGAAGTAGACGTCTATGCCGTTCGGACAGGCCTCGGCCAACTGCTCGGGGAAGTTGAATCTGCGGTGGTTTATGCAGATGTCGAAGCCGAGCTCTTCGAACACATAACAGCACTTTTCGGCGCTGCCGGCGATACCGACCACCCGGCACCCCCTGAGCTTGGCGATCTGCCCCACAACCGAACCGACAGCGCCACTCGCGGCGGAGACGACAACGGTTTCCCCCGCCTTCGGCTGCCCGATGTCAAGCAGTCCCATGTAGGCCGTAAAACCGGGCATGCCGAGGACACCGAGGGCGAGCGATTTGTGCTCCATGTCGGCATCGAGTCTGGTGAGACCCGCGCCGTCGGAGAGGGCGTAATCCTGCCAGCCGCTGTAGCCGAGCACCACGTCGCCCGGCCGGTACTCCGGATGCAGGGAGGTCTCTACCCGCGAAACGGTGCCTCCGACCATCACGTCACCGACCGCCAGCGGCGGAGCGTAGGAGGGGGCATCGCTCATGCGGCCGCGCATATACGGGTCAAGCGAAAGCAGCAGAGTGCGCAGCAGTATCTGCCCGGCTGCCGGTACGGGAACGGCGAGCAGTTCCTGGCGGAAGTTTTCAGCCGTCGGCATACCGAACGGCCGGGAATTCATAACGATCCTGCGATTACCGCTGCCGTGTTCCATGTGATGTCACCTCGTCTGGAAAAGATACTGTTTATTGTTGAGCGGCTGGTTGCTGCGTCTCAGGTTTTTCCGCACATAACCGATCCGGGCTTCCGTGCCGGCCGTTTTCATGATCCTCCGGTACTCTTTCCGGAGCGTGGTGCATTGTTCTCCGGTTGTAGTGATGAGCCGGTCAAACAGAGCATGGGCATGCGGTTCCCTGATGGTTTCCAGAAATACGGTGTACCACTTGATACAGACCAGTTTCTCTTCAAGTGCTATCCGCAGCGCGTCAGTTTCCGTTGCAGAGGCTTCAATCGACTGGAGAAGCCGGCTGTAGAACGGGTTGGCGTACAGGTTATTCTCGTTGAGGATAGTGACGAGTTCTTCCCGGTCCCCCTCATACAGATTGCAGAACATTTCAAGATGCGTTTTTCCCTGGAGCGCAAGGCTTTCGAATACCCTCCGGGTATTGCTGTCATGCACAATTCCTATGACGGCATGATAAAAGCCGAGACTCCGGTTTTCAATGTTGATTGCAGCTGCAATTGCGGCATTCTGCATGGCATTCATGGCGCGCTCCTTCAGTCCGGGGAGGTACGGACGCCGGCTGTCTGCCGGCATACCGACTCTGAACAGGTTTTCTACGTGCGTGCACTATATCATCTTGTTTGTGGCAGGGAGATGGGTGGATGTCTGTTTTTTCAGTCGGAAATACAGGCAGAAACGGCAGGTTTTTATGAAAAAAAGGGTGCGAGGTTATCCTATGAGGAGGTAATACATAAATCCGGTTATGCACGTTGCTCACGTGAAATTTCGCAATCAAAAATAATCCCCTCTCCCTGAGGGAGAGGGCTAGGGTGAGGGGGAGGTTACAATGAAATCTGTATTTCGCCGCTTCTCCCCTTACAGCAGATTGTTTTCAATAACGAACCGGGTTATTTCCGCATTGTTCTTCATGTTCAGCTTGCGGAGGATATGGGCCCGGTAGGTGCTGACGGTCTTGACGCTCAAAGAAAGCTCGTCGGCAATTTTGCCGACCGTTTTGCCGGAGCCGATCAGGCTCATTACCTGGTATTCCCGGTTGGAGAGGCTATGCTGGAGTTCCTGCTGGCTGACATCGCTGAGACCGGTGACGAGAGACTCTGCCAGTACCGAACTCACATATTTTTTCCCCCGCGAAATTTTGTAGAGCGCATCAAGGAGTTCCGTCGAAGGACTGCTCTTGGTCAGGTAGCCGGATGCTCCCGACTTGTAGGCGCGGAGCGCAAACTGCTCCTCGGGATGCATACTGAGGACAAGAACCGGCAGCTTCGGCCTGATGTTCTTCAGCTCCACCAGCACATCAAGTCCGTTTCTCCCCGGCATGGTGATATCAAGAATCACTATGTCATACTCCTTGCCTTGCACTTTGCTCAGCAGTTCCTGCCCGTTGACCGCTTCGTCGACAACAGTCATGTCTACTGTTGTTTCAATAACCTGCTTGAGCCCTTCCCTGAAAATGGCGTGATCATCGGCAATTATTATCCTGACGGACATGGTTAATCCTCCTTCTCTGATAACGGCAATCGTACAAAAAGTGCGGTTCCCTGCGTAGGGGAGCCGAATATTCTCAATTTTCCTCCGAGCGACTTTGCCCGCTCCTGCATTGTTGCGATGCCAAAAGAGAGCGGGCTGTTCTTCTCCTCCGCACGGAGTCCCCGGCCATTATCGCGAACCGAGAGCATCAGCCACCCTTTTCGTTCCACCAGATTCAACTCTATATGAGTGGCGCCGGAGTGGCGTTCAACATTGGACAGCGCTTCCTGCACTATCCGGAAAATTGCCGTTGACACCGTGTGATCCACCCTCTTCTCCGGGAGAATAATAACCGTCTTGCAGGTTATCCCGCCCCGTTTACTGATTTTCTGAACCTTCCACTCCAGAGCCGCAGCAAGCCCCAGCAGATCGAGCATTACCGGTCGCAATTCCGAAGAGATTCGCTGCACGGTCACAATAGATGAAGAAATCAACTCCTCGATAACGGCGGAACGGGCGACAAGCTGCGTGTGATCCTGGAACCCCGTCATCAGGAGAGACATATTCAGCTGAATGGCCGCCAGCTTCTGCCCCAGATCTTCCTGAAGTTCCCGGGCGAATGCCGTACGCTCTTCCTCCTGGACCTCCATAAGTCTGGCCACAAGATTATGCTGTATGATCAGCGCACGTTCCTGTGCTTCAGCACGCGCTGAATGCCGGGATTTTCTCCCCACCTGACTCCCGGCGGCAGGTGCTGCACTCCTGTCAGTACCTGTTTTCAATGCATGTCCTCTTTAAGTTAGTTCAGCAAAATCAACGTTCCATCTGCACAATATCCCCGGCAGGCAGGACACAGATGGTCGCATAATAACAGGCTGTTTCCAAAGAGTATATAGGCAGGTGTCCCTGTTTTTGCTCGGACGGCCGACCATATTCCTATCGGTGATTCTGCCGGTCTGTGTACGATTTTGTCCTATGCGACTCCAGTATCCGGTTTGCTTTTGCATTTCCTTCACCTCCCCTGTCAGACCGCATTCTTACCTCCTCCATAGGACAAATTGCTCCCCCATCCGATGTATCACCTATCTACCGGTATCTGAAACACCCATAAATAATTCGGATATCCTCCGATTATTTTTAATTTAAAAAGCGGGTACTGTTACCTGCAAACACAAAATTCTTTACCGTGTGTTATTGATTTTTCCGCTTTCATTCGCAGCCAGACACCGAGAGGAGTCATGTCATGACGTACATCATACCCTGTCTTGCCTCATTCCTTCTCACTGCGGTTCTCACTCCGCAGATAATCCGCCTTGCCACGACGTGCAACTGCCTGGACATACCGGGAGGGCGGCGACTGCACAAAGAGGCAACTCCACGGTGGGGCGGCGTGGCGTTTTTTATCGGTGTGCTGCCGTTCCTCTGTCTGGAAAACGGAGACGGCAGCCTGACGGCGTACCTTGCCGCAGCGGCCCTGCTCGTCGCTATGGGGATGGTGGATGATCGTAGATCACTCGGCTGGAAACCGAAAATCACCATCATGGCCGCCGCCGCCGCTCTTGTCATATCCGGCGGGGACATTACCGTTCACCAGATCGGATTCTACGGCTCTCTCGGGCGGGTGGAACTCGGGGCGTTCAGCATCCCCTTCACCTTCATAAGCATTGTCGGCATCACCAACGCCATCAATCTCCTCGACGGCCTGAACGGACTTGCCGGGGGCGTCTCGCTGCTCGGATTCCTGTTCATGGGGATAGCAGCGCTCCTCGCCGGCAACATACCGGTTGCGGTTATCTGCTTTACCTTCGTAGGGGCCCTCGGCGCTTTTCTCCTCTACAACTTTCCCGCAGCCCGGATCTTCATGGGGGACAGTGGCAGCCTCTTTCTCGGCTTCTCTCTTGCCGTTACCGCTCTGCTGCTGACCCAGGGGCCGACCTCGTCCGTTGATTCAATGTTCCCGACGCTGGTGCTGCTGCTTCCCATCTTCGATACCCTCCGGGTACTGCTGGTACGGCTCCTGAACGGGAAAAATCCATTCAGGGCAGACAACCTTCACCTGCATTACCTGCTGGTGAACAAGAACATTTCCCCAGCGAATGTGACACTGCTGTTCTGGGCATTGACGGCGATATTCGGAGGCATCGCACTCTCACTGACAGCCGGAACATCGGAATCATATCTTGCCGTAGTGTTTGTAGTTTCAATACTCCTCGGCTTCTGGACCACCTGTCTGGGACGAAAGCGCCCGACTGGTGAAAAAAGGTGCCCCGAGGCATATTTACCGAACACCATCGAAGCATATTCGACCGGATTCAGCAGTTATGATACTACCGGCATGGGCTTCACCAGCAAGAGAGGGATGAGCGTGCTCAAATGGATGGTGAGCATGGGTGTTATGCTTCTGGCCACGCAGGCTTATGCGGTGCCCTATTACCGGTTTGACAAAAAAACGACCAATCAAGCCGAGATTGTATCTCTTAACAAAGCCAGTGCCGTATCCGATTTGCGGCTGCAGATCAACAAGGGAAACCCATTTACAAATCCAGCAGCACTGGAGAAAAACTATGAATAACAAGATTGTAAATATTGCCGCCATGCTCATTCTAACACAGATCGGCACGTTGCCGGTTCTGGCAGCCTCGCCGGTCGGATCTCCGACTCCGCTCGACAAAAAGCTTTCCGCAGCCGCTGTGACTGGTACTCAAACGGCAAAATCTTCCGTTCAAATCACATCGGTACTGGAGCGTTTCCGGACTTATTCCGGGCCGCGAACACCTGCGGCCCTGGTGGCGCTGTTTGCCGCGCCGGTTACAGCAGCAACCATTCATCAACACCCCGAAGTCGCCCTGAGTGATGGTGCCTCAATTGTCAAGATTACAGTTGATGCTGGGCCTCAGGAGAACAAGTCCCCCAATATTGCCTTCAACGAGGCAAAACTGATCTCTCTAAAGCAAAACAAACCGGGAAAATGGGATATTGAAGCGCTTCCGGACGGCGGAACCTGGAATGTTTCGCTGATCCTGCTGACCGGTTCAGATTCGAGAACAGTTCCTCTCACCGTAGCCCCGATATTGCCGGCAGGAACAGATCTCAGCGAACGGGGATTTATCACTTTTCTTGGCGGCGCCAAGGCAGCCTCTCAGCCTCTACAGGATTTGAACGGTGATGGCCGCCGTGACTATCTGGATGACTACATCTTCACCGCCAACTACCTGGCCAGGCCGAACAGCGCGACAGCCGGTTCTGATTCCGGGCAAACCCCTGAGGCACAACATCCCGTTACCACTCAGAAATCGGATATCCAATATTCGGATGACAGGCAGAGCTCTGAATTGCAAGGTTCAGGTGTAAAACAAAACTCTGAACCACAAGAAATTGAAAGTAGTCAAGGTTCTAATTCTGTCCAGACTGCAACGCCACAGCCTGTTCCCGGAGGAACAGGAATAGAGATGCCGCCGGTGCCAGTAGCACCAACGGTAACAGCGCCAGTAACACCATCAGTAATAGCCCCAACAGTTGCTCCAACGCAAACAGAGCCGACTTCAACACCAACAACAGATCCGTCGCCACTGCCGGAACCAGTGCCAGCGCCGGAAATACAGCTTGATACCACGCCGGACAGACATAATCTGATTAACAGGAACGAACGGGCTCGTAAAATCAAGGAGCTCCTTCAGCCATCACCAACAACTAACTAGTTTCCATCCGGAAACTCCGGATGTGAAACTATTGATGAATATCCTGAAGGAGATGTGTATGAGACGTCAGTCACTGATAATAATGTTTTTTCCTGTTTTGTTGTTCCTGTTGATAGCCATCAACTCGGCGGCCGCTGAAGATTTTAAGTACAAGCGCACCATTGAGAGCTACACCATGCCGGATGTCACGCTGGTCTCCCAGAACAACACCCGGATCAATTTCAAGAAACTGATTGATTCGGACAAGCCGGTGGTGGTTGACTTTATCTACGGCACCTGTACCACCATCTGCCCGGTGCTCTCAGCCGGTTATTCCAGTCTGCAGCGGAAGCTTGACAAGAACAGCGCCAATGTTCAGTTGATTTCAATCTCCATTGATCCGGAAAATGATACACCGAAAGTCATGAAGGAATACCTGAAGCGCTATCGGGCCAAGCCGGGTTGGGACTTTTTCACCGGCAGCCGTGCAGATATCGACAAAGTCATGTATGCCTTCAATGCCTATATCCCCAACAAAATGTATCACTATCCGCTGACCTTGATCCGAAACCCCAAGGATGGCACCTGGGTCCGGATCTTCGGTTTGACCAGCACTTCTGAATTTGTAAACGAATATAAAAAAGTCGGCGGCATTTAACCCCTCTAAATCTCCCTTTATGCCCCAGAGGGTACTTACCTAAGGGGAGACTTCAAGGCTTCCCCCCTTAGGTAAGTACCCAAAGGGCCTAAAGGGGGACTGAGGGGGGTTAGATTTAGATGTCACATGGTACTAGATAGAATTTTCCTGGGAGGAATGAATGAAAAACATCGTCGTAATGAGCGTAACCGCAATGATGCTGATGGCTGTACAGGTACCGGCCAAAGAAGTGCAGCAGCTCAATACTCAAAATGACAAGGTCAGTTACGGTATCGGGGTTGACATGGCGAGGAATCTCAAAAAGCAGGGCATTGACGCCGATCTTGAGCTGGTGATCAAGGGAATGCGTGATGCTTCCTCAGGCGCCAGGCTGCTGATAAGCGATGCCGAAATGCAGAAGTCGTTGGCCGATTATCAAAAGGAGCTTGCCGGCAAGCAGGCCCAGCTCAGGGTGTTGGCAGCAGAAAAAAATAAAAGGGTTGGTACGGCCTATCTCAAGGCAAACATGAAAAAAGATGGCGTTGTGGCGCTCCCCAGCGGTCTGCAGTACAAAATTATCAAAGACGGCACCGGTGTCAAACCGGCGGAAAACGACAATGTTACCTGCCGTTACCGGGGTACGCTTATTGATGGCACCGAATTTGACAGCTCGGAGATGCTGGGTTATCCGGTGACGTTCAATGTGAAAGACAGCGTAGTCAGCGGCTGGGCGGAAGCTCTCAAACTGATGCCGAGCGGTTCAAAGTGGCAAGTGGTCATTCCGCCGGAACTGGCATATGGCGAAAAAGGCGCAGGTCGCGATATCGGGCCTAATTCAACCTTGCTGTATGAAATTGAACTCATTGCTGTCAACGCTGCCCCTGTAGCCTTAAATACGAAGGATGCACTCAAATGAAAGCGGCATCGCCTTTCAATATATCCACGCGGAGTACCGTCGCATTACTGTTGCTGCTCTTGATGCTTTTCAGCGTACCCGGTTGGGGGAGCGGGCAGGAAATGCCTGTGTCCACACCGGCTGAAATGCTGCAGTGGGGTGAACTCATGTACCGGGACGGCCTGCTTCCTTCTGGCGAATCGATGAAGGCCACCATCAACGGTGATGTCACGGTGCCCGGTAACGCCTTCAGCTGCGTCAGCTGCCACTTGCGCAGCGGCATCGGCTCGGTCGAGGGGCAGTACGTTTCTCCTCCGACCAACGGCCGGAAACTGTTCAAGCCCTACTATCAATACGACCCTGACCCGCAGGACTATTCAATAATCAAAAAATCCATGAATGAAGGTCGGGAGCCGGTGCTGCCGTTATATCGCCCCGCTTTTACCGACCAGACCCTGGCTGCGGCAATTCGGGAAGGTGTAAGCCCGAGCGGCCGGCGACTCAAGGAAATCATGCCCCGCTATCTGCTCGAAGACCGGGACATGGCGATTCTTACCTCCTACCTGAAGACCCTTTCGGACGAAGTCTCACCGGGAGTTGACAAACAGTACAAGACGATCCGCTTTGCCACGGTCATTGCCGGCGATGTTCCCGCTGCTGACCGCAAGGAGATGCTCGCTACAGTAGACGCCATTATTGAACTGCATAACAAAAACGCCAAGGTAAAGAACCGACGCCAAAACCTGGGCACGGAAATAAAGGAGGCTGACTTCAATTATCCCATGTTTACGCTGTCCCGCTGGGAGTTGAAGGGGCCGGCATCAACCTGGCGGGCTCAACTGGACGAGCACTACCGCAAGGAACCGGTTTTCGCATTGTTGGGCGGACTCTCCGCCGCCCATTGGCAGCCGATGCATGAATTCAGCGAGCAGAACAAAATCCCCTGTCTGCTGCCGATAACCGACCTGCCGGTGGTCTCCGATACCGACTGGTACACCCTTTATTTCAACAAGGGCATGTACCAGGAAGGTGATACGACGGCCCGCTATCTGGCCTTGAATTCCGATCCTGCTGCCGACGGCGCGGTGCTTCAGGTTGTTGAGGATTCGGCGCGTGCCCGGGCGGTGGCGGGCGGCTTCCTTGAAGCCTGGAAAGAGATTGGCCGCACCGAGCCTGAGACGATCTACCTCCCCCCCGGTGAGCGTATCAGCGCAGCGATGCTCCGTAAGCTTAATGAGCAGAAACACCCTGCCGCTCTCATGCTCTGGACAGCCGCCGGCACACTCCAGGCGGTGGATGCGCTGGCGGCCGACAGAGAACGGGTGAAGATGGTCTTTGTCTCATCTTCCTTGCTGCAGCAGGATCTGTGGGCGCTTCCGGAGAAAGCCCGTGACGTTACCTACATCACTTACCCCTACCGGCTTGACGATGGTAAGGATCTGTATACCGTCAACTCCCGATTGTGGCTGGAAAAACGCACCATCCCCGACGGCGGCAAGCGGATCTCAACACGGATGTTTTCGCTCTCCAACGTCCTCTTGGAGCCGTTTCAGGTGGTCAGGAGAGACTATAACCCGAACGGCCTGGGCAAAGGCCAGGTCACGATGGAGAATCAGTTTGAGATGATGATGCATGTCAAACGCAATTATTACCGGGATTACCTGTTTGACGTCATCGGCATGTTCGCCGACAAACTCAGCATTGATTATGAACGGCTCAGCTTTGGCCCCGGCCAGCGCTACGCATCAAAGGGGTGCTACATCGTCCAGCTTTCCGGCGGCCCCAAAGCAGAGCTGATCAAAAAAAGCGACTGGGTTATTCATTAGCAGGCAGGCTGTTTAAAACCGCGAAGTACACCCTGAAAATTATTTCAGGATCAAAGAGTAAGGAGGTTCTCCATGAGACCTAAAAGTAGTACCGCCAAGAGACTGCTGTCACTCATCACCGCAATTTCGGTAATGACGATGTGCGCCGCATCCACGGTGTTTGCCGCCCCGCCAAACACCACATTCCTCCCGGATTTCAGCAAGGAATTGCTGACTCCGACCTCCCAGGCCGCAACCGCCTGGACAAACACCATCCCCAATGCCCTGGCAGATTATTACACCTTTATCCCTTACTCGAATGCCGATGCCCTAGCAATGGGGATAAGGGCAGGAGCCGCCCCCGGATCCTCCAACTGTGGGGTCTCGGCAGACTGCTACACTATCTCTGCCAGAAAGTTCGGCCAGCCGACCTCTCTGGAGTACCTGAAGAATCCCGCCATCCTCAACGCAAATCTGTTCCCCGGCACCGGCCTGCTGCAGGCTGGCGGGGTAACGCCATTTTACAATCACAACACACTAACCGGTACCCTTACCACTGCATGGGGATATGGCTCCGGCGGCGCCGGCTGGATGCCGAACTATCCTGCCGGACCAACCCTTGTTAAAGGCAATGCCCCGACTGCCTTCCAGAATGTGCCTTTTAACGCCACCTTCGGACCGGGCCAAAATGGTGATCCGGCTGCCAAAGGCATCTGGCACTTTCCGGCTCCGACCATCAAGGGCACTAAAAATCGCCCGGTCTATGTCCAGTGGCTCAATGATCTGCCCAACGAAAAGCCTGCCGGCTTTGACCCTTCAATTGATTGCGGTCTCAACGCCCCTTACGGATTCCCGTACAATCGCCTGGTTACCCATGTTCATGGCGCCCATGTGGGCCCCGAGAGCGACGGCCTGACCACGGCCTGGTACACGCCGAACTTTGCTCTGCAGGGCGAAGGTGCGTTTCCTTCGTCGGCTTATACCACCTTTGGACCGCCGGGCACCTACAAGTACCCGATGGATCAGGAAGCCAGCACCATCTGGTATCATGACCATGCCATGGGTACAACGCACCTTAATACGAACATGGGTATGGCGGGATTCTTCCCGATTACCGACATGAATGAGCAGTCGCTGTTGACACCGCTTGCAGGCCCAGCCAGGGCCCTGCCCAACACTCTCTATGACTACGGGTTTGCCCTGCAGGATCGCAATTACGACACTACCGCCCAGATGGTGATGCCGGACTACGGCATTTACAACAGGGCCGATCCCGCCTGTACTCTCACTGTCGACGGCCTGCCTGATCCGACAACCTGCCCAAGGCTGCAATGGATGAAAGAAGTTGACGGCCATTTAGTGCCCTATGTCGCCGGCAGCCCGCTTCTGTTAAACGCCAACAACATCGGTTTTGCCAATTTAACAGGTCCTTATGAATTGCCGGGCCAGGGCGCGCCGTTCCCGGCCGCCAGCGCCACACTTGAGTATTTTGGCAATATGCCGGTCGTCAACGGCGTTACTTATGGCAAAATCGACATGGAAGCGCGCATTAACCGCATGCGCTTCATCGGCGGCACCGATTCACGTGCCTGGATCATGCAGTTGGTGCGCCAGGACACCATGGCTGTAGTACCTTTCTATCAGATTGGTTCCGAGCAGGGACTGCTCAACAAGCCGGTGCTGCGCAATGTAATTGACCTGATGCCGGGTGAGCGTATTGACGTGCTGGTTGACTTTAATGGTATTCCTGCAGCGACCAAGGTCAAGATGATGAACCTTGGCGGCGATACACCGTATTCCGGTTATCAGGATTATCTCGCCGGCGCCATCACTCCCTCTGCCGATATTCCGCAAATCATGGAGTTCAATGTCATTGCAAAGGGTGGGAATTCCAATTCCACACCGATTGCTACGCTTTTAGCTGCAGCGACCCCGCTGCGCCCACAAACCGTTGCTTTGGCCGATGGATCCGGTTTGCCTATAGTGCTAAAGGGAGCACCGGTCGTGACACGTAATGTTTCCCTGATAGAAATCACCGATCAGTATGGCCGTACCATGCCGACAATAGACGGCAGGGGCTTTTTACCGCCGGGTGTGCCGGTAACGGAAATCATCCTGCCGGGTCAGGTTGAGCAATGGGATATCATCAACACAACCGTTGATGCGCACCCCATGCACATCCATCAGGTTGCATTTCAAACGCTTAACCGTCAGGCAATCGATCTTTTCATTGCTCCGGGAGTAGACATAGCAAACCAGAACTTCACCGCGCCCACATATACGCCGGCAGGTGCTGTGCTTCCTGCTGATATATGGGATGCAGGCGAGAAGGATACAGTCCAGTGCCCACCGGGTTATGTAACCCGCGTAAAGATGGTGTTTGACGTGCTGGGTGATTATGTCTGGCATTGCCACATCCTCTCACACGAAGAGCATGACATGATGCGTCCGTTCAAGGTTACCAATCAGGCGGTCGCACCAACCTTTGTCAATGTTCCGGCAATCAATACGGAAGGGCGCTACACAGTTGCCTGGGGCGGAACCGCAATACCGGGAGCCCAGTTTGTTTTGCAGGAGAAAGTCGGCGCCGGCGCCTTCGCAACCATCTACACCGGTGCATCTACTAAGGTGGATCTCTTCAGACCTGTTGCCGGAACTTACAGCTATCAGGTTGGCGTTGCCGCAACGGCATTTGGTGCAGGAACATTTACTGCCAGTCCATTCACGGCAGTATCCAATGGCGACGTCGCTTTTTCTCCGACGGCGACTGTTTTGGTTGCATTCACTTCCACCATGCTCACCCCGGCTAACACTGCAATTCTTGCCGGTGCAAGCCAGGTCTTTACCTGGGCAAATACAAATGCTGCTGCCTATCAGTTGTGGATTGGTACAACCGTAGGGGCGCTCAACCTAGGGAAGTTTCCTGCAATCGGAACTACAGCCACCACCGCCACGGTAACTGGTCTTCCTACTAACGGCAGCACGGTTAACGTCCGGCTCTGGTCACTGATAGGCACAACGTGGTCCTTCAATGACTACACCTACACATCGGGATCGGTAGCGGGTGTGGCCAACATGGTCACCCCGGCCAATGCAACAACACTTACAGGTGCAAGCCAGGCCTTTACCTGGACTAATGCCGGAGCTACCCTCTATCAGGCATGGGTTGGTACAACACTAGGATCCAATAACCTTGGCATGTTCCCATCACCAGCATCGGCTGCAACTACTACCACTGTTACTGGCCTTCCCATTAACGGCAGCCCGGTTTTCGTCCGACTCTGGTCGAAGAACGGAGTAACGTGGTCTTCCAATGACTACACATATACAGCAGCGAGTCCAGCAGTAATGATTTCTCCAATCAGCCCTTCAACTCTTGCAGGGGCAAGTCGGGTCTTTACCTGGAGTAATACTGGTGCTACTGCTTACCAGTTGTGGGTTGGTGCAACCGCTGGGTCGCTCAGCATTGGGAAGTTCCCCAATGTAGGATCTGCAGCAACCACCGCCACTGTGACCGGCCTGCCTGCTAACGGCGGCGCTATCAACGTCCGTCTCTGGTCACAACTTGCAGATGGTACCTGGATTTTCAACGATTACCCATATATCTCCGGTCCATAATCGTTTGTAAATTCCATAAATGATATAAAAGGCATCCTGAACTTCAGGATGCCTTTTAAATTTCTGCTTATTATCTATATTTAATCATATATTTAATCATACTTGACAATATTAAGTTTCTGATATTATTTGTTTGTTATGCATTATCTGTGTGATAAAGTCGCCAGTAATTAAAGTAACTAGACTTTAGACTTACAGCGCCCCCTCCCCACCGTCAAGGTGGGTTGCGGAGCAGCTCTTTGATTGTCAAACCAACTTGAATTTACGCGGCCTTAGCCCGGTCCGGTGGATATTCATAGTAGCGCGCGACCCACGACCTTGACCCCGCTGTAAAGCTATTTTTCGGGCAAAGCAACATTTTTCAAAGATCGCTACAGAAGTCTAAAGTCCAGTAAAGTAAAACAAGTTAAGAATTGGGGTCGATCAAAAAAAAGTAGCTCTTGCTGTTTTTTCGTCACCAGGGGTTTTAAACCACCATGTTTATTGCTAAAATAAGTAACTATATAAGCTATTTGTCTCATAAGCCATTTGATACAACTACTCCTGAGGGGTGCCACCGGGAAAGGTATCGTCTTGCCCTGTGGTCTGTATTGGCAAACACCTTCAGCACTGGTATTTCAATGTTTGCATTGTTGATAACGGTTCCTATGACGTTGCCTTATCTCGGAAAAGAGCGGTTTGGCGTGTGGATGACAGTTTCAAGCATTGCGGCGCTTTTGTCTTTTCTCGACTTTGGAATAGGAAATGGGCTCATTAATAGGGTTGCACATGCTAATTCCAAGGGTGACTCAAAAGAATTAAGTTTTATTATCACCCACGGTTTGGCACTGCTGACGCTAATCGGTTTAGTAATTGGTCTATTTACTTTCCCTTTGATGAATTATTTACCTTGGGAAAAAATAATTAAAGTTAGTGATACTGCGAACTCTTCGGAGATACATACCACCCTGTTTGTTTTTCTTTTCATATTCGTAGCCAGCATTCCATTAAACACGATTCAAAAGATATTTCAGGGCATGCAGTTAGCTTGGCAAGCGCATCTGATACGGGGGTTAGGTTCCTTTATCTCATTGATTGCAGTCTATTTGTTAGCTAAGCAACACGCTGGCGTACCTAGTCTTCTATTTGCGACATTTGGGATCCAAACAGTTTTTCCATTGATACTGTTGTGTGTTCTTATAAAAATGAATGTAATTCAATTTAGTGCATTCAGGCATCAGGGCTGGATTTCTGAATCATCCTCGCTGATTAAGACCGGAGGGCTGTTCTTTCTTTTACAAATAAGTGGGTTACTTGTTTGGAGTATTGATTCAATTATTATCTCATCCACTTTGGGCGCAGCCAGCGTAACCAAATTTGCGTTGATACAAAGACTTTTTCAGTTTGTTCTCGTTCCACTTGCAATTATTAATTCTCCTCTGTGGAGTGCGTATGCTGATGCACATATTCGTGGTGATAAATCGTTTATCGCACAGACCCTGAAAAAATCATTAATTTCAACGATGCTGATTGCCTTGACCAGTGTTGTGTTAATCTCTTCGTTGTCATCACATATTTTCAGGTTATGGATTCACGACGTGAGTATTGTTCCCTCTTCTTTAGTATGGAGTTACGGACTTCTCATTTTTTTAATGGCAACCGGTAATTCATTGGCAATGTTCCTAAATGGAGTCGGAGAAATTAAAAGTCAGGTTTATACCGTTAGTTTTTTTTGTCTGATTGCCGTGCCATTAAAATACTTCAGCATCACTAAATTCGGCATCGTGGGCTTAATATGGACAACAATAATTTCTTATGCAGTCGCTGTTTTAATGCCCTATTTTACATTCTTTAGGCCGAGATTAATGCGTTACTTCGTATGACTCGTATTTCACAGTATCATGCTGCCAAAATCAACTCATAAGTATGACAATTTTTTTTAGATCTTTTTATATAGGAAAATAAACTACATGAATCAAATTACGTGCCCGCTTTGTCAATCCACAGACATGAAGATAGTTGAATCCATCAAAACGTCTGATATCGTGGAAGCTTATTTGCGCATTTTGAGTGTGACAACAAATTTTCAGACGGACCAGGTTCGTTATTTGGTTTGCTCTCGTTGCAATCTGGGATTTTTTGACCCAATGGCTACGGGTGATAAAAAGCTTTATGAACAACTACAGCAGTTTGATTGGTATTACATGAGCGACAAACCTGAATATTCCCTTGCAAAAAAATACCTTCCCAGATCAGGGAAAGTTCTGGAAGTCGGTTCGGGCAAAGCTGCATTTGCTGAGATTGTGGGCAAAGATCGTTATGTAGGTCTTGAATTTAATGATGAAGCTATTTCGCGAGCAAAATCTATAAGTGTAACCCTTATTAAAGAGTCAATAGAAAGTTATGCAGCACGGTGTCCTAACCAATACTCAGCAGTAGTTTCTTTTCAGGTGCTTGAACATGTTTCGAATCCAGCCGCGTTTGTTCAAGGGTGTGTTGATTCTCTTCAAGTAGGCGGGCATCTTATTTTGGCAGTGCCGAATCACGACGGAATTTGTGGATTGGCTCAGAACAGTATTTTGGACCTCCCACCCCACCACGTTAGTCACTGGTCTGATAAAACAATGCATTATCTCGCTAAGCAATATGATTTGGAGATGGTTGCAATTGATTTTGAGAACATTGCCGACTTTCACGTGCCGTGGGCGGCAAGGGCAATTTATGAGCAGAAACTACGAAATTTCTTTAGATTAAATTTTAAATTGCTCGACATAAGTCTTTTTAGCAGGTTCCTAGGAAAAGTTGCATCAATTATAGCTCGGATTATTCCTCCAGATTTAAGTGCAATAAAAGGACATACGGTATTAGTTTGTTATCGTAAAAAATGAGACTATAAAGTGCAATAATAACTGGTCACTGGTCACGGTGGTGGATGAAGTTTCCCATTTAGCAGCATCTATCTAGCGTGAAGAATATTTATCATGATTTAATATGGCATAAAGGGACTTGCAGTAAATGAACATGACGAGATTTGTGGCATATGAATATTAGTCTGTTATCTTCTGATTCAATTGGTGGTGCCGCGCGAGCAGCCTTGCGTCTGCATCAAGCTTTGGTAGCAGACAGTCAGGTTAATTCGAAAATGATTGTTCGGCAAAAAGTTAACGACGATTGGCGGATAACAGGCCCAGAAGGCAAGCTTGCAAATGCTGCCTCGATGTTTCGACTCACTTTGGACGGTTTGCCAACACACTTGCAGCGCACTGCAAAATTGATACCTCATTCAGCTGCGTGGGTGAGTACAATTAGTTCAAATGCGATTAATCACTCAGATGCGGATGTGATCAATTTGCATTGGATTTGTGCGGGTTTTTTATCAATTGAAGAAATTGGCCGAATCACCAAGCCTGTTGTTTGGACGCTGCATGATATGTGGCCTTTTTGCGGAGCCGAGCATCTAGCAAAATATGATGAGAATTCTCGCTGGCACACGGGGTACAGTAAAACAAATCGAGACCCTCTGGACAGAGGTTTAGATATTGATCGTTGGGTATGGCTGCGCAAGCAAAAAGCCTGGCAAAGGCCAATGCACATCGTTACCCCAAGCCGGTGGATGGCTGAGTGCGCTTCTTCCAGCTTATTGATGCACAATTGGAACATTACCGTTATACCTAACACGCTGGATTTGAATAAATACAAACCTATTCCAAAATTATTAGCTCGCAATATTTTGTGTCTTCCATTGAAAGCAAAACTGATTATGTTCGGTGCTATTCGAGGTGTCGAGGCTCAACATAAGGGATGGGATTTACTGCAAACCGCTTTGACTCGCGTTGCGCAGCATTTGCCTGATGCGCAATGTATCATCTTTGGGCAGAACGAACCAAAGGATCCACCAACAATTGGGATGCCGCTGAATTGGATGGGCCATTTGCATGATGATTACACGCTGGCTTTGCTCTATAGCGCCGCTGATGTGGTGGTAGTGCCCTCGCGGCAAGAAAATTTGCCGCAAACAGGAACAGAAGCACACGCATGTGGTTGCCCTGTAGTGGCTTTCGATGCAACAGGTTTACGAGATGTTGTTGTGCACGGTCAGACGGGCTATTTGGCAGGGCCATATAGCAGTGAAGATTTGGCAAAAGGTATAGAGTGGGTTCTAGCAGATGAAGAGCGTCACGCTCGTTTGTCCGCTCTAGCGCGGGAACGTGCTGTTAGATTATGGTCTCATCAGGTTGTGGTGTCTCAATATCAGGAAGTTTTTCGGCGGGCGATGGAGTAACGCTTTGTGTCTATTCGGGCAGAGGCACCATTTCATAAATGCTCTATTGAACATTCTATGTAGCATATTGAAAGTTATAACAGATGAGACCTGATTTATATATATTAGAGTACCTCTTGCCATTCAACTCCTACATTGCTGAGTTTTTATGTGCTTTGGCTTTAGTATTTATATTAAACAAGCTTATAGTAGGCAGTTATATTAATGGATTAGCATTTATCTCAATTGCCACTTCGATTGTATTTACAGTAATTATAGATCTCATGACGAATAATTTGTTGACGACTGATAATTTTTTTCAGTTTTGTTATGTTGATGCTGCTTTATTTGTTGTTGTGCTGTTTATGTACAAAAAGTTTATTACGCATGCAAAACAAATCAATTTTGCAATGATAGCGGAGCAACTGACACGTAACGAATTGGCATTAATATTTATTTTTTTGATTGCGCAACTGTTAATTACTATCACAAATGTCAATTGGGATGGGTCGAGCAGAATCGCTTATCAGACGCAGAGATGGTATACTTTCGTGCGGTTGATAACAGAGTTGTTAAATCCATTATCGATTTTCCTGGTTTTCTTGTTAGCAAGGTGTAATCGCACTTTTGTTGCATTATGTATTGCATCTCTTGTAGTTGTTACGTCTGTTTGTTCTGGCAGTAAAGCTGGGTTCCTGTTCAGTTTTTTAACTATGTTTTTGTTGTATCGAGACCTGGTTGGCATAACTAGGCGAGAAGTAAGATACTTGTATGTTTTATCAATTATGTTTGTAACGGCATCATTATTAAATCTATATTTATTAGGTATCACTCCTGATAAATTATTTGAAAGATTTGTGTACTTTGCAGAATCTACAATAATGCTTTATCCAGCCGCAGATCCTACCACAGCATGTAAAGATACTTCCTTGATTTCAAATATACACAGAGGCATTGCACGTTTGGTCGGCGATTCATCTGCAACTGATATAGATACTCTTTTTGGTTATGCTTTATCGAAAGAATTTTACGGAGATAATACACTTACAGGACCGAATGCCAGAATCGGGTCATATGCATTATGCGCATTTCCAGGATGGAATGTGTTGGTTTTGTACACAATTATTATTTTGTATTTGTCGTTTTCATGGAAATTATTTCTTGTTTTTGTTTCTCGTGGTGGGCTTGGTCTTTTAATGATCTGCCCGTTCTATGTCAGCGTTTTAGTATATATAGTAATGGATTATAATGCTGCCATGGCGCTTTTAACATCGATGATCATTTTAATGCTATTTATAATTGCTGAAGATATCGCTCGTTAGCTACATAAAAAATGTATCGGCACATACATTTCCCTACATTACTTGCATAATCGCATTCAAAATAGTTAAAGCCTTACTTTTAATGGCCGGTTTTCTTAAAAAGATATTCAACCTTCATATTAGTTGCTGTTTCATTTGTACCGTGGATAAAAGGAGTGTTTTACACAATGCCTAAAACAAGATATAGAATATTTATTCTAAATTTTAATTATTTAGATAGTTTGTTTTTTATGAAACATACTTATTTATTATGCTAAATATCATTATAGCAACAAAAAACCCAGTATGGGAAAAGCTTAATTTATGTTTAACATCAATTGCATCTTTAGAATCTGCCGACAAGATTAAAGTGATTTTTGTATACAGTGGTAGTTTATGCGACATTAATATTGGAATAACAGCAAGATTTGAGGACTTTGTATTGTGCGAAATGGATGCACAAGGAGTTTATGCCGCATATAACAGGGGACTGGATTTTATAAAAGATGGATATGTGTTTTTTATGGGTGACGACGATATTGTTTTACCTGGCTTGGATAGTGTTATCTCAAATATCATTGAGGATCAAATAGACGTTGATCTGATAGGTTGTAAGTCTTATATGCAATTGACTGAAAAACTATCCACGTTGCCGGTGTTTAAGATCATGGTACTGTGGAAAAATTGGTGTCATCAATGTTGCCTGTATAACTCTAACCTGTTTGATGATGAAAGATTTGCAGTGCAGTATCAGATTCAGGCTGATCATGCTTTTAATATTATGGCGATATCATTAAAAAGTCGCAGGTGGATTCATTTCCCTTTTTTGATATCATATTTCACCAAAGGTGGTATTTCCAGCAACAAAAACGATCTGATATTTAGAGACGAATTGCCAATAATTGCAAAAACATATTTCGGTCTTATTGGTTATTTATTTTGTTTAATTAGGCGTTTTCTTTCAAACATTATTAAAGGGCGACCAACTGAAACCAGAGGTAACTTTTAATGTAATGGACTAATTTCTTTAAATTATATTCATCTATACAATACCTAAGAAAGGAAGATATTTACTGTTGATGGGTTCCTAAAATTTTATATTTCGTCCGCTTCAATTCCAAATATCATTCTTTCTTCCGCCTTTGCCGGAATCCTTACTGCATAGTAACGGTTTGGCCTTATTAACGCTGTGCGCACCCCTTTCTTATTCATTCAAGCAGCGGTCCTCGCAGATACCTGCCATCAACCAACAGCCGTGAACAAAAAAACCGCCGATTAAACCAGTTGCTCCGGTCGTCAAAATATTTATCTACTTCCAAGAATATCCAATATCCAACTGCGCAATGAATATTTCGAAACGAAGTCATCACTCAGGGGGGGTGTTTCCGCTTCTAGGAAAAGTGAAAGTACAGATGGATTAGTACGATCTATTACGCATATTCTCTTTGGATCATAGAAATCATGTTGCATAACGAAACTATTCGTTGTTATCAGTTTTTTGCCTGAAGCAATCATTTCAAAGGTGCGCATTGTTAGCCCAGAATTATTGGGGTGTTCTATATCGATGACGGCGGAACACTTTTTTAATTGCGTGGAAATTGTCGCAAAAGGCATAGGTTTAAAAATAAAGCGTGACCTATCCAATGTTCTCATAAATGGGTCTAATATCATCCGAAAAGCATACTCAACCCTGCTTCGTGAGAACAGCCAATAATCAAAATCGATATTTTTCGGCAATGATCGTTTAATCATGGAGATTACCTTCGGCCGGTCACTATGCAGAGTCCCGACAAAAAATAATCGTAAATTATTAGTTTTGATTTCTCTGTCAAGGTACTTGTCGAGAAAAAACAGTGGACGGAATCTGAACTGTTTAAACTGCTTGCAGTCTTTAGGGTCATAACTGGAGATATCATCAAAACACGATAACTTCAATTTTATTTCTTTAATAGTTGACACACTGTCCCAAAGGTGACAAACCACGCGGGCCCGTGGATATCGTTTACGTAGCGTCTGTATAAAAAAGGGTGACAAGCCTTCACCTCTAATTATGAAAATCAGATCACATTGCTCAGTACCGTATTTTTCTAGCCACTTTAAAAAGTAGAAATTCGAATAATAACTTCCGAGCTTCGGAAACAACCTAATAAATCCTTTAACCCATGGATGTTCAGACGGGCGGTCGCTACTAAATGATACGTCTGCTCCCATATTCTGCATCTCAAGAAGAATTTCCTTTTCATAACCAAAATACTTTGGGCAGAAGAAAATGATTTTTTTCCCGAACAGGGGTAGGTTTGTCATGTTTTAACTTTCACCACAGCAGGTACACCAATCGCTAATGCACCATCTGGAACTGATTCTGTCACAAGAGAATTTGCAGCAACGACTGCATTCTGTCCTATCTGTATACCTCCCAATACTATCGCTCCAGCTCCAATTACGACGCCGTCTCTAAGCTTAGGTCGAGCGTCCGGATTGAATTCTAAGTCTGCGAATTTCGCCCCTAATGTTACCCCTTGAAATATAGTAACATTACTGCCTAACTCTGCGGCTCCAATAACTGTACCGGATGTATGGGGGATCATAAGACCTGGGCCGATCTTGCAGCGCGGCGTCACTTCCAGACCAAACAATATGACATTGGCAAGTGAGAAAAACATACTTATCGGTCGAAGAAGGCGGCTTCCATAGCACAATTGAGAGAGTCTAATCAATAAAACAGGCACAAACCGAGGATGTATGAGCTTAATCCACAATCGAAGCCCTGAAGCTTGACCAAGCCGCAATAAATCAGCTTTAAGAAGTGATATTAATGTTGTCGGCATGGATATACACCCTCCCTTTGCCCATAAGACCACGTCCCTGAAGTTCGAAGACCGATTTCTGATAAGCTGTTTTGTCTTCCAGAGGTTGTGTTTCTGCCCAGGCAAGAAATTTGTGCAGACCTTCCTGGAACGGAATTAATGGTTTAAAGTTCAAAACCGATTCTAGGCGGCGCGTTGAAGCTTTGTTGTGTCGGATGTCGCCAAGTCGGAAAGCACCCAACACTCTGATTTCAGAATTGTTACCAAAATAATTGTTTATTTCTTGAGCAACAGTGATAACAGGTACCGTCTCACCGGTACCGACATTCAAAGCACCCACAAAAGGACCAGTGTGCATTACCGCTCGCATGGTTGCTTCAACAACATCGTCAATGTACACAAAGTCTCGCGATTCCAAGCCATCTTCATAGACATCAATGGGGTGACCCTGGCGGGCCAAATTGGAAAAAACTGCAAGAATACCGGTATAGGGATTTTTTAGAGATTGTCCGGGCCCGAAGACATTTTGATAGCGCAATGCAAAAGCATTTAATTCATTTGTGCGGGCATGCATCAAAATAGCTTGTTCCTGCACCTGTTTAGTCAGTCCGTATATTGACATCGGGCGGAAAGGCGCTGTTTCATCTGTGTCAGCCAGCGAGACAACCTGTTCACATTCAGGACAATAGAGCTCAAAATCTCCAGAAGACATGCGGGAGTTGGTGCGGGATTCAGGGATAACGAGACCATGTTCTGGGCATGTATAGCTGCCTTCACCGTAAATGGCACGACTGGATGCAACAATTAATGAACGGACGGAGCTCCCGGATTTTCTGTTTTGTAGTATATCAAGCAGGTTGGCCGTTCCCTGGACATTCACATCAAAATAACGGGATATCTCATACATTGATTGCCCGGTTCCGGTCTCAGCGGCTAAATGAATGACAACATCAGTATTTTCGAGTGCATTGAGCAAATTCGCCCTATCTCTGATATCAGCCTTGACAAGCTCCACGTGAGGAGCAATGTCGTCGGGGAGACTGTCGTTAATTCCATGAATCTGAGGAAGGAAATTATCGTAAATCCTAACGGAGCAATTTGAGAGCAAGAGTTTTCTACAAACATTCCTGCCGATAAAACCAGCGCCTCCGGTAATCAAAACTGTTGGCTTCATAAAATTCCTAGAGCAATTTATTTCAAAACGTCTCTTTGATTCCTGATACTTGAAACATGTACCAAATACTTCATCAAAGAAAAATATCTGTTCGGCCCTACCACTCGCAACAATAGTCTCAAAAACATATTAATAATGTTAATAGCAGATGAAAACTTATCCATGTCTTTGAATGTATAGCGTTGTGCGGGTTGAAATTTCCTAAGCGCCAATCGATGTTTGATAGCAAAAGCATATACTCTCAAATTAGAAGAAAAAGGATTCTTCACGTCTGTAAAAGTATCTTCCAGCGCTGCATAGAACCTTCTCAACGCCGGTGTTATGTAAGTCCCGTCATCAAAATAGTCATTCGAATATTTTTGTGATGAGAATTTTGACTCGCCATTTGATTTTAGCAGCACTGCATATTCATCCAACAGCTCGTGAAGATCTGGTCTGCTACCGGTAGCAAATCTTGATTGTTTATGTGCTATTGCATGGGGATCGTCATTACTGAATGAACTGAAATGAAAGAAGTAAAGTGGAGAATCCTTATTTACATACCATTTATCATCACGTTTTGAGAGTATTCTCTCGTGGAGATTCCAGAAAGCGACATTCAACCCCAGATCCCTCAAAACCTTAAGGTTTGGAAAAAAACAGGGAGCAAGATCAACCCATTTCTGATCTACAGCCAGACCAATTTGAGGCTCATAAAAACCGAGCTTCAGGCATCTTTCTGACCACCAATCGAGAAATGCAATTCCTTCTTCACATCGGCTTACACCGACAAATCCCAAATTAAAAGAACCCATCCTCGAAAAATCCACATCAGATGGATTCATTCCGTCCAATACAGGCGTCATGGCGTGCGGTGTCACAACAACTGAATGAGTATCAAGACAGTCATAAACAGGTTGCAGATAGTTGTATATTTTAATATCTGGATCAATATAAAGAACTTTTTCATATCTAGATAACAACATTTTGAGGCATGTAGGTTTTACATTAGTACTGAGTTCAATAATATCGAACTTGAATGCATAACAATCAAAGTTTTCAATTAAAAGATCTTCTGCCCAAATTATATTTACATCAGTCAAAATCGATTCTATCTCTGTACTTTTTCTATCAATTAAAAGGAGATAGAAATCAGTATCTTTATGATAGTTCAGAAATGATTCTTTTAAAATAAGGGCTTTTGAAAGAAAATTTACTGCACAAATGGTGACCGCAGCGTTTTTAACCTTTGGGGATAACAGCATACAATCTCCGATTTTAAATTCAGATTTTATACTTATCCAATAGACAGGGAACAATGCCTGCTATCATTTCATGAATTATTTTTGTTGTCATCTTGACAACAAAATGGATTTCGATTACAAAAGCCCGGTCGTAAGCTTTTGTAAAGAATATCTGAGATTAAACAGCTTTCAGGCCATGTTCAATTATCATATTCACAAATAACATTTTGATTTATTTCTGGGCGCAGCTGGCCGGACATCTTGAATAAATTTGAAATCAAAAACGGGGACAAAGAAGTGGCAATAACAACACTAACAACACCCATTACCGCCATAATAACTAGAGCCGTCCAAACCAACCCAGAGAATTCTTTTACATCTTTCATGCCTAATCGCTGGGCGATAATTTGAGTAAGCGCTCTTCCTAATCCGAGATCAACAGGCTGAAATAGCCAATGAACATCCAAGCCAACGTAAGGACACCAACGCGATCAGTCCACAAACCTTTGATCAGCAAGGGATTGTAAACAATACCCAAAATAGCAGCAAGGTCTGCTCCACGAGATTGATTTTGGTATTTTTAGCAATTATTTTCCCACTATTAATTTGGTTGCTACAGTTTTTTCTTCTATCATTCAAAAAAACCTCAACACGGATCAGAAGCCATATTTCAAGCGGTTGCGAGATTTTGACTAGGAGCCTATCCCCGACTGATTATGCTCTTCCAACGGACTCTTTCGGGCTCCGACATTTTGCTGACTCTCTCCATTGCAAACGCCAGACAACAGGAGACGAATAGGGAGAAGATCATTGTTTTGATTACGACCTTGCTCCTCGCAGGCTTGCTCTTTCTCTCCGGCACCTTCGCCACCTGCAAGATCTGAAACGGCGAAACATCCTTGGCCTCGGACAGCTTCGTCACTTCATACTGCTTGGTCAGCAATTCAACCAGCATCTCCTGAATCTTGAAATCCCGCATCAGCCGCAGGTACTCCTGCCCCAGCTGCGGCATACTCCCGACCGATGGAATTGAACTGCTCCCGCCGCCCATTCCTTCCAGTTTGCCAATCTGCGCCCGTAAATTGGCTACCATGGTTTTGGTCGTTTTTACCTCCTGGCTCGATTCGGTAAATTGCCTCAGGAAGGTGGAAAGTTGCACCTCCTGGGCAGCGAGCTGAGCACGCAACTGCGCCACACCTTCGATGGTCGCCTTTGCCTGATCGGTTACCGACACGGCCTTGTTCTTTGATTGAAAGATTTTGAGCGCATCTTCCGCCTTTGTCAGATCGGCACGGGCTGCGGAAATACGTTCTTCCAGATATATGCGGTTCTTACCGGCCGAGGTCATGTTGAGCCGGACCGCCAGTTTCCCCAATTCCTCCACGTAAGTATTGGCCATCTCTGCGGCCCGTTTCGGATTTTTATCATTCACGGCAATGGTTATGACGCCGTCCTTTTTGCCTGTTGTAATAATGACATTTTTGTCCAATGCCGCGTACGTATTCACCCGTAACTTTTCCTTGTAGACTTCCATCAGCTTGAAGCGGTCAATGAGCGGATCCTTGACCGTCTCGCTCCTAAGCATGGTCATATACAAGTCAGCCTTGGTCGGTCCGCCCAGTCCAGACCCAGCGATGCCGGCCAAGCCGCCAAGCTGTCCAAACATGGCCCCCATAACCCCTTTGTCGTCCTCCATCGGCAAAATCATGGCCTTTGCGGTGTATATACTCGGCAGCAGCAGAACGACGATGATACTCAAGATCGTGGCTGAAAGTGTGAAACCGGCGATCAGACGTCTGTGCCTAAAGAGTATGGCCAAGTAGTCTAAAATTCTGACGGTTGGCGCAGATTGCTGGGACGTGCTGGAATGATGATCGGTATTTTGTTGCATTGCTTACTCCGGAAAATCTGTTCAGGGTTCGAGGTTCAAGTTCAGACTTCCTGATCCAGATGGGTTGTTATCGGTTTTTTCAGCAAATAAACTTGGCACCAAAGTGGCTTCAATCTCATCCGTAAGTTACTAAACAGTTTTGGTCTTGAGTCATCATTGTAACTCCCACCCGTCTACCAGTAACACTCCATCTTGAAGAGCCAGCTTTCGCATACCATCCGTGTATCCGCTCTTGCTGAACAGGATGAAACACTCTCGGCGCGGATCCTTACCCCATACGACGAGTTTTGCCTTGCGTTGAAGGTTGCGGTAGATATCCTCACCGACCGGATTTATGCTCCATTTACATTCACCAAACCAGATCGTCTCGTTCTCTTCATCCAGCGCCACGAGGTCGATCTCTTCGTTCTTCAGCCACCATCTACCAATGGTGGAGAAGGTTATCCTGCCAGATTTGAGAAGATTCAGGCAGAGTTCACGGCAGACATCCTCATAGACAAATGACAGATGTTGATCGAATGTATCCCTGATTTTGCCAAGCAGATAATCGGTATTGCCGATTTCCAGTCTGCTCCGGTGCGGGAAGACATATTTGAACCAGAACGAGAAAAATCTATCATGCAACCGATAGAGCCCAAGTCTGCTCTTGTCGGGATATTTTTCAGTAACCGGGATTTCCTTATCCACAAAACGGAGTGATCGGAGGATATCCAGATAGCGTGCAAGGTGTGACTTTTCAAAGCCGGTGTCGTTGATAATCTCCGACATCTTCCGTTTTCCTTGGGCGATGGCACGGAGGATGACAAAATAGTTGCGTGGTTCGCGTAACTCTTCTCGCAGCAGAAACTCAACCTCATTATGGAGAAACGACCCACGGTCAAGAATAAGGTCGTTGATGGCACTCTGTATTGTGGCGCCTGCGTCGAGCCGTTCTATATACGCCGGGATAGAACCGAAAACCCCGTAGATTTCCAGTCGCTGCTGCAAATTGGCCTCGGGGAAAAACTCCGCCAACGCCGTGAACGGCATTTCGCGAACTTCCAGAGAGGCGGTGCGTCTGCCGTAGAGCGGTGCTTTATAAAAGAGCACTTCCTCTTCCATCATGCCGACGCTCGATCCTAGAAGGATCAGGAATGCATTGCTCTCCTTCAGATGAGTGTCGATGCCTTTTTGAAATATTGAGGAAATCCCTTTGTTGGAGTTTACCAGATAGGGGAACTCATCGATTACTATGACGAGCCGTTCGTGTTCAGCCTTATCCTTAAGATACCGAAATAATTGCTGCCAGTCCCGAAAGCCTGATTCAGTCAGGATGGTGTCGCCAAAGAATTCACCAACTTCGTGTCCCAGGTTGCGGAGCTGCTCCCCTTCTGTAACGCTGTCGGCAAGGAAATAGATCGCCCTTTTGTCCCGGATAAATTCACGCACCAAACGGGTCTTGCCAACCCGCCGCCTGCCATAGAGCGGGATAAACTGAAAACCCGGCTTCTCGTAATACTTTTGTAAAAAAGCAAGTTCCTCTGTTCTACTGACGAATCGCATGATTTGCCCCACACAGTATAATTTAATTTTGCATAATCACAATTATACTAAATGTTTCCGGGAAAGCAATGCAAAAGACTTATCTGCGGAGGCACATACAACCTCTACCCATCCGGAAAAAACTGTCAGGGTTCGAGGTTCAAAGCCCTGCTGCAATCAGTACTCCTGCCGCAAGAGCAAGATTGCCGAGGATGATAGCGGTATCCTTGATTTCGCGCATCCAGGCGATGCGGTCGTATTTTTGAGGGACGATAACGGTGTCACCCGGCTCCAGGGTCGTGGACATGAATCCGCTAAATATCAGGTTCTTAAACATTGAAACCTGCTGCCTGCTCAAGACCGTTCCATCCACCCGGACAATATAGATATCGCTTTCTTCCGCAGTTCTGATCGGGCCGCCCGCTTTCGCCAGATAAAACGCCACATCATCATCGTCAACCGGGATAAAGCTGGTCGGGTTATAGACCTGGCCGAGGACGTTGACGGCGTTAGGCATCTGGTTGACTTCCAACAGATCGCCACCCATGAGTTCGACGTCATAGCGGGAATTTTTGAACTTGTCGGGTGACTCCATGCGGATTACCAGACGCCCTTCAGCCTTCGATGTTTTTAGTAAAGCTATTGATCGCTGCAGGCTCTCCAAGGCCGCCCTGGTGGCCTCCAGCTCCTCCTTTGTGGAAGCGACCGAGGTAACTTCCGCTTGCTTTTTCAGGATGTCCTGCTCGGTTTTAGCCACAAACTCATCCATCCGTTTCTGTTGCAGCTCCCGGATGGACACCCTGGTAAATTTGGCGGCGCGCAGATATGCCTTATCGGTAAAGCCACCGGCCCGCTCGATCAGTGTGCTCAGTTTTTCCCCTTTATAGATCGGGTATACTCCGGGAAAACGGAATTCACCCTGGAGCGCTACATAGCGCTCTTTTTCTTCGGCCCAGTTGGGGATTTTCCTGATGCTCAACTCGTCAAACGGGGCAAGCAGCAGATTGTCCTTCGGGTTGCCTTTGATGGCCTCTTCCAGATCGATGACTATGGGAAACGACGAAACCGCCTCGCCGGTTTGCTTGATGCGATTTATCTCGGCATTTTTCAGATAGGCGGTGATTTTGGGATTGCCTGCCAACAACAGGAGATCTCGCACCTTCATATTGGTAAAGAGGCGGTATTCTCCGGGGCGCTGCACCTCGCCGTTCACCTTGACCCTGGGCATTTCCTCCATCTCCCAGCGATAGAAAATCCGTATTTTGTCGAACTCCTTAAGTTCCAGGTCATGCGCGGGGTCACCCGCCAGCGCCTTGGCAACATTGACGAAGAGTTTTTCCGGGTGATAATCGGGAGGATAAAGCCGGGTGATTTCCGCGTCATCCTTGTAATATTCGGCGAGCAGATTGTCCTGCAGCAGCAGACTGCTCAGGCGCATGCCGCTCTTGAGCGCGTAGTCGCCGGGGCGCAGCACATAGCCGTCAAGTCTGACATGATCACGCAGGGTGGCGTCGATGGGGAAAATCTTGACGATGTCCAGGTCCTGGATGGCGACATTTTTTATGAGCTCGTCCAGGTTTTTACTCCCCACTTTCGGATCGATGTTGAAATCGGCCACCACCTTCTTTTCATGGGCGGCAACCCGGGAAATCTGTACTCTCTGGAGGTAACCGGTGGGGAGCAAACCTTCCGCCAGACCGACCAGTTCACCCAGATCCTTTTCGTCTTTGAGTTCATAGAGAGCCGGTCTTTTTACGTTGCCGCCAATTCCGGCAACCCTGCCGATAACCGGCACAAAGATGGTGTCTCCGGGCTGGAGGCGAATGTCCCTGCTCTTGTCCCCTTTGAGAAAGAAATCGTAGAGATCAACCGTTTCGACGATCTTGCCCTCCCGCTTGATTTGGATAGTGCGCAGGGTGCCACTTTTCAGCGGCCCGCCGGAGGCGCTGAGGGCATTAAGCAGCGTCGAGAGGGAACTCAGGTTGTAATCGCCCGGCGCTTTCACTTCGCCGACGACGAACACCTTGATGACCCGCAGTTTGCCCATGGTCACATTAAGGTTGAAATCTTTGAAATTCTTCGCCAGGCTGGCCTTCAACACGCCCGAAAGCCGGCCATAAGTGATACCCCAGACCTTTAGGCTTCCAACCTTGGGGAGTACTATTTCGCCGCTCCGATTAACCTCCAGTTCATACGTGCCTTCGACGACCCCCCAGAGATTGAGAATAATCCTGTCTCCCGGGCCGATGACGTAATCAGGGCCGACCGGGATATCGGTAAGCGGCGCAAAACCGGTCGCCGCCGGGCTGAAAAAGTTATAGCCGAACTGGGTAAGATTTTTAACCTTGTATGGCTGAGGCCGGCCAATGCCATCACTGTTTTCCTCGGCATTTTCTTCGGCTGCCACACTCTTTTCAATGGCGGAACTATCATCTTGATCCGTACCGTTTTCCATGCCTTTTTTATTCGTTTTTTCAGCAACGCCATCGGTTCCGGTATTTCCGGAGCTTTTCAGGGTTGCAGGTTCTGCCGGACGGTTAGCGGGAGGAGCTGGAGCTATTTTGGGCGCAGAGGGGGCGGTTGCGGCTGGACGATATGGTGATGGCGGCAGAGACTGTTTGGCCGGAACGGATGGCGGCAGTCCCTCGGCTTGAACACCATGACAATTAATCAACATGCCGACAAACCACATCAGAGTTATAAAATGTAATATTACATTTTTCAAAGGGCATCTCCTGTTGTTGTCCGTAAAATTTTGCGCAGTTTTTGCCTTCTGCCTGACTCCATCCAACAACTCCAATATGTGTGAAATAATAGCAGTTCTGCCCGAATTGACTATGAGCCGTCGTCCTTATTTGAAATAGGATAATTGAACGTTTGCTCTTAGGCTGTTGCACCATGCCGGGTAGTCGTTTGTCCTAGGTTTGCAATCAGGCAAGGGTTCCCCCGCTTCACCTCCTGATTGTCCCTTTCAGTCAGGTCATAGTCACCTCTGCCTATAGCACAAACACCTATGCGCCTGTTCCTGAAACACTTATGGAAATTGCAGACATCCGCTGAATATCATACTCTCCGCAATTGTGTATCCTTGGCGGCTCGATTTCCGGTTTTGATGAGGCGATCAAGGCGGCGTACGACGACATGTACCAGGACACCAAAATGATTCGTGAATTCAGGGAGATGAAGAGGAACAAGCAAAAGGAAAGCACGGTTTCACAAAGACTGTCAAAGTGTACAACAAGAAAACCCCGGATATGCTGAAAGGAGGGGTAGTTGTGAAATATTTTGTTTTTTGGAGTTTACTCGTCTTCAGTCCGGGAATAGTTACTCCACACTCCGTATTTGCAGCTCCACCTGCGGCTGCGAGGGTCGTTTATCAGACTCTCCCCAAACCGGGGGAGAAGGTATCGATCAATGCAGACTACTATTTCACCTACGGCTTCAACAAACAACCAAAGCTCGGCAAGGCATACAAATCAGTATGTTGAGGAGCCGAAGACGAGCCAACGAAGAGGGCGCTTTGATCTGGAATTGGAATAACATCTTTTATTTCGAAAGTCCCCTCTCCCTTGCCTAGAGGCACCTACTTTTGGTGACGCGAGGGGGTTAGGGGGGAGGGGATTGTTTTATGTGTATGTTTACGTGTTCCAGCGTACTAGGACGGAATCTGATATTTCTTCCATTTTGACCGATGCGAATAACAGACATGCGCCAATTTCAGCAATAGCTGCAGTCGGATAGACTTGCGCTGCAAACGTATTTCATCGCTCCGGTTGAAGAGCCGGGTATCGCCGTCATATTCACCACAGCAGAGGAGCCCGCTCAATGAAAAAGACCTGTTGCACGTTGTTCTGCGCAGCCTTACTTTTCGCGATTTCCGAAGGTGTCCTGGCTGCCGACATTTCTGTTGACTCCACCACC
>VFJW01000058.1 GCA_009885845.1 Geobacter sp.
AGCTCGCGGTCGAACTTTTGGAATACTCTGGCTGTGCGGCAAGCGAAATACCGGAGGATTGATGTCCGCACCTCCCCCGAGCGTAATAATTTAAAATCTCAAAGGAACCCGCTGAGCCATGTCCTTATATAATTTGAAAGTCCTGGTAGTCGACGATTCTGAAGAAAATATTCTCGCCATTACTTCAGCAATCTCCGATCACAACTATTCGATCTCTACAGCTCGTTCGGGAAAGGATGCGCTCAGGCTGCTGCTCAGTGAAGACTTTGCCGTCATCCTCCTTGACGTGCGGATGCCGGTGATAGACGGGTTCGAGACGGCCGCCATGATTCGGGAAATGGAGCGGACCGCCGATATCCCGATCATCTTCCTGACCGCCTACGACACCAATAACGAGGAGATCCGCAAGGGGTACAGCCTGGGAGGTGTCGACTTCATCCAGAAGCCATTCAACATGGAGATCCTGAAGGCCAAGGTCGAGGTCTTCGCCGACCTGCACCGCAAGGATCTGGAGATTAGGAGACAGTCGAAACAGCTGTCAACGGCCAATGTCAAGCTGGCCGACACGAACCGCAAGCTCATGGAAAGGCAGCAGGAACTGGCGGATAAGGTCATCGAACTGGAAGAGGCCAACACCAGGATGACCGCAATGAACGATGCGCTGGTTATTGCCAAGGAAAAGGGCGAACAGGCAAACAAGGCCAGGAACCTCTTTCTCAACAACATGAACCATGAAATCCGCACCCCGATGAACGGTATGCTGGGCATGATCGACCTCATCCTCCAAACAAATGAAGTCACTCCGATTCAGAGAAATCGGCTTGAAATGGCAAAAACGGCGGGAATTTCGTTGATGCATGTAATCATCGACATCCTCGATGTCGCCCGGATCGAGTCAGAAACGTTACAACTCTACCGGGATGACGTCAATGTGCGCGATTCTATTTCGACTGTTATCAACCTCCTGTCGATCGAAGCGGCAAAAAAGAAGATCGAACTTCGTCAAAACATTGCATCAGCAGTACCGGAACTTATTCAGGGCAATGATGTCCGAA
>VFJW01000008.1 GCA_009885845.1 Geobacter sp.
CCGGCGAGCCAGATCAGATTGGTTCCGCAAAACAGGAGTGGAACTCTCGAACGCACTGATATTGGCACTTTCCGATCGATAAAAATGTCTTTGACTTTTTTCCTGCCGCTCATGCCGAATGGCGTCATGCGGTCGCCCGACTGGAACGTACGAACCAACCAGGGGAACGGGAGCATACCAAGGTCAAAGCAGGCCGTGTCGGGATCTGTCGGAAAATCCGCCGTATCGGCACTGGCAACAGTCAAAGAACCACCTGAAGGGAGTTGATAAAAACCTGGTGCAGTGATCTGCAGTTCGTAACCGGTTTCAGGACTGGCAGTACTCTGCTTCATCAGTATCAGACAGTCATATTCCCTTACAGCCGCAACGGCATGTGGAAGAGCCAGCCGCGAGTTGGGGCGTTCGGAATCAATCATGTTACAGAGTGCGTCAATATGTCGTCTACTCATCCCCGTCAGAGTGCCGACCAGATGTTTGAAGGCATAACGCAGGACTCTTCTCCGCAGAGCGGTGATGTAGGTACGGAGCCGTCCGACGTTACATACGATCCTTCCGTTATCCATCCGGCACGACTCATCAAACGCCTGTAGCGTCAGTTGCTTCAGCAGGGTTTCATCATCATTGATTATTGAAGCCGTTGATGCGAGGCACGTACGGATGGCGGGATTATACTCTTCCAGGAGCGGCAGCAACTGGTGGCGGATACGATTGCGGAGATAGGAGATATCATAGTTGCTCGCATCCTCTCGCCACTCCAGACTGCAGCTGCGAAGGTACACTTCTATTTCGCAACGGGATATGTCCAGCAGGGGGCGAATATAGTCCCGACCGTTGCGGTATGTCATCCCGGATAATCCGGTCATACCGGAACCTCGAAGCAGGCGCATCATAAACGTTTCAGCCTGATCGTCGGCATGATGGGCAAGCACCACCGCCGCCCGGTACGTACGGCTGATGTCATCCAGGAACTCAATTCTGGCCCGACGTCCTGCATCTTCCAGGTTTAACCCTTCGCGCTCAGCCAGTGCCCTGACATCCACCCGACCGGTTTCGATAGGTATTCCGAGTTTTCCAGCCAGTGTGCGACAGAACTCTTCATCAGCATCAGCTTCCGCACCCCGCAGCGAGTGGTTCAGATGGGCGGCGATCAGATTGAGATTGTAGCCGGGAAACTTTGCAAGCAGGTGCAGCAGTGCGGTGGAGTCAGCCCCACCGGAAACAGCCACGATCAGCGTATCACCCGGATCAAACAAATGATGCTCACGGACGGTCCGGACAAGATGCGAAAGGAGGTGCGCGGTGGTTGTAGTCACGATCTACCCGGTTGGATCATGTTCGTACCCCGAAAACCATGTTCAGGACAGAACTGAAGAGACTGAACAGGAGTGCCGCCACAAACGCGGCACCAAAACTGCTCACGTGAAATCCCGAGACAAGCTGCGCGGCCAGATAGAACATCAGGCCGTTGATCACCAGAGTAAACAGGCCAAGCGTCAGCAGTGTGACCGGCAGAGTCAGCAGAACAACAACCGGACGCAGAAAAACATTGAGCAGTCCGATTACCAG
>VFJW01000069.1 GCA_009885845.1 Geobacter sp.
TGCCGAAGCAAAAAGTGTCTGCAGCGGCGGCAGGTAGATGAAACATGTCTGGAGTAGCAACAGGAAGCCGATGCCGATAAAGATTGCCGGATTGCTGAATACCCCTTGGGAAAAGAGAGAGCCACGCAGGGATCGACAGTTGAGCAGGTAGAATATCTGGGTGAAGGTGATGCTGGTCACGCAGAGGGTCTGTGCTTCGGCCAGCGCCAGAGCATGCCGGGCGGTCGTCACCGGCTCAGGGCCGATGATCCGGAAGTATTCCCAGAGAAACAGACCGCAGGCACCAGCGGACATGAGCAGGGCCACTATGATCAGGCGTGCAACAATGAAACCCGAAAAGACCGGTTCGTCGGGAGATCGGGGCATGCGCCGCATGGCATTTGGCTCCAGTACCTCGAAGGCCAGCGGGATTGAGAGGGTGACACTTGCCACCAGGTTGATCCAGAGGGTCTGGCTGGGGGACATGGCCATGAGCAGCTCATTCACCCCGTCGACCCGCACCGTCGGGAAGAAAAACATGGATGCCGTCAGAGTGCAGGCCAGGCCCAGATTGGTGGGCAGCACGAATGCCAGGGACTTTATGAGGTTGTCGTAGACCCGGCGCCCCTCTTCCACCGCCGCGGTGATGGAAGCGAAATTGTCATCCATCAGGACAACCTTGGCCGCCTCCTTGGATACCGCGGTGCCGGTAATCCCCATGGCGATCCCGATGTCGGCCCGTTTGAGCGCCGGGGCGTCATTGACGCCGTCGCCGGTCATGGCAACCACGTGGCGCTGGGTCTGGAGAGCCTGCACCAGGGCGATCTTGTGCTCCGGGGCCACGCGAGCAAACACATTGGTACTCATGACAGCCGACTGGAGCTCTGTTTCTGAAAGGCCATCCAGGTCGCGACCCGTCAGGGCAGTCTGCCCATGATGCAGCAGACCGAGGTGTCGACCTATGGCCTCAGCCGTTACGGGATGATCGCCGGTAATCATCTTGACCGTGATGCCGGCACTATGGCAGATCCTGATGGCGTCCATGGCTTCGGTACGGGGAGGATCAATCATGCAGAGCAGACCGGCAAACTGCAGGTTCTTTGCTACGTCATCGGGAGAAATCTCTTCTGCGACGACGTCCCGGCGTTGGGCAAAAGCAATAACCCGCATCCCCTGGCGGGCGTAAGTAGTCATGGCGTCATTCACCGTTCGCTGCTCCGCTTCGTCCAGGTCGCAGCGCTCAATGACTGTTTCCGGCGCTCCCTTGAGCAGAATGTGTTTCTTGCCGTCAATCCGGTTCAGAGTGGCCATGAATTTGGTGTCCGACTCGAAGGGGATAACGTCCAGCCGTTGGTGAAGACTGCGGAATTCGTGGGCATTCAACCCCGCTTTCTGGCCGGCAACCACCAGAGCAGCTTCTGTCGGATCGCCGGTGATTGCCCAACTGTTACCCTCGGGGCGCAGCACGGAATCATTGCAGAGGACGGCAATGGAGAGCAACTCCTGCAGTACCGGAGGAACTGTCGTCAGACGGAGACCATCGTGTTCGATCTCGCCTTCCGGGGCGTAGCCGATACCGGAAAACCGGTATTCGTGTCCTTCCAGCCATGCCACCTGAACCGTCATCTCATTGCGGGTCAGGGTGCCGGTCTTGTCCGAACAGATGATGGTTGTGGACCCCAGTGTTTCCACCGCCGGAAGGTGACGGACAACAGCATGCCGTGCGGCCATGCGCCGGACGCCGATGGCCAGGCAGATGGTAATGACCGCCGGCAGCCCCTCGGGGATCGCCGCCACGGCCAGAGAGACGGCAACCATGAGGGCTTCGCCGACCGGGGCGTCCTTGATCCAGATGCCGAAAGCGATCAAAATCGCTACAACGATAACCACGGCGGCGGTGATGCCGGTAGTGACCCTGGCCAATTGTCGCGTCAGCGGGGTTTCCAGCTGTGTGGTCTGATTGAGAAGTGCATTGATTCGCCCCAGTTCCGTGCTGTTCCCTGTGGCAACAACCACGCCGGTGGCCGTACCCTGAACCACCATGGTTCCGCTGTAGGCCATGCAAAAACGGTCCCCCAGCGGTGAGTCCGGCAGTACCGCGTCGGAGCGCTTTGCCACCGGCAGAGACTCGCCGGTCAGGGCGGCTTCTTCGACGAGCAGGTTCTTGACCCGAATCAGCCGCA